>NZ_VFJB01000009.1 GCF_008362905.1 Deferribacter autotrophicus
ATTCCTCCAAAATATTCAAATGCATTAATGTGGCATCTTAAAAATGTTTCTACGTCCTGACTCCTAACTATTTCATAATATTTATATCTGCTATGAGATAGCACCATGCAAAATATCCAGCTCTTTACTTTTTTACCTTTTTCGCTATCATAAAGATAACCTATGTAACCGAAGTCCACTTGGGCTTCTTCGCCTGGTGGGGAAATTAATGGGACATAAATTCCATCCGGGCCTTTTAATTTCCTAACATACTTTTTCACACAACTGTAGCTTACGGATAAACCATGATCACTTATTAGTTTCTGATGGATTAATACTGCTGTTAAACCTTCTGAGAGGTATTCGATTATTTCTTCTTTGTAAGCCTCTAAAACACTTACTCTTGAAAATTTGGGTGTTTCTACTTTACCGTCTTTCACTTTGTCCCTTATCTTTCTCACTGTCTTCCTGTCGATCCCTAATTCCCTGGCTATTTGGGAAATATTTTTGCCTTGCGACAACAATGTCTTTACTGTGTAATACATTTCTACCCCCAGCATTTTATTTCCTCCAACCTGTGTATTTGTTGGAGGATGTTAACATACACAGGTGGGGATTTTTAAGGGCCTTTTACTGGGGAATTATTGTACCTTTAACAGCCGTCATTGCGAGCGCCAGCGAAGCAATCTCTTATACTAAAGGAAAAACATCAGCAAAAAAAAATTACATCGGGCTTATAAGCTCCTCGCTGGTGACATAACTGAGAGAGATCACTTCGTCACTTCGTTCCTCGCGATGACACAGTGGTAAGATTGCTTCGTCGCTTACGCTCCTCGCAATGACAAGGATTTGCCGTCATTGCGAGCGCCAGCGAAGCAATCTCTTGTGTGAAAGGGGGAAATGGTCGACGAATGAGATTGCTTCGTCGCTCACGCTCCTCGCAATGACGCAAGTGGTGAGATCGCTTCGTCGCTACCGCTCCTCGCGATGACACAAATAATGTTGTCATTGCGAGCGTCAGCGAAGCAATCTCTTGTGCGAAGGGGGAAATGGTCGACGAATGAGATTGCTTCGTCGTTCACGCTCCTCGCAATGACACCTCCCTTCCGTCATTGCGAGCGCTAGCGAAGCAATCTCTTGTGTGAAGGGTAAAGTAGTCGACGAATGAGATTGCTTCGTCGCATCCGCTCCTCGCAATGACAAGGGCTTGCCGTCATTGCGAGCGTCAGCGAAGCAATCTATTGTGCGAAAGGGAGAAATGGTCGACGAATGAGATTGCTTCGTCGCTTACGCTCCTCGCAATGACGCAAATAATGTTGTCACCCTGAGCGTCAGCGAAGCAATCTCTTGTGTGAAAGGGGGAAACATCAATAAAGAAAGATTGCTTCGGGCTTAAAAGCCCTCGCAATGACACAACGTGCACCAATTGATATCAAAACAAAAAAAGGCCGGAAAACCCGGCCTTTATCTATTTTATTCTAACAACCTACAGGAGTATTAAAATCTGTATGTAGCCTTGAGATAGAACTGCTCTACTTTATCAACTACTGGCATCATAGTATTGAATGCAGTAGCCTCTGATATTTTAACAGGTTCACCTAAATAGTTACCACTGTTTGTATACTCATAATCATAGTAAATGAAGCCAGTAGTTAAGAAAAATTTGTTACCTACGATTGGCTGATGATAGTATACTTCGTAAACATCACCACGGGTTGCAAGCTTTTGAGCATCCCAGGTATTCATAAATGGCTGCCAGTATTTGCTACCATGGTTGTATTCAAATCCAAGTTTACCACCGGTATATGGAAGCTCAGGAGTCATAACACCTACCCATATCATGTGGCCAGTACCATCCATCATTTCATCCATACCCATAAATTGGTACATAGGATTTTTACTACGCCCTGTTGGATCAGTCTTACTCATTGAGTATGATGCAAACCAGCTAAAGTCATATGTAATACCTTCAACCATGAGTGTATGAAGATCGATATTACCCACTTCACTCGTTGGCTCCACACGTGATACAAAACCACCAAAATTTGGCTCAAAAGTATACTCATCATAAATACCATCTCTGTCTTTATCATATCCATGAATGTAAAATGGCATTACAGTCAAACCAATAAAGCCATCTGTTAAACCAAACCCATGAGCATAGTTATACACCACTTTGTATTCATCATTATCAAAGAGTTTAGCAATTACACCAAAGAAATGAACATCATTAACATCTGCTTGAGAGTTTAAAGAGTTAAGCGTACCATATTGTCCTTCTACCCCTTCACCATAGCAGAATTTGATGTTAAAGCCAGGAATACCTGTCACATCTTCAAGATTAAAACCAAGAGAACCACCGTCAAAGTTCATCTGAATAATAGAAGCTACAGGAGAACCACCAAGCACTGCATTTTCATGATTTTCCATACCATAACCGTATGCTGCAGGTCTTCTACCAAAAGAGAAGTGCCAGTGAACATCACCAATACTGTTTTTATACACAAAGTAAGCTCTTTCTACTCTTACGCTGTCATCTGTAGGATACTGAGCAGAATTACTATCCATAAACATACTGCTCATTGTGCCATTGAAGAAATGAATAGGTGTGGAATCTCCAAAAGTCTTGTACATTACAAGACGACCGGTAAAAGAAACATGCTCATTAATTTTTGATTTTAGACGAAGTCTTAGTCTCTCAGTTAACATATAGTCATTGTTTGCATCATATTTCTTAGGCTTTGAGTTTGCCAACATTCTTTCCATTAATTTAGCTTCATCAGCATTTAAAGTTCTGTCATTTGCAAAAAGACCCATAAATGTTTGAAATTCTGTAGTATCTAATCCATCACTAGGATCTATACCTGCACCATATTCTGAATTATAATAAGCAACTACATTTGAAAAAGCCTTATACATTTCTGCATCATTCTGAGCCATTTCCAATAACAAATCGGGAGTAAAAACTGTTCTGTAAGTAGTCATAAAATAGCCATTACTATCAGTTAACTTCTCTTGTAAAAAATCACCCATCATTGCTTCCATCATATCAGGCATAGCTCTTACATCTTTGTACTGGATACTGTCTAATCTTGTCATGAATTCTGCACTGATGGAAAGCTTATCAGTGGCTGTGTGTCTGGTGTTTTGATTTACAAATTTGCTCATTTGATCAACTTGTGCTTGCAAATCAGCAATCTGTTTCTTAAGCTGCTCAAGGTCTACATCCTGAGCAAAAGCAAAAGATGCTACAAAGAACACTCCCAATAAAACTGCTAAAAACTTTTTCATAATCAACCTCCTTTTAATAAACTACCCTTCTAGTAGGATTCTAAATATTACTAAAGAGGCAAGGTTTAACCCTGCCTCTTTTTAGATCTTAACCACAAGTTTCTGGCTGGTCTGAATCAAGAGCATGATCATAAAGATACTGGAACATGTTCTCAATATCTTTGTCACTAAGCTTTTTTGCAGATCTGTTTGCAGCACACTCTTTGATTTTTGGAAGTAATGCCTTCCACTGAGCCTGAGTTTTGCTCACTGGGCTAAGAGCTGGTGCATCAGCTTTTGAACCATCATGGCATGCAAGACGGCAGTTTTTCTTCCAAACTCTTTTCCCCTTTCTTGCATTAGCTTTTGCAAAAACAGCAGTAGTTGCAAACATAGCAATTAAAGCAACTACCAAAATAGAAACAAATGTTTTTTTCATGGCAACCTCCTTATTTTACGGCTTTTAAAAAGCCATTTTTTGCCTTTTATTACAATCAAAAAACTCTTTATTATAAATCAAATATTTCAGCTAAAACCTCATCTAACTCTAGAAACAATCCCTTTAAAGCAGCCGAAACATCTTTATAAAAAGCCAAATTGGACCCTTCGATTACTTTATCTGAGAAATCAACTACATACTTACCAATATAATTGTACAAGACGGTAAAAAGCGTAGCAAGAGTATTTATAAAATTTTCATTCTTTTTTTTCATATCAATAATTTTATTTATAAGACCAGAACAAAATTCCAATATAATATATACGTGATCCACTACCTCTTTTATATCTTCTTTTAAAGCAAAACCTTCATTGTTCATCATATCTCTTAATGCAACTGTAGTTTCGCCCATTAATAGCTTTTCCTCTTCCAGATAATATGAAGCGTAAGGCACAGCGACAACACCACCATAATTTGATACAAAAAGTCTTACATATTCAGCTTCCATATCCACCTGACCAGGCAACTCAGGTAAATGCCCTACATAATCTTCAAAAAAATCTTGAAAAACAGGTAAAGCCTCTTTTATCCTCTCATATATTTCTTTATCTGGATATCGATAACAAAGAGATAAAAAGAAAAAAACAGACGATAAACTTTCAAGTCCTAACTGATCAGGATTTAACCTTTCATATGGAATACTTTCAAAATTACCTTTAAGTAAATTTGTTTTCAACACAGTAAAATCAATCAAAATGCACCTCATTCATTTATACTTTTTAATATATTAATAATTTGATTTTTGTTTGTAAAGACTTTTTTTGTATACAATATGCAATTTTTTATTAACATCGTTTTATGAAAAATTTTGCTAATAGTATCAAGCATCCCAATGTTATTAAAAAAACGTACCATCCATAATGTCTATAAATTAAAATTGGTAAAAACGATCCAATACTTCCACCTAAATAATAGAATGATACATACAATCCATTTACAACACCTTTGTGCTTATCAGCCAACTTGTTTAAAAAACCTGAAACAAGAGAGTGAATGGTAAACATTCCACCGCAGAAAAAAAACATACCTATGAAAAATATTAAGCTACTTTCTATCGACAATATAAGCAATGAAACAAGATAAAGTGTAGCACCTGCAAGGGCTGCATTTCTAACTGAACCTTTAAATATTTTAACAATTTTGGTAGAGTTTAATGAAGCTACAATTCCAAGCATATAACCACTATACATCACACCTGTTTTAAACTCCCCAATATTTGTTGATATCTCCTTCATGCGAAAAGGTAAAGCATTTAAGAGTGCTGCAAATACAAAAAATACACAGAAAATTGAAAAATAATAGTACAAAAAAACTTTCTTTGACAAAACATCTTTAAAGACAGACAAATTGATTTTGTTTACCTTGACTTTTTCATCTTTTTTTAACTTAAAAATCAAAACAGATGAAAAAATTAGGCTCATACTTAAAAATAAAAACACATAACGCCATCCAAAAATACTCGATATCAATCCCGCAATAAATCTGCCAAAAAAACCTCCCATAATAGTACTTGCAATATAGTAAGACATTATCCTCTGAACAGAATCAAGACTTGATATTAAAGAAATATAAGTCATTAGCGCTGTAAGTATTGCTGGTATAAATAGCCCTTGAAATAATCTAGCCAAAAGTATTAATGAAAAGTCAGATGCAAAATAAATTATCAACTCACTAAAGGCCAACAAGCCAGTTGCAACTAACAGTAATTTCTTCGCAGAAAATTTCTCAAGGATATAGCCATAAAATAGAGGCGCAATGGCAAGAGGAATTAAAGTTATTGTTATTAAAAGAGATGATTTATCTTCTGTAACTGAAAATTCATTTGAAAAAATTGGAAGTAGTGGCTGAGGAGCATACAGAGCCGAAAAAGTCATAATTGTAACAAAGGAAACAATAAAAATATATCTTTTATTCATAAACGTACTATAAATTCATTTACAGGATTTATCAACATTTTATCACTTATATGTTCAATGTTCAATGTTCAAAGTTCAATGTTCAATGTTCAACGTTGGTACATTAAAACGGTTCAACTATTCACTAGCTATTCTTTACCACTACAATCCTTACTACTCGAGGACATTGCACAGGCACTACAAATATATAGAGGCCATTGCACAGGCACTACAATATATATTATTTGTTACTACCAAACGTTAGCAAAGCAATCTCTCATTCAATTTCTTTCTTTGTCATTGCGAGGGTCGTAAGACCCGAAGCAATCTCTTTGTGAACATTACTCAAAATTGGAGATTATTTTTATAATACGTCAGTGAATTGAGATTGCTTCGTCGCTTTGCTCCTCGCTGGTGACACCACACTTTCGTCATCGTATATTGCAAATTATTAAAAGATATTAACGAGCAGTAAAAATTAATTTAATATTATAGAGAGTACCTAATGTGGAGAAGGATATGATTGTCATTGGTCTAAAAAGACCGTTCGCAATGTTATCCCCACATTAGGCTCCCTTTACTCAGAACAGAACATTAGGCATAAAGCCTGTATTTACGATGATAGAGTAAAAAGGGAGCAAGCTCAATAAAAAATTTGAGGTGAGTAAATGTATAAGTATCAAAAGGTGGTAGGTATTGATGTATCGAAGTTGAATTTATCCATAAGCGTATATGATGGTAAGAAGTATAGTTTTTACGAAGTTTCTAATAATACTAACTTATTTAAAAAAGATTTTTTTGACAAAGAGAGATTAGATTTATCAACCACACTTTTCATAATGGAAAACACAGGAGTATATCACTTAAAGTTAGCAACCTATTTAGTAAAAGAATTAGGATGTATAGTATCAGTAGTAAATCCGCTTGCAATAAAAAACTTTATAGGTATTGATTTAAACAGATTAAAAACAGATAAGGCAGACTCTAAAAAGATAGCAGAGTTTGGTTATATTTATGGTGATAAATACTTATTTAGTCCTACAGATGAACTCTCAGAAAAGATAGAATTAACGTTAAACATGATAGATGATTTTTATAATCAAATAAACACGCTAAGTAATCAATTGGAAAGTTTAATGCAAAGATACTATAAATTTCCTGAAATAATAAAAAGTTACAAAAGCATGATAAAAACATATCAAAGAAAGATTAGAGAAGCGGAGAAGGAACTAGAGAGATTAATAAAGAAAAATTTTAAAGTGGAATATGAGCTTTTACGTAGTATTCCAGGTGCTGGATTAAAGTTTTGTTCACTTGTAATAGGTAAACTTAAATGTTTTAAAAATTTCGATAAGGCTAAGCAAGTAAGTTCATATATTGGGATTTGTCCTAGTCCTTATGAGTCAGGGAGTTCAATTAAAGGCAGAGGTAAAATATCCAAGAGGGGTAACACGTATATGAGAAAAATATTATTTATGTGTTCATTAAGTGCTTGTAAGCATAACAGGAGCTGTAGGACTTTGTATTATAGGTTGATTGCATCTGGGAAACCTAAAAAGCTAGCGTTAATTGCTGTTGCAAATAAATTAATAAGACAAGCTTTTGGGATATTGAAAAGTGGAAAACCTTATGATCCTGATTATCATGCAGGATTAACACATAGTGCAAAAAATGCTTGACTTTTAACACAGAACATTGCGAGGGTCGTAAGACCCGAAGCAATCTCTTTTACAAAAGGTAAATGATCGGCAAATAAGATTGCTTCGCTGACGCTCGCAATGACAACTTTCTCTTTCGTCATTGCGAGGGTCGTAAGACCCGAAGCAATCTCATGTGCGAAAAATGAGGGATGTGGACGAAAAAGATTGCTTCGTCACTTCGCTCCTCGCAATGACAAAGAAAGAGCGTCTTTTTTTTTATAAAAATTTGAATTTTTTTAACCATTAATAATCATATAAATATAAAAAAGATGAAGGAGGTAAAAATGAAAACTCATCAGCTCTTTTTGATTATCATGTTTTTATTAACAGCTATTATGCAATATAATTTATATTTAAAAGATAAAAAATATAGTAAAATTAAAAACAAACACCACAGAAAACAAAAACAAAATTAACAAATATCCTTTTTAATATTTATTTCATTCAATCATCTTTTGGGGAAGATAAAATACAATCTCTGGAAACATAGTAATTAAAACAACCATGATTATCATTATAAGAAAAAATGGAAATGTAGCCTTTAATATTTTAGATATATCCTCACCAGATATCCCCTGAATTACAAAAAGACTAAACCCCACAGGTGGTGTAATCTGAGCCAACTCCACCATGAACACTAAAAATATACCAAACCATAATGGCTTAAACCCGGCCAAAGTAACAATGGGCAATACAATGGGTAGAGTCATAACTACCATGGAAATTCCGTCCAAAATCATCCCTAAAAAGATATACATCAATCCCACAACAAAAATCAGAACATAAGGTGACAAATTTAAACTTGCAATATATTCACTTAACGCCCTGGCTATTCCTACAAAACCAACTACCTGTGATAAAAACGCAGCACCCATTATTATAAATGAAATCATACAGGTTGTCTTAACAGCACTTAATAGAGAAGTCTTAAAGTTTTCCCATGTAAGGTTTTTAAACAATATAGCAAGCAAATAAGCACCTATTACACCTATGGCAGCTGCTTCAGTAGGTGTTGTAAAACCAAGATAAATACCACCTAACACTATAAAAACAAGAAATAAAACTGGAAATATTTCTTTTGATCGTTTAATTTTTTCTTTAAAAGAAAATTCTTCATCGTCCTTAGGAACTACATTTGGTTTTATAAGAGTAACAATAATTATATATGTAGAATACATACCAGCAAGCATTAAGCCAGGTATAACACCACCTACAAAAAGCTTACCGATAGATGTGTCAGAAAGCACACCATAAATAATCATAATTAAACTTGGTGGAATAAGAAAACCGAGAGTCCCAGCTCCGGCAAGAGAACCCAATGCAAGATTTTTATCATACCCTCTTTTTGAAAGTTCATCCAACGTAATCTTTCCCACTGTGGCTGTAGTGGCTGCACTTGAGCCTGAAACTGCTGCAAACAGCGAACATGCTACAACATTTATATGAAGTAATTTCCCTGGAACCTTTGTAAGCCATGGTAATAATCCGTTTAACAGCTTTGTGGAAATAGCTGTCCTGTATAACACTTCACCCATCAAAATAAACAACGGCAACGCAGTCAAAGACCAAGAATCCAAACTGTTCCATACAGAATTTGCAATCAACGCTCCAATTTTGTGCCAAACAGAGATAGTGGGTGGCAAATTAAACTTGTAAAGCAACATCCCTGCAATAGCAGCAGCAAAAAGGGAAAAACCTATCCACAAACCACTAAGTAAAAACAAAAACATTATACCAAACATAACAAAGGAAAGTATTAGTGGATCAGAGATCATTTACCATCCTCTTTAATAAATTTTTTCAAAATTTCGCCCAAAATCTGCAAAGCAAAAATTGTATATCCGATAGGTAATGCTATTTGAGGTATATACAGTGGCGTTTCCGCTATCGTATCCGCCCGCATATCCAAAGAATATGTGTCATAAACCATCATTGCAGAATGATATATGGAAAAAACAAGTATTGCCAAAACAACAAAAAGAACTACTGTCTCAAGATAGTTTCGAGCTTTTTCTCCCAATCTCGATGTAATAATAGTAATTCTTATATGACCTTTTTCCTTAAAAGTGTAAGACAAGCCGAGCATTACAACAAAAACAAACATATAAGCGCTGTATTCATCTGCTATCAACGTGGACGTATTGAACAAAGCCCTAAGAAAAATTTCTACTGCTATCAAACATACAATTAAAATCATAAAAATTGCTGAAAAAACGGCACCGATATTCGATGCCGTCTCAATGATTCTTAATATTCTTTTCATTTTACATATTTTTCCAAAACTTTTCTTTCTTTACCTTTTGCTTTTTTCATAAACTCTTCAATAATCTTTTTAGCAGCCTTATCCATAGCCTTAACTAACTCTGGAGTTGGATCATTTATAACCATTCCATGCTTTTTCAGTATTTCTGCAGCTGAAAAATACCTTTCTTCAGAATTTTTCCACTGCTTTTCTTCAATCTCTTTGGCTGCTTTCAAAATTGCTTTTTGCTGATCTTTTGACAATGATTTCCAGTAGTCGAGATTTATAGTCACCATATTGAGAGGAAACGCATAGTAAATATTTGTAAAATACTTCAATACTTCCCAGAATTTACCATTTTTCGCAGATTCAGTGGAAGTTAACACAGAATCAATTACTCCGGTCCTGAGAGATGAGTAAACCTCTCCCCATGGCATTGATACAGGAGATCCACCAAGCTCTCTCAAAAACTTTGCACCATTCTTATCGTAAGTCCTTGTTTTAAGCCCTTTTAAATCAGCAACACTTTTTATTTCCTTTTTGGTAACCAAACCACTTGGTGGCCATGGAGCAGCATATAAAAACTTTTGATTCCATTTCAATGCAGCTTTCTCATAAAGCGGCTTACAATCTTCATATAAAGCTCTTGCTTCTTTAAAGTTTGAAACAAGTCTTGGTAATGAACTGATTCCAAAAACATGTTCACTACCTGCAACAACACCCATCAGAATATCAGACATAGGAACTTGAGCATCTTTTACAGCTTTTAGAAGCTCTGGACCTTTAAACCCCAAACTTCCACCAGGATGAACAATTATTTTCACGCTACCATTAGAGTATTTTTCCACCAACTTAGCAAATTCCATCGCTCCCTGAGTATGAAAACTGGTAGCACCATAAATAGCGTTTAAATCAAGCTTAACATTTCCAGCAAACACGGTTAAAGAAAACATTAGCATTAGCATAAAACTTAAAATATTCTTTACATGCTTCATGACATCCTCCTTTTTTTGTTCGTAATTTTTTAAGTTTAGCGTATTAATTATAAATAAATAATCTCCTTATTCAATCTTAATTTTATCCTAGTTATCATAATATTACAAATTAAAGTACTTTTAATTCTCTTTAAGATATTATATTATATTTACTAACTTGCCTCTAAATCATTTTTTTATGCTTAATATAAAAAATTTTTTTATAACAAACTCCTAATAAGCTATAATGTTTACATCATAAACGATCAGGCAACGCTATAACTTTGTATGTATGGGTAATTTCTCTTTTTAGGACAGGATCAATCATTAGAAGTTTATATTTCTTTGCAAACAAAGTCTCACTACTTAAGATTGGAATAGTACCACTAAAAAAACAAAATTTCTCATTATTATAAAAATAGTCTGATTTTATGTATTTGATTAATTCATTTATCTGTAAAATATTATTGAGCTTTCCTTCTTGGTATAGAATATATTCTTCACTATCCTCAAATTTTACAAAACATTGAAGTATTATTTCATCAAAATGATTTTTTATATCATCATAGCGCCAAAAAATATTTGAAATAATTTTAGTGCAAATCTGTTTTGATTTTGAAACTGAAATTGATTCTAATTCCCTGTCTGTATGATCACTTGCTACTGTTATAAACAGTTCATCACTGGCATTAAATGCAGCAAAAAATTCAATTTCTCCTGAAGTTTTATCACCTATTACATAAAGTGTATCTGTGGTAGAGATGCGTTCAGGATCAAACCAATAAACCGCAGGTATTGACTGAGGTATTGGAACGTTTAACTTTTTTAATTCTTCAATATGTCTATTAACAGATTCTTGATCTCTCCCAGTATAACCTAAAGCAACAGCAAATTCCCAATCTAAATTAATTTCTGCTGTCACATTATCTCTATTCACTACTTTAGCTTTTAACATTTAAAACTCCTTTTTGTTAAACAACAATTCATAACTATAATAGTTAACTTGTTAAAAAAATATTTTATAATTTACTAATTAAACTTTGCTGGTAAATACAATACTATCTCAGGAAACATTATCAATACAGCAATCATTATTATCATCATAATTACAAATGGTACACTACCAATAATAATTTCTTTTATAGAACCTTTTCCTCTAACACCCTGCACAACATATAGATTTAAACCAACAGGGGGAGTAATGAGAGCCATCTCTATTAACAAAATAAGCAATATGCCAAACCAAATTGGATCAAACCCCAAATTTAAAATAACAGGATAAACAATCGGTATTGTTAATACCATCATCGATAATGTTTCGATAAAAAAACCTAACACGATGTACATTGCAATAATAATAAGTAATGTATTTAAAGGTGAAAAACCTAAATTTCTAATAAAATCTTGTAGAATATCAGTTAATCCTAATGAAACCAGAATAAAATTTAAGTATGTGGCAGCAAGTAAAATTAACATTATCATCCCTGTAGATCTCATTGTACCTTCAATAGATTCTTTCAATAGATTTAAACTCAAATTACCTCTAATTGCCGTAATTATTAAAGACGCTATAACTCCCATTGCTGCTGATTCTGTAGGTGTTGCAAACCCAGCATAAATTGAACCAACTACAACTAAAAAAATAATTAAAATTGGTAATAAATTTGTAATCGTTTTAATTCTCTCTTGCCAACTTATACCCTTTTTAACTTTACCTAACTTAGGATATATTATGCATAAAATCAAAATCATAAACATAAATAAAAACGCTAACATAACCCCGGGAATAATACCTGCAACAAACAATCTTGGAATAGATGTATTTGTTAAAAATCCATATACAATTAAGTTTATTGATGGAGGAATTAATATACCTAACGTCCCTCCTGCTGCTATCGATCCTGCAAACAAACTTTCGTTATAACCATATTTTTCAGCTTGGGGTAAAGCTAATGTTCCAATTGTTGCAGCAGTAGCTACACTTGAACCAGAAGTTGCTGCAAAAAGAGCAGAAGTCATTATGTTAGCATGCATTAGACCACCAGGTAACCATGATAACCATTTATCAATAGCCTTGTATGTATCTCCAGCAATACCAGATTTTAACAAAATTTGTCCTAACAAAATAAAAAGAGGAATCGCAAATAATACAAAACTTGCATTTTCTGACCATGCCACATCACCTATGGCCCTTATAAGAGGAAATGGTGAATATAATTTTTCTAAAATTATCCCTAAAACTCCCATTGTAGCTGCAACAGGTATGCTTAACAACAATAACGTTAACAAAATAATTAAAGAAACTATTGCAATATTCATACTTTTACCCCTAAGCTGCTTTTTCCTTTTCTATTTCCTCTTCTAAAGTAGAAGCTCCTCCTACATTATAAGCTTCTAAATAATCCTTCTTAACTATTAATATTAAAATCCTTAATAACATTATAAATACAACCACTACAAAGAAAATGAGACTAATAATCCATAAACCCTGAGGAATCCAAAGAGGCGTGTGCAATGGTGTATTAGCTACAGATTTTTTCTCCCATGACGTATAAAAAAAGTGATAAGAATAATAAGTCAAAGGTACAAAAAATATTAACAACGACAAATAAGAAAGCACATCTAAAATAAGTCTTAGTTTTAAAGAAAATTTGTTGTATAAAATATCAATACGAACATGTGCTTTTGTTAAAAGGGCATAAGCAAAAATCCATCCACTCATAACAGCAAGAGTATAACTTGAAAGTTCAATTGATCCCCTTATAGAATAAGAAAACAGTTTCCTCATTAAAACATCTGCGCATATAAAAAATGACATAAAAAATAGAAGTAGACCCTGTATTATAATTCCATAAAAACAAATTTTTTTTACAATAAATAATCCTTTTTCACTGACAGTGTCTAAGAACTGTAACATCACCACTCCTCATAAAAAAACATGAGGTGTGAAAAACACACCTCATGACTGTTTATTTGTTTGCTTTTAACCCTACTACTTTTCCAATAGTATCATTCCATTTTTCTACAATATCAGGAGTCACTTGTTTTGCCCAAGCTGGTAACACGTCATTTACCAATATTTTTTTCGACAACTGCATATCTTCTTTTTTAATATCAACTAGTTTTAACTTATTAGGTTTTCCATAATCGCATTTTCCTATGCCTGTTAAACAATTAATTCCCTGTACAGTTTCCTCATCAGCATCTTCCCAAGCAGGAATCTCTAATTTTTCTTTAATTAATTTACTCAGAAGTTCTTGCTCTGATTTGCTAAGACTGTTCCATACATCCATGTTCATTACTGTGATAACATAATCCCAGCCTCCAATAGGCAATGGATATAAATAATTAGTAACATCACCCCATCCTGCAGAATATCCTGACAAAGATCCAGTAACTGCACAATCAACTACTCCCCTTTGTAAAGATGTAGCCACTTCACTAAAGCTAATTGTCACTCCTGTTGCACCCAAAGCATCAATAAATTTTGAAGTAGTCCAACCACTTGCTCTAATTTTTTTACCTTTAAGATCTTTTAAACCATCAATTTCTACTCTACAAAATAATACCTGAGCTGGATATGGAACAACAGCTAATAATTTTGCATTAAACCTTTTTTCAATAATATCTTCCATAACAGGTCTGTAAGCTTCTACTACTTTTTTAGCTAATTCAAGATCAGGTGCTAATGCAGGCAAATCCAACCCAGCTAATCCTGGAGCATCTGAAACAACATAATCAGCTACAGTTGATACAACATCAAATACTCCATTATTCATAGCTCTTAATACAGAAGCTCCTTTAAGCTTCACTTGGCCTAAAGAACTCATAATTGTTTTTGTTTTTCCGCCAAAAGCATCAGGCAATACTTCTGTCCAAAATGGTTTTTCAAATTGCTTATAAAGAGCCAAACTGCTCCAGCTACCAACAACTCTTAAATTTTTTGGAGCTGCATAAAGTAGAACAGAAATACTTAGAAAACATAAAGCTAGCACAATTACTTTTAAGGATTTTACTTTCATGGACAACCTCCCTTTTTTTTATAACTGCTTTACTGCATTTTAAAACAATGCAAAATCTTGATTCTTCAGATCTGTTACAAACATATGCCCCGGAGAATGAGTAATCATAAAATCGATCTTTGAATTTACAGCAACAGCTTGAGGCGTAACTCCACATGCCCAAAAAACAGGTATATCATTTTCTTTTATTATTGGAGGATCACCATAATCTGGTTTATTCAAATTATATATACCTATCAACTCTGGATAACCTATATGTACTGGCGCTCCATGAACAGATGGAAATCGAGCTGTAATATTTGTAGCTTTAACTACCAAATCATATGGAATTGAACGCATACTTACAACTAAGGGGCCATGAAAAACACCTGCAGGATTTGTCTGAATATTAGTTATATACATAGGAACATTTCTATTTGCCTCAATATGTCTCACAGGTATACCAGCTTCCAATAATGCCCACTCAAAACTAAAACTACACCCTAATAGAAAAGCAACTAAATCATCATTCCAGTATGATGTTATATCAATAGGTTCATCTACAAGTTTTCCCTTTTCATACACTCTGTATTTTGGAATATCAGTTCTTAAATCAGCATTATCCGCAACTTGTTTTGTATATGGTGAGCCAACATCTGTCACTTCTAATAACGGACAAGGTTTTGGATTTCGTTGTATGAACAACAAAAAGTCAAATGCATATTTCTTTGGAAGCACAACTAAATTAGCTTGGGCATATCCTGGTGCAACACCAGACGTCTGTCCTACAAATTCACCGTCTCTAATTTTTCTTCTTATTTTTTCAGACTCCTTCATGTTACACCTCGCTTTTTCCAAAACCACCACCACCCGGTGTCTCTATCCTAATAATATCGCCTTTTTTAAGATTTATATTAAACTTACCAGGCATTTTCTTCTTTTCACCATTTGAAATAATTATATTTTCTCCAGATTTCCCAGGTTCACCCCCATTCAAGCCATAAGGACTGAACCTTCTCCTCTCTGTAAGCATTGTCACTTCTGCATCATTTAACAATCTTATTTGTCTTACAATTCCATCACCACCTTTAAACCTACCCTTTCCTCCAGAATCTTTCCTGATACTGTATTCTTCCACCATCATAGGATAGGTAAATTCAAGAGCTTCAACCGGTGTATTAAGAGTGTTTGTCATATGAGAATGCACTGCTGATTCACCATTTGCAAAACTGCATCCCCCCATGCCACCACCAATAGTTTCGTAATAGGTAAAAGGCTGATCATTTCTCTCATCAATACCGCCTATTGTTATATTATTCATAGTCCCCTGACTTGCTGCAGGTATCTCATTTGGTAGAGCCTTGGAAAGAGCACCTAGCAATACATCAACTATTCTCTGCGATGTTTCTACATTCCCTCCCGCTACACTGGCTGGGAATTTCGCATCCACTATACTCCCTTTACGAGTTTTCAGAATAATTGGTCTTAACAATCCAGCATTTGTTGGAATTTCATCTTTAACAAGCGATCTGAATACATAAAGAACTGCCGAAAGTGTAATAGAATAAACAGCGTTTACACTACCTTTTACCTGATCATCAGTTTCGCTAAAATCCACAACTACATTATCATCATCTACAGTTATTTGAACAGCAATCTTTATCTTTTCTCTATCAATTCCATCATCATCCATGTAATCTTCAAATTTATATGTTCCATTAGGAATATCTTTCAGTCTGCTTTTCAAAATTTTCTCAGAATAATCCATTATAGCTGTTGCATAATTTTTCACCATATCAAGTCCATAACCAGCAACTAACTCCTCGATTCTTTTAATACCTGTCATATTAGCCATAATTTGGGCAGTAAAATCCCCTTCCCTCTCATATGGTGTTCTCACATTGTTAAGCAAAAATTTCATCAGAGGTTCGACTATTTCTCCTTTCTCCACAATTTTTAAAGGAGGAATAATCAACCCTTCCTGGAAAATTGAAGTGGATAGAGGCATTGATCCTGCAGTCATACCTCCTATATCTGCATGATGAGCTCTGTTTGCTACAAAAAACTGTGGTTTTTCCTGCCCTAAAAACACTGGTGCAACAATAGTTACGTCTGGAAGGTGTGTCCCCCCTTTATAAGGATCATTAAGAATTACCATATCACCATCTTTCAAATCCACATTTTCAATTGCAGACTTTACACTCATTGGCATTGAGCCAAGATGCACAGGGATATGAGCTGCTTGTGCAATCATATCTCCATTCTCATCAAAAATCGCACAGGAAAAATCCCTTCTCTCTTTAATATTTGGTGAAAAGGCTGTCCTATTTAGTGTAACCCCCATTTCTTCTGATATGGATACAAATCTATTTTTGAAAACTTCCAATAGAATAGGATTTATTTTCATTACAGCACCTCACACATTGATTATTAAATTTTCAAAAGGATCCACCTCTACCAATGAATTTGGTGGAATAACTATTGTTGATGAGTATTCTATTACTATCGCTGGGCCTTCAAATTTGTTCCCATATTGTAGAAAATCTCTATTAATTACTTTTGCAGTGGCCTCTTTTCCATCGAAAATTACTTTTGTATCGCCAAGCAATGCTTGTTCTGATATTTTTTCAACTCTTTTTGTTTTCCTCTCAAATTCAGGCTTTTCCATTTTCCCTCTTGCTCTCAACCTCAAGTTTACAATCTCAACCCGCTTATCATAATTTGCATAACCGTACAGTCTCTTGTGATATTCATGAAATGTATTCACATAATCTTCAGTAAATGGTACTATAATTTCATAGGATTGCCCAAAATATCTCATATCAAGATATAATTCTAACGTAATATTTTCTTTTTCAATTCCTTCATTCAACAAGTCTTCAACACCCTGTTTTTCCAATTCAGCAAAATAACTTTTCAACTCATCAAAATTTAATGCTTCTTTCAGCATAATTGTCTTTGAATAATCCTTAATAATATCTGATAGTATCATTCCAATGGCAGATAATATCCCAGGATTCTTGGGCACAAACACTCTTGGAATACCCAGAAGTTTTGCAAGAAAAGCTGCGTGCATACCACCTGCTCCGCCAAATGAAAACAGGGTAAATTCTGAAGGATTGTATCCTCTTTCCACCGAAATTACTCTAATTGCGCGCTCCATATTGGTATTAGCTACTTCCAAAACCCCTTCAGCAAGCTCAACTTTTGAAAGCCCAAACTCTTTAGCTAAACTATCAAAGTATTTTTCAAGTCTATCTCTATCAAGCTTCATACGCCCGCCTAAAAAATGATCAGGAATAAGTCTTCCAAGGTAAAGGTTTGCATCTGTAACAGTAATCTGTTCACCTTTTCCATAACATATAGGTCCAGGATCAGCCCCGGCACTGATGGGCCCAACTCTCAGAGCACCACCTTCATCCTTGTATGCTATTGAGCCTCCACCCGCACCTACAGTATGTATATCAATCATAGGAACTTTTACTGGGAATCCATCTATTTCTGATTCTACTGTTAATGGAAGACCACCATCTATTAATGCAACATCAGAGGAAGTACCTCCCATATCAAAAGTAATAAGTTTTTCAAAACCTGCCATTTTCCCTATTTCAAAAGCACCAACAGCTCCGCCTGCTGGCCCCGACAAGATGGTTCTTACAGACTCAGTCATTGCAACTTCTGCAGAAATAATACCGCCATTTGACTGCATTATTCTCAATTTGCTTCCTTCCGTTAAATTATCCTTTATATGGCTTATATATCTATCCATCTTTGGTGAAACATATGCATTAATTACTGTGGTTGAAAGCCTCTCGTATTCTCTAAACTCAGGCAATATTTCACTGGAAAGACAATAATGAAAACCATGTTTTCTTAAATACTCACCAACAATCTTTTCATGCTCACTATTTAAAAAGGAAAATAAAAAACAAACTGCCACAGACTCTGCTTCAAAAGCTTTTAACTTATCAATTACCTTTTCAATATCCTCAATTTTAATATCTTTTACCACCTCCCCATTTGCATTTACTCTGCAATCAATTCCAAATTTCATCGATGAAGGTACAAGTGGCTTGTTTTTTTGATAATACAAATCATATAAATTTTTTCGATTTTGTCTCCCTATCTCAATAACATCTTCAAAACCTTTATTGGTAATAAGAGCAGTATTTGCTCCCTTCTTTTCTAAAATTGCATTTGTCGCAACAGTAGAACCATGGGTAATATTTCCAGGTTTTCCCTCAAGAATATATTCAAGTCCTTTCAGTACAGCTTCCGCAGGATTGTGAGGTGTTGATAAAATCTTGTAGACTCCCCATTTTCCGTCTTTCCTATAAATAAAATCTGTAAATGTTCCACCGGTATCTACACCAACGATTATCATTAACTCCTCCTATTATCTTTTACAATATCGATAAGCATATTTATTCCATCATCATCATGAAACCTTGAATATACGATCAGGTTTTTTACTTTGCTAAACAATTTCTGATTTGATTCATAAAGATGTTTTAAAGTTAATACATATTTTGCTTTATTAATAAGCTCTTTTTTTTCGCTAATATCATCTAGAGTAACAAAAATTAAATTTTTATACTTTCTTTTCAAAGCATGATAAGAATTTTCAAATCTTTTTTTCATTTCCTCATTTATTGTAATAACTAGGATTGTATCTGACAAACTCACCTTTGAAAAATTAATCAAAGAATCGATAGGCGGAGTAATTTTTAGCGGAAATATCTTAATTACACTATTAGCATAATTTTCAAGACGTTTTAGACAGTAATAAGTAGTAATAAGCAAACCTTCTTCAAGATACCCTTCCTCTAGCCTTTTTAACGCTTCAGAAATCAAAATAGGTTGTATTTCAACACCAAGATATTCTTCAAGCTCTCTTCTTCCTACATATAAATTTAAATAATCTTCATCTACATAATATATATCGGTCTCAACATCTCGATTTATAGCGTTATAAAAGGCAAAAAGAAGTTCATCATTAAAAAATCCGCCCCCTTTCATTTTGCTAACAATTTTAGAGATTTCATTCAAGAATATATGAAAATTATTCTTTTTATTAAACATTTCTTTATTAATCTTAAAACCTTTACCTCTTAATGAAACAAAATACCCCATTTTTTTCATTTCAGAGAAAACCTGCTTAACAGTGTTAATATTAACACTTAATTCCTCTGCAACATCATTTAATTTGTAAAAATGATTTTCGTCGCCAAAGAAAAATAGCTCTAAAAGTCTCATTTTTACAATTGTTGTTTTTGTCAGAATGTTATCCATGGCCCAAAAATAAAATACTGTTTATAAAATTTCAATAATTAAATCTATTTTAATAACTTTTTGGTATTTTTTTCAAAAGTTAAGAAACAAAATAATCTATAAAATTATCAATCAAAGATAATTCATTATACTTTTTCTTATACTTTCCAGGGGTGGTAAATTTCAAACCCTTTAGATTCAAGATGTTTTTCTACTTTATGTTTAAATAATCCATCAAATCTGATTGAAACTATCCTTTTATTATCACCGGTATTTGAAACTATCACAGAAATAATGTTTATCCCAAGCTCTTTAAATTCTCTTGCAAGATGCTCCAGCATACCTGGCTTGTCTTCTAGCACTACATCCACTCTACTACCTGGCTCTTCAAGCCCCATAATCGAAACCATTGCTTTAAGGATATCGTATCTTGAAATTATTCCTACAACTCTCTCTTCATCATCTATCACAGGCAATGCACCAATTCTACCCTGATAAATATAAAGAAGAGCATCCTCCAATGTATCATTTTCATTGATAGAAACCACCTCTGTTGACATAATCTCTTTAACAAACTCAGGTTTTTTGCCAAAATTTTCTCTTTCATCAACCTTAGAAGTTGGTAATACTTCTCTAATATCGCTTTTAACAACTATTCCAATCAGTCTCTTTTCATCATCTATAACAGGTAGATGCTTCACATTTTTTATATTCATAATGTATGCTGCAGTCTCTATTTTTGTATCAGGAAAAACAGAAATCACATTTTTTGTCATCCAATCTTTAACAAACATAGCAACCCCTTTTATTAAAAAATACCAAATATTTCATCCGTAATAAACAAATCATATACATCTATCATTTTGTCATCACTCAAAGCATCAAGAAAGTTTAAAACACATTTTGATAATATATCAGGTTCATATCCACCTTCAAGGGTAACAAGTAAATGCCCTTCACAAAATTTGTCACTTAAGTATTTTAACGCATAACCAATTTTTCTGTATAAGGAAGTACTATATCTTAAATCACCAATAATATCATCTTTATGTCCATCAAATCCTGCAGAAACAAGTAAAATTTCAGGTTTAAATTCATAAAACGCAGGAACAACTTTTTCAAGAAATACCTTACCAAAATCATTATCATCTGCTTCAGGTTTTAATGGAATATTGCGTGTAAACCCAGAGCCAGCCCCTTTACCTTTTTCAAAGAAACGACCAGTACCTGGGAATAAAAATGTCGGATGCTCATGAATACTTAGATAAAACACCGAATCATCTTCATAAAAAATATTTTGCGTACCATTGCCATGATGAACATCAAAATCAAATATAAGTATTTTACCAACACCATGTATCTTTTGTAAATACTTTGCAACTAGAGCAATATTATTGAAAAAGCAAAACCCAAGAGCCTTGTTTGTATCTGCATGATGTCCTGGTGGTCTTCCTGCCACAAATATCTTTTTCGGTTCATTTGACACAATATAATCAGCTGCAAAAAAATGCGCAAAAACATTTCTAACTGCCACATCAAAAGAATAACTGCAAATAGAATTATCTTTATGCATAAAATATTCGTTTTTTTTGCAAGCTGTTCTAAATTCATCAATATAAGGCTTCGTATGAACTAATGAAAGCAATTCCAAATCATAATCATAATCTGGTATTAAAAAATTTATGAAATCTAAAATTTCTGAATTCTTAAGAGTAGCTATAAGTTTTTTAAGGCGCTCAGGACTTTCAGGGTGACCTTCAAATGTTTTATGCTCCAGAAAAACTTCATCAAAAACCAGATTTACCAATTAAATAATTCTCCTAATTCCACTTTTATTGTAGAGATGTTTTGCTATACACCCCTACATTGTTGTCAATTATATGGATAGTTTCGTGAATATGGTTTGGCGCTATAACAAATCCATCTATTTCAATGTTGTCCCTAATTTCAGATGTTTTTAACCACTCATTTCCAACATTTTCACAGAATCTATTTAAGAATACTTTTTCGTTTTTAATATTCCCCAAAAATAATAAATAATTATATGTACAAATGGTAGGGTATAACCCGGGGTATGTATAATCGTATCCCCCTAATCTGATTGAACGCCGCTTAAAAATATTCAAATTGTATTTCGCCATAATATTTCTGTATAGACAACTGTAGGGGTACGGTGCACCCTGCCCCTACAAACATATTGACTTCAAAGCTTTACAATTGCCTTTGTAGGGCAAACCTCTTCACATTTTCCACAATTTGTACATTTTTCTGGTTGTATGTATGCTACATTGTTTTCCACTATTATAGCATCAACTGGGCAATTTTTTGCACACAATCTGCATGCAATACACCCTACAGAACACACTTTTTTAGTTTCTACCCCTTTATCCTTTGACGAACAGGTAACAAGATACCTTTTTTCAACATCAATAAGTTCAATTAAATTTCTCGGACATGCTTTTACACATAATCCGCAGGCTGTACATTTATCTTCGTCTACAACCGGTATTCCGTTTTCTCCCATTTTCAGAGCATCAAAATTGCAGGCTTTTACACAACTACCTCCCCCCACACATCCATAAATACAACCTTTATTACCACCACCTAATAACACAATGGCATGACAATCTAACGGACCGTAATAATCATACTTGGAAGGACACTCGTTATGGCCGCCCCTACACTTTATTTTTGCTACTTTTCTAACAGAAGCACCAACCTCCAGTCCTAGAAGTTTTCCAATTTTTTCAGCCAACTCAGCTCCACCTACCGGACAGGCAGTTGGTGGAGTGTCTCCAGTTACGATAGCTTCAGCTAGAGCTGAACAACCGGGATATCCACACCCTCCACAATTTGCTCCAGGCAAAAGTTTATTGACATCTTCAATTCTCGGATCCTTTTCTACGCTAAACTTTTTTGATGCCAAAAGCAGCCCAAAGCCTGCTGCAAAACCAGAAGCACCAACAACAATTATAGCTTCAATCATCTATTTACCTCTTACTATTATATTTTTACCAATCCAGAAAAACCCATAAAAGCAAGTGCAAGAATACCTGCAGTAATAAATGCTATTGGCAAACCTCTAAAGTAAAAAGGGATATCTGATAATTCAATACGCTCCCTAATCCCTGCAAAAAGCACAAGAGCAAGTCCAAAACCCAAAGATGAACCTATAGTAAATACAAGCATCTGAAGAAAATTAAACTTAAATTGTATATTGAGTAATGCAGCCCCGAGTATTGCACAGTTGGTAGTTATCAACGGCAAAAATATACCAAGGCTCTTGTAAAGAGCTGGTGAAGTTTTCTCAATTACCATCTCCACAAACTGTACTAAAGATGCAATCACGAGAATAAACACAATAGTTTGTAAATAACCGAGATTTAGTGGATTAAGAACGGTATACTGTATTATCCACGTAATAACACCAGCCATAGTCATTACAAATGTCACGGCAAAGGACATCCCTATGGCAGTATCAAGCTTTTTGGAGACCCCGAAAAAAGGACATATTCCTAAAAATCTACTTAAAACAAAGTTGTTTACAAGAACAGCACTTATAAAAATAAGTATTAACTCTTTCATATCACACCCTTATCTCACTAATTAGTTGCCACTTTTTAAGTGGCAACTAATTTATAGTAAGTGATTTATTTCAATTTTGCAATA
Organism: Deferribacter autotrophicus; assembly: GCF_008362905.1. Lineage (NCBI taxonomy): Bacteria > Pseudomonadati > Deferribacterota > Deferribacteres > Deferribacterales > Deferribacteraceae > Deferribacter > Deferribacter autotrophicus. Next base: position 23,501 of record NZ_VFJB01000009.1, read on the forward strand.
AAAATTCCCCTGAAGTCACCCCAAAATTTGCAAAACATCAATTCATTAAGATAGAGGAAAAACATTTTTCTCATTCTCTTGGGAACATCACGTTTTGCTCAAAGATATGTTCCTCTAAACCACCGCCGTTATGGTTCTAAATGTAGGGGCAGTTCATGAACTGCCCCTACATCAGAAAAATATTTTTCTACGAACCAATAAAACTAAAATTTGTAAATAAATGGGGTGACTCTAGAAATGTTCGTTTTTGTTTGTTATTGATGCACTATGAGATTGCTTCCCGAGCACCTAATTTGAAAAATGATGATGTTTGAGCTGGTTTTGTTTGGAAATGGGATATGGTATTTGCGAAATGAGTCCTCATGTTAGGTGCTCGGTCGCTGGTGACGACATTACCGTCATCGCGAGGACCAAGCACCTAACATCTTAAGTGCTCGGGACGAAGCGTTCTCTTTTAATTAGTTCCTGCTTTTTAGTAAATTAGTTTTCATGCAAAAACTAATTTGGGGTTAGCACCCCCTTTAAACCCCCCTAATAAGGATAAAACTTAGTTTTCTATAAAAAACTAGTTTTCATAATAACTAGTTTGGAGATGAAAGTTTTTAGTTTACCACGTTTTATGGTTTAGAAGTAAAGTATTTTTATATAACTTTTTAATATAAAATTAATTTAAAAACATAAATCTATTATTTTTACTTAGTTCTCACTTTTTCAGTGAGAACTAAGTATGGGATAAAAACTAACAAAACCATAAAAAAATATTATTTATTAATTAGTTGCCACTTTTCCAGTGGCAACTAATTAAGTTACAGACTTTTTATTTCTCTTATCATCCAAATAATTTATAATAAAAAGTAAAAATCCTAATGCCAAAAACGCCCCTGGAGGTAAAATCATAACGATTGCTGGACTAAAACTCTCTCCCAATAAATTTACGCCAAGAATAGAGCCGTTACCGAGAAGCTCCCTAACACATCCCAGAACAAAAAGAGCAAATGTAAAACCTAAACCTATACCAAAACCATCTATTAAAGAATCCATCACATTATTTTTAGAAGCAAAGCTTTCAGCCCTACCGAGTATTACACAGTTTACAACGATCAAAGGGATAAATAACCCCAAGCTCTTGTGTAAACTGTGAGCATATGCATTCATAAGTAAATCTATCATTGTAACAAAACTTGCAATCACCACAATATAAGCAGGAATCCTCACTTTCGAAGGAATAAAATCTTTTATCAAAGAAACTACAATATTGGAGCATACAAGCACTGCAGTGGTAGCAAGCCCCATCCCTATACCGTTTTTTGCTGAAGTGGTCACAGCAAGGGTAGGACACATCCCCAATACTTGCTTAAAAACTGCATTGTTTTTCCAAAACCCTTCTGTAAAAATCCTCATTTTCATTTTGAGCCCTCCAGGACATTCTTCACTATAAACTCTAGCCCATTCTTTGCAGCTTCACTAACAGCACGAGGACTAATTGTAGCACCACTGAATTGATCAATCACACCACCATCCTTTTTCACTGCAATTTTATCTTTCAGAGTAAGCCCCTTAAATTCATCCTTAAACCACTCCTCTTCAATCTTCGAGCCAAGCCCAGGTGTTTCAGCATGCTTTAAAATTTCGATACCGGAAATTTTTCCGCTAGTATTCACACCCACAAGCACTACAATACTACCGCCATACCCTTTTTCAGAAACAGACTTCACCGCATACCCAACAACCTTTCCACCCTTTTTAGCTACAAATACTGTCTTATCTCTTATCTTTTTTATATCTTTATCGGGAGAATTATCATATTCAGGTAATACTACTTTTAATGCTTTCAGCAACTCCAATCTGTATTGATACTCAATCTTCTCTTTGGTCATAGAATTGACAATTGCAAGAGCAGTGGCAGCAATTACACCAATCACAGTCAAAACAAATACCATTTTAAATCCGTTATCACGCACTGGTAACCTCACCAAAACTTTTTGGTCTTAGATAATAATCTATCAAAGGAACGAAAGCATTCATAATAAGGATAGCAAAGGAAACCCCTTCGGGATATCCGCCAAACAATCTAATCACTGCAGTTAATATACCGCAACCGATACCAAAAATAATCTGCCCTTTCTTTGTAACAGGACTTGTAACCATATCAGTAGCCATAAAAAAAGCACCAAGCATCAAACCACCTGAAAAAAGATGAATTACAGGATTCAATGTTTTTTCAGGAGTAAACAACCAGTAAGGAACAACAATAACTAAAAATGCAACAATAAAACTAACCGGTATATGCCAGGAGATTATCCTTTTATAAAGTAAGAACAAACCACCCAAAATTATTGCAATGGCAGAAATTTCACCCAGTGAACCACCCACATTACCTAAGAACAGATTACTTACATTGGCAATTTCACTTGATACAATTTTTCCATAGGTAAGCACTTCTGTTTTTGACTGCCCAAGTGGTGTTGCTACACTAACCGCATCAATCATAAATTTTTGCGTAATAGGTACAGGTTTTATCCAATTTGTCATCTGAGCTGGCCAAGAAATGAGTAAAAACACTCTTGCCACCAACGCAGGATTAAAAGGGTTTTGTCCAAGACCACCAAAAACCTGTTTCCCCACAATAATAGCAATAAAACTACCCACAAGTATTAACCACCATGGACTTGAAGGAGGCAAATTCATGGCAAGCAAAATGGCTGTCACTAGTGCCGAATTATCGTGTAAGGTTATCTTTCTTTTGCTGATTTTTTGAAATGCAGCCTCAAAAAAGAGAGTAAAAATTATCGTTAAAAGATACGTTCTTATAGCATAAAAACCGAAATAGTAAATGGATACACCCATGGCGGGGATTAAGGCATAAACTACATAGAGCATTATTTTGTCTGTTTTTAAATCATCCCTCTCATGAGGGGAAAAGGTAACGAATAACTTATTTTGCTGCATCTTTCTTCTGCCTCATCATATTCATTATTTCTCTTTTTGCCGTTTTAAAATATCCTACAAGGGGTCTTCTTGAAGGACATACATAACTGCAACAACCACATTCAATACAATTTAAAACATGCCATTCACTCAATCTTTCATACATCTCGTTTACAGAAAATTGTTCCATTATGGCAGGTACAAGTCCCATAGGGCATGCTTCCACACATCTACCGCATCTAATACAGTTATTCATTGATAAATCAGGCAAATCCGTATCTCTATACACAATAATACCGCTTGTCCCCTTCATTACAGGAGTATCAAGATTAAAAAGGGCAAACCCCATCATCGGCCCACCCATTACAATCTTCTTAATATTTCCAAGGGGACCACCGCAAGCTTCTATTAACTTTCCCACAGGCACACCGATAGGCACAAGAAGATTTTTTGGCTCTTTCACTGCCCCGGTAATGGTAACCACCCTCTCCAGAAGCGGCTTTCTCATCTCACAAGCTTCATATACCGCAAGACACGTTCCTACGTTGTGAACAATAACACCCACTTCCAGAGGCAATTTCCCTTCAGGAACAACCCTATTTACTGTCGCTTTTATGAGCTGTTTTTCACCACCTTGAGGATATTTTACTTCTAAAGGGATTAACTCAAAATCGTATTCACCTTTTAAACTTTCAAAAGCGCTAATAGCATCAGGTTTATTTTTTTCAATACCGATAATCAACTTCTCAATTTCAAGTTCACTCTGTATTAGTTTTGCACCCTTCAAAATTTCAGCAGTCTTTTCCACCATTAACCTATGGTCACAAGTAAGATAAGGCTCACATTCAGCACCGTTAATTATCAGATAATCTATCTTTTTAGGCGGAGATAATTTCACATGAGATGGAAAAGTAGCCCCACCAAGACCTACAATTCCTGCAGCAAGAACCTTATCCTGGAACTTACTAACCTCATCAATGGGAACAAAATCATCATCAATCTCGGTAACTTTAATCCTTACAGAAGGAACACTACCCATTATTGGATGAGGGGCATTTTCAATATTTACCACTTCCCCTGTTACAGAAGAATGGATATTAGAACTGACAAACCCTTTCGATTTACCTATAAGCTGTCCTCTCTTCACAGTCTCTTTCTTCTTTACCACAGCTTCAGCAGGCGCACCTATATGCTGAATGAGAGGGATAACGACTTCATCACCCACATTTAGATTAAATTTTTCAATCTGTTTACCGGAAGTTTTCTCTTTGTTGTACTTTGGATGAATACCACCTTTAAAACCAAAATACGGCATATTTCACCTTATTTTTTGTATTTTTTATGTTCCACAATGATATCTGTTTTAGCCAAAAGCTCATCTGCAAGGGGATCGTTGTAATCTTCTTCGTAAACAATTCTTTTTATCCCCGCATTAATAATCATCTTCGTACAAATGGAACACGGTTTTGTATTTGTATATATCGTGCTCCCTTTTATGGATACGCCGTGATATGCCGCTTGTATTATGGCATTCTGCTCGGCATGTAGCCCTCTGCATAACTCATGCCTTTGACCTGATGGTACATTCAACTTTACCCTCAAACACCCTACCGCTTCACAATGAGTAATATTCCTTGGTACTCCATTGTATCCTGTGGCAAGAATTTGCCTATCTTTTACAATAACAGCTCCTACCTGCCTTCTCAAACAGGTGGAGCGCTTTTTGACAACATTTACAATTTCTAAAAAGTATTCATCCCAATCAGGTCTCAATACAGTACACCTTTATACAATGGATATTTCTCACAAAGAGCCAAAACCTCTTTTTGTGTATTTTTAATAACTTCTTCATCATTAATATTTAAAAGCACATCGGCAATTAAATTGCCAATTGTTTCCATAGCATCCTCTTTCATACCTCTGGTTGTTACTGCAGGTGTTCCTATTCTAATACCACTGGTGATAAATGGACTTCTTGTTTCAAATGGGATTGTATTTTTATTTACTGTAATATTCGCTTTACCGAGAGCTTCTTCAGCATCTTTACCTGTAATATCTTTATCCGTCAAATCCATAAGTATTAAATGATTGTCAGTACCACCAGAAACGAGCCTAAAGCCTCTATTTTTCAATGTTTCTGCAAGGGCTTTTGCATTTTTAACAATTTGTCGCTGATACTCTTTAAACTCTTCATTCATCGCCTCTTTCAATGCTACTGCCTTAGCTGCAATAACATGCATAAGGGGACCACCTTGAATACCTGGAAAAATTTGAGAATTTATTTTCTTTGCATGTTCTTCCTTACAGAGAATAAGGCCACCCCTTGGCCCTCTTAATGTTTTATGTGTAGTTGTAGTAACAAAATCAGCATAAGGAACAGGAGATGGATGGACACCGGCAGCCACAAGCCCTGCAATATGCGCCATATCTACCATAACATAAGCGCCAACTTTATCAGCAATTTTTCTAAATGCTTCAAAGTCTATAATTCTAGGATACGCACTTGCACCTACTACGATCATTTTAGGTTTGTGTTCCAATGCAAGGCGCTCTACTTCTTCGTAATCAATGGTCTCGGTTTCTTTATCCACACCATATGAGATTACATTAAAAAATCTTCCAGAAAAGTTCACCGGACTACCATGAGTGAGATGACCACCATGAGTTAAATTCATCCCTAAAATAGTATCACCTGGCTGCAATACAGAGAAATACACTGCCATATTCGCTTGACTACCTGAATGAGGCTGTACATTTGCATGCTCTGCACCAAATAGCTCTTTAGCTCTATCTATGGCAAGTTGCTCTGCAATATCTACAAATTCACAACCACCGTAATATCTCTTACCAGGATATCCTTCGGCATATTTATTTGTCATTATTGAGCCTTGAGCCTCTAACACTGCAGAAGAAACAAAGTTTTCACTCGCAATCAACTCTATATGAGTTTCCTGCCTTTCAATCTCTTTTATCAAAGCATTATAAACTTCTATATCAATTTTTTTTACATTTTCGTATAAATTCATTTATTTCCCTCCAAATATTCTTTCCAAAATTTTGCTGCCAATTCATCTATTTTGTTGATTCTTCTTAAATGCCTTCCCCCTTCAAATTCCGTATTTAACCATGTATTTAAAATATCTTTTGCAAGCTCTACCCCTATAATCCTTCCACCAAGAGCCAGTAAATTAGCATTATTGTGAAGCCTACTCATCTTTGCTGTAAAAGAATCCCAGCAAAGTGCAGCCCTTACACCTGGAAATCTATTTGCAGTAATCGATATACCAATCCCTGTACCACAAAGTATCACTCCTCTCTCCACTTCCCCTTTCGAGATAGCAACAGCCACTTTATATGCATACTCTGGATAATCCACAGATTCTTCGCTATATGTACCATAATCTTTTACAGTGTATCCCAAGCTTTCCAGGTATTTTGAGATTTCAGATTTGAGATGAAAACCGCCGTGATCTGAGCCTAAAGCTATAACTTTTTCACTCATAGCAATCCCTACGTTTTATTTTTAATGAGTCATTGTTCTATAATCTAAAACCTTTACTATGTCAACATAAACAAATTTATGTTTCAAGTGCTAAGCGTTAAGTGAAAAGTTTTGAATGTAATAGTTCAATAACACTTAGCACCAAAAACTCAAATTCTTCACTTACACTTACGCTTTATCAATAATTTCTTGGTATATCTAACATTCTTTGAATAGATTTTAAAGCTTTTTTCCTGATTTCCTCATCAACAGTTATAACATACCGTTCTTTTATAAGAGCATCGTAAACTTTACGCAAAGTTGTCTTTTTCATATTTTGACAAACAAAGTTTTCATAAGCAAAGATAAATTCTTTATCTGGATTTTCTTTCCTCAATCTATATCCCACACCTTGCTCGGTACCAATGATAAAACGCTTTTTGTTACTCTCTTTAACGTATTTATAAACACCTGATGTGGAACAAACATGATCTGCTATATCTATGACATCGGGTGGACATTCAGGATGCGCCACAAAAACAGCATCAGGATACTGCTCTTTAAGCTTTAGCACCTGTTCTTTCCTTACTTTATGATGGATTGGACAAAAACCCTCCCAAAGAATTACTTCTTTATCAACAAATCGAGATACATAATGGCCAAGATTCTTATCTGGAACAAAAATAATTTTATCTGAATCAAGGGAATTTACTACATTAATTGCATTTGCGGATGTACAGCATATATCACTTTCTGCCTTTACTTCTGCTGATGTATTTACATAACAGACAACCGGTACGCCAGGATGTTTCTTTTTTAACTCTCTGAGCCCTTCAGCTGTCACCATATCAGCCATTGGACATCCAGCATCAATTTCTGGTAACAATACCTTTTTATCAGGAGAAAGGATATACGCTGTTTCCGCCATAAAATGGACACCACAGAATACAATTGTTTTTTGCTTTACTTTTGATGCCTCAATACTCAAACCTAAAGAATCACCTGTAAAGTCCGCTATTTCTTGAATATCATCAATTTGGTAGTTATGGGCCAACAATACAGCATCTTTCTCTTTCAGTAATCTTCTAATTTCTTTTTTAATGTCCATAAAATTACCCCTCAATTACTTTAAAAATTTTTTTAAAATCTCTTACCTTCTTTGTATCTTTGTCGATATAAAAAACTACGGCATTAAATACCATTTTTCCTTTCTTTTCAACCTCAAATTTTGAAGGTATTCCAGTTAAAAAACGATTAATCGGGGCATTCTTCTCCATCCCTATCACAGAATCAAGTGCTCCACACATTCCAACATCTGAAATATAAAATGTTCCCTTTGGAAGTAATCTGTCATCATTGGTTTGAACATGTGTATGAGTACCGATTACTGCTGCAGCCCTGCCATCCACATACAGACCAAAAGCATTCTTTTCGCTGGTTGCCTCAGCATGAAAATCCACCAATACCACAGTTTTTGATACTTTATCATATATTTCGTCAAAAACTCTGAAAGGGCAGTCGGATAACGGCATAAAAACTCTGCCCATTAGATTAATAACGGTTATTTCCATATCTCCCACTGTCACTGTAATAAAGCCAGCCCCCGGCACTCCTTCAGGATAATTGGCTGGTCTTATGAGATATTCCATTTCATCAAGTTGATTTGCCGTTTCTTTTTTATCCCAGATATGATTACCGGTAGTGATTATATCAATCCCTTTATTTCTCAACTCCTTATAAATTTTCTCATTTATACCGAATCCACCTGCAGAATTCTCACCGTTGGCTATTACCAAATCGATACCATATTCATATTTTATAGAATCAAGAAGAGCAGATACAACTTTTCTACCTGCTCTTCCTATAAGATCACCTATAAAAAGTATATTCATTTCAGTAACACCCTATTTTTTCTAACAGACTTATAACAAAGTCTAAATATTTTCTTACACTTAACCATTGGACAATACTGTTATTCATTTATTTTGCATACTCCACAGCTCTTGATTCTCTAATAACGACAACTTTTATCTGTCCGGGATATGTAAGCTCTTCCTCAATTCTTTTGGAAATATCCCTTGAAAGTGTAATAATTTCATCATCTCCAATTTTATCAGGTTCTACAATGATTCTAACCTCACGACCCGCCTGAATGGCAAAACTTTTATTAACCCCTTCAAAAGAACCTGCAATTTCTTCTAACTTCTCTAATCGCTTGATATAAGATTCAAGCACTTCTCTTCTAGCTCCTGGCCTTGAAGCTGAAATTGCATCAGCAGCTTGAATTAATACAGATTCCACAAATTTAAATTCTTCTTCACCGTGGTGAGACAAAATAGCGTTTATCACCATTGGATGTTCATTATATTTTTTAGCTATTTCCACACCTATCTCTGTATGTGAACCTTCACTTTCCTGGTCAATTGCTTTACCGATATCATGTAAAAGTCCTGCTCTTTTGGCAAGTTTTTCATCCAAGCCAAGCTCAGCAGCCATAATTCCAGCAATTTTTGCCACCTCAATTGAGTGAGCAAGAACATTTTGACCATAACTTGTTCTATATTTTAATCTACCTATCAACTTTAACAGCTCAGGATGAATATTATGTAGTCCAAGATTAAATGCTGTTTCTTCACCAACTTCAAGTATGTATTTTTCTAATTCAGCTTTACTTTTTTCATAAACTTCTTCAATCCTAGCTGGATGTATCCTTCCATCGGCAATCAATTTTTCCAGAGTCAATTTAGCTATTTCCCTTCTAAATGGGTCATAAGATGACAATATAACTGCTTCAGGTGTATCATCAACAATGATATCAACACCGGTAATACTCTCAAATGTTCTAATATTTCTACCTTCACGACCAATAATTCTTCCTTTCATCTCATCATTTGGCAAACTTACAACTGAAACAACAACTTCCCCAACATACTCAGGAGCACATCTTTGAATAGCTGTGGCAATTATACTTTGAGCCTTCTTCTCAGCCATCAATTTTGTTTCTTCTTCTATCTCTTTCAAAGTCCTTGCGGCTTCTTTTTTAGCCTCAGCCACCATCTCATTAATAAGCATTTCTTTTGCTTCATCGCGGGTCATTCCAGCTACTTTTTCAATTTCATTTAATAGCTGACTTCTTAAATTTTCAGCCTCATCCATTTTTTCTTTAACTTGCTGAAGTTTGTTTTCTAATTCTTGCTCTCTCTTTGATATTAATTCTTCTTTTTTATCAACAAGTTCTAGCTTTTTATCAATTGTTTCTTCTTTTGAAATAAGTCTTTTTTCCTGCAGTTGAAGTTCTTTCCTTTTCTCTTTAACCTCTTTTTCAAGCTCTTGTTTACCTTTAAATATTATCTCTTTTGCTTCAAGTTTTGCTTCTTTAACAATCTCATCCGCTTCTCTTTTTGCTCTGTTAATAATTTCTTCTGCTGTTTTATTCAGCCTAATGTTTTCATTTTCATTCTTTTTCTTCTGAATAATTATTCCAAGCAAAAATCCAATAATTAAACCAGCGACAGCTAGTAACACATACAACCAAATCATCATTCGCCTCCTAATATTCTTTTTTCAGTAATAATCAAGTCTAGTTTCTCATCATGATTATCCACAGGCAGTTTCTTAACCACCTGAAAGTCGTAGGCAAAACCCACACATATTTTTCTTTTCACAGACTTTAAAAATCTGTCGTAGTACCCTTTACCAAACCCAAGTCGATAACACTCTTCATCAAAAGCTAAACCTGGTACCACAACCACATCAAATTCACACACATTTAATTTTTCTGTCGGTTCAAAAATTCCATAAACATTTTCATTCATTTCACTAAAATCAGTAAATTCACCAACATAAAACTCATCATCATGTAAAATTGGCAAATAAATCTTCTTTTTTTCCTTTCTTAGATGACTGATTAATTCAATAGTTCTTACTTCATTGTTAAAACTATAATAAAGAAGATATTTCTCATAATTTCCATGCATAGATAAGAACTTATCTACAATTACTTTACTCTTTTTCCTAACCTCCAAATCACTCATATTACTTCTTAAATCTTTAAACCTTTTACGTAATTCATTCTTGTTCATACTTCTCAGTTCCCCAAAGTCGTTTAAGCCTTTCCAAAAATTTTGATTCAAACCCCACTTTTAAAGGTTTATAAAACAGAATGTTCTCATCACAGTATGCCTGTTTTACAAAACCGCCGTAATCAAAAGGATACTTATACTTTTTACTATCTGATCTTAAATGATCAGGTGGTATAGGATTATTTTTTTCTAAAAATTTTTCACACTCTTTTACAGCAATATAAGAACGGTTACTTTTTGGACATGACGCCAAATACGTAACAAGTTGGGACATAATAATTTTACCTTCAGGTAAACCTACTTTTTCAAATGCTTCATAGGCTGCATTTGCAACAACAAGAGCATCAGGCATTGCATTTCCAATATCTTCTGAGGCAGAAATAAGAAGCCTCCTAAAAATCACCCTTGGATCCACACCACTTTTTAAAAGTTTCAAACACCAAAGTAATGCAGCGTCAGGATCGCTTCCTCTAATACTTTTAATCATTGCTGATAATGCATGATAATGCTCATCCTTTGAATACCTGAAATTATAAGGAAGCCTATCAAGCACTTTCCTATCAAATATCAAAACACCATCAACCCTTTCAGCTATCAGCGCTGAATTTTCAACAAAAATCAGTAACCTTCTGATATCACCATCAGCAGTCTCAAGCAAAGATTCAACAAATTCATCTTCAACTTTTACATCTTTGACAGCAAATTCTTTTTTAACCCATGAAACCCCTTTTTGAAAAATTTTCTCAAGGGTTCCTCTGTCAGGTTTGTTTAAATTGAATAAAAGGCTTCGAGACCTTAATGGTGGAATCAAGTTATAATAAGGGTTTTCAGTAGATGCCCCAATTAGTTTTATATACTGCTCATCAATTATGTTTAAAAGTAAATTTTGCTGAGACTTACTGTAATGGTGAATCTCATCAATAAATACAATTGACTGTCGGCCAAACCCCTTTGTTTCTTCTACAATTCTTCTAATATCAGCCGCACTACTGTTTGCCGCATGCAATCTGTAAAAATTCAATGAGTGGTATTTACCAATAATAGAGGCAATGCTCGTTTTTCCACTACCAGGGGGGCCAATTAATATTAAAGATGCAAAATCACCTCTTTCCACCACTCTTCTAAATAGAGTGTTTTCACCTGTAAGGTGATCCTGACCTATAATATCCTCAAATTTTTCAGGTTTTAAAGCTTCTAATATTTTCATAGCCACATATAAAAAAAAGCCCCCGCGTGTGCCGACCGTGTAGTCCATTTGCAGCCCTGGCTAACCAGGTTGAGGGAATCACGGCTGCTTTAGGCTTCCCACTACAAGGTGGGCCTGCACACCACAGCCAGTATCATCCCTCATCTAAGAGGTGTTGGCTCCAAATTTCCTACACTGAATCGAACACCGCAGGGGCTTTTCTTAACCCTCTGCAAAACTAATTTTTTTCTCTATCTCATCAAGTTTCGTTTCTAAAAAAACTACTTCTTTTTTTAATTTTAAATACTCAGCAGCCAAATTAAACGCTGCCATTATGGCAATCTTCGAAGTTGTCAAAATTTTATAATTCTTCTCTATATCTCTCATTCCATCTTCAACCAGCTTTGCAGCTTCTTTCAAAAAACCTTCATCCAGCTCTGACCTTATTCTATATTTATTGCCATATATCGATACTTCTGAAACCTTCAAACCGCCACACCTCTTAAATCCTATTAACCAGGCTCTCAATTTTTTCAACTACTAGCGCTCTTTCCTTCTCATACTCCTCAATTTTTAATTCTAAATCTTGAACTTTCTCTTTTAATTCAGTATTTTCAAGTTGTAACTCTTTGTAATTCTTTAAAAGTTTATCAATTTTATTTTCTAAAGCTTCAAGTTTTTCTCTTAACTCATCCATACTAAAAATTTACTATAAACTTGTTATCCTGTCAACGACTACTTACCAACTCAGAATAAAAGAAATAAAAATAAGTAATGGGGTTATTTAAATAACCCCATAATAGCTCAATATTTTTTATCTCAACTCAGCACCAAACTTCTCTTTCAAATCGTCAATTATTTTTTCAAGCAAATTGTTTGTTTCTTCGTCAGTCAATGTTCTTTCGATTGAGCTGAAATAAATTCTAAAAGTAAGACTTATTTTGTCAACACCAATTTTATCACCCTGATATACATCATAAAGAACTACAGAATCAATAAGATTACTCATCTTTTCAATAGATTCAATCATGTCATCAACATAAACATTTTTACCAACAACAACTGATAAGTCCTTTGTAACTGAAGGAAATACCGAAAACTTTTTATATTGTATTTTGTTTGACTCAATCAATTTTACAACTTTTTCAAAAAAGATTTCTGCAATAAAAATATTTTTATCAATATCAAGATATTCAATAATATCAGGATGAAGCTCGCCCATAAATCCAACAGTTTCACCATCACAAACTAGGTATGCACTTTTACCAGGATGTAAAAATACTTTATCACATTTTTCAAATCGAGGTTTCAGCTTATAATTTAGAAAAATATTTTCCACTATACCTTTTAAATAATAAAATGGCTCAATTTTGTCTTTAGCCGACCAGGATAAAGGCCAAAATTCATCGGTAATCGAAAGAGCTAAATGCAATTTCTGCTCAGGTAATTTATCTTCAGAAGTTTTCACAAAAACATTTGCAAGCTCAAAAAATCTACCCTGACCAAAACCCTGTCTTATATTCCCTACGGTATTTGCTACGAGTCCTGGAAACACATAAGTTCTAAGAGCGTTCATATCTTCACTGAGAGGATTTTTCAAATATACAAACTTTTCTTTATCATCAAATTTAGCAAGAAAATCGTCATTCATAAAAGAAAAATTAATAGCTTCATAAAAACCAAGGGTTTTCAAACTTTCTCTAACTTCTCTTTGAACTTTTAAAAATAAAGGTGCCTGTCTGCTATCAGCTTTAATTTCAGGAATTGTGGTCTCAATCTTTTCATATCCATAAATTCTTGCAATCTCTTCTGCAATATCCACCCATCTTTCTACATCAACTCTGTGTGTAGGCACTTCCACTTCATAGTCATTATCATTTTGAGAATGAACCTTGAACTGCAATCTTTCAAGAATATTCTTAGCTTCTTCAGCTTTAATATCAGTACCAAGTAATTTATTTACTTTTGATAAATTAAAACTCACTTTGACAGGTTTTACTTCATCATAATCGTTTGATAATACACCTTTTAATACTTTACCATCAGCATATTCTTGTAACAAGAATGCCGCATAATCAACCATATTAAAAACATTACCCTTATCTATCCCTCTTTCAAACCTGTATGATGAATCTGTTTGCATACCCAATCTTCTTGCTGTTACCCTGATACTTTCTGGTTTAAAATATGCACACTCCAAAAAAACATCTTTTGTTTCATCACATATTCCAGAATGCTCACCACCCATAATCCCAGCAACAGCCACAACTTTCTCTTCATCAGCAATTACTAACATATAATCCTTCAATTCCCTTTCTTTACCATCCAGGGTTATAATTTTCTCTCCAGGTTTTGCAGTCCTAATAATCACATTCCCTTGCAGTTTTGACATATCAAAAGTATGTAAAGGTTGCCCATATTCGAAAAGGACATAATTTGTTATGTCAACAACGTTATTTATAGGTCTTACACCCACCGAACGCAGTCTATTCTGCATCCAAATTGGTGACTCTTTTATTCTTACATCTTTGATAATCCTACCCAGATAAATAGGGCATTTATCTTTATCTTTCACCTCTACTTTTTTGTATTCAGCCGCATTTTCTTCCACTTCAGTAAGATTATAAGTTTTATTCTTCAGCGGTAAATTGTATAATGCAGAAATTTCTCTTGCCACTCCATAAATACTGAGACAATCAGCCCTGTTCGGTGTAATGGAAATATCAAGAATAACATCTTCCAATCCAAGATAATCACTTACATTCTCTCCTAATTTATCCTCAGACACATTCAAAACCATAATTCCATCACTTTTCTCTTCCAAACCAAGCTCTGCTGCAGAACAGATCATACCATAGGATTCAACACCTCTAATTTTAGCCTTTTTAATCTTCAATCCTATCGGTAACTTAGCACCTATCTTTGCAAAAGGAACAATTTGCCCAGCCTCAACATTAGCAGCGCCGCAAATTACCTGATATGTCTCCAATCCATCATACACTTTACATATGGATAGTTTATCAGCATCGGGATGTTTAACTTTTTCCAGTACCTTACCGAATACAACATTTTCAACTTTTTCTTTTATTATCAACTCTTCAACTTCAAGCCCACTCATGGTAAGCTTGTCAACCAAGTCTTTTGGGTCAATACTTTTTATATCAATAAAATCGGATAGCCAGCTATAAGATACCTTCATAACTCATTCTCCTTAAAATTGTTTCAAAAATCTCAATTTATTATCATAGAACAATCTCAAATCATCTATGCCATATTTTAACATAGCAATACGTTCAATCCCCATCCCAAAAGCATACCCCTGATACTTCTCAGTATCATATTTTACAGATTTGAAAACCTCGGGATCTACCATCCCGCACCCTAAAATCTCAAGCCACCCTGTATGACCACAAACTCTACACCCTTTACCACCACAAATTACGCACCCCATATCCACTTCAGCACTTGGCTCTGTAAAAGGGAAGAAGCTTGGCCTGAATCTTACAGGGATATCTTCACCAAACATCCTTTTGATAAAGAGTGTCAAAGTCCCTTTCAAATCAGCAAAAGTCACCTTTTCAGCCACCAACAACCCTTCTACCTGATGAAACATTGGTGAATGCGTAACATCATGGTCACATCTATAAACTTTACCTGGTGCAATTATTTTAATGGGAGGAGTATTTGCTTCCATAACTCTAATTTGCACAGGAGAAGTATGCGTTCTTAGCAAAATTTCATCAGTGATATAAAAAGTATCCTGCATATCTCTCGCAGGATGCTCTTTTGGAATATTTAACGCCTCAAAATTGTAATAATCATATTCTACCTCTGGGCCAGTGGCCACTTCAAAGCCCATAGCAGTAAAAATATCCACAATTTCATAATAAACTCTTGTAATAGGATGCAATGCCCCAGGTGTAAAAGGGAACCCAGGCATTGTTACATCGATGGATTCTTGCTCTAATCTCTTTTTCTTCTCTTCTTCCTTCAACCTGTTGTATCTAGCATTGTATAATTCTTCAAATCTTGTTCTGAGCTCATTTATCTTTTTACCAATTTCTGGTCTCTGCTCAGGTGGAAAATTTTTCATTTGTTTATTTAACAGAGAAATACTACCTTTTTTACCAAGATATTTAACCTTCACCTGATACAGTTCATCAATGGTAATACTTGCTTCTATCTCTTCTTCAAACCCTTTTACATTACTTAAATCAAGCTCCATAAAACACCCCACAATAGTCTACTAAATTTTATCAAACATCTCGGTTGATTTATCATAATCTAAACAATACGCAATTTTTAAGGGATAAATCAACCGAAGTGTTTGATAAAAAAATATAAAAAAAACCGGGGAAAACCCCGGTTTATAAAAAAGCTTATCCTGTAACTTTTTTGACCAGTTTCTCAAACTCTTCGGGATTGTGAATTGCCATTTCAGAAAGTACCTTACGGTTAATCTCAACATTATTTTTTTTCAACAATCCCATAAACTTACTGTAACTCAAACCATACTGTCTAACTGCTGCATTAATACGAATAATCCAAAGCTTTCTAAACTCTCTCTTTCTCTGCTTTCTGTCCCTATAAGCATATACGAGGGCACGTTCTGCAGCTTCACGGCTTTTTCTGTAAACGTTGTTAGCAGCACCGCGAAAACCCTTAGTAAGTTTTAGCCATTTTTTCCTACGCCTTCTTGTCTTAAATCCACCTTTAGCTCTTGGCACTTTTTCCTCCTTTTCTTAAAGATACGGTACTAATTTTTTGACATTCTGGGCATCTGCTCCTTCCAGGATGCCAGGGTGGCGCAATGCGCGCTTTCTCTTTGCGGCTTTTGAGGAAAGGAGGTGCCTCAAGCCACTCTTTTTGTACTTGATTTTTCCGCTGCCGGTTACCTTAAACCTTTTGGCAGCCCCTCTGTGGGTCTTTACCTTTGGCATTCATACCTCCTAAAAGTTAATTGTGTTTCGGTGCAAGCACCATTATCTGTTGACGACCCTGCATCTCTGGGCGTTTTTCAACAACACAGAGATCTTCCAAATCTTTTACAACTCTATTTAAAATTTCCAGGCCTTGTTCCTGGAACATCATTTCCCTACCACGATATCTCATCACAATCTTAACTTTATCACCATCTTCCAAGAATCTTCTCACATGCTTCAATTTTACCTGATAATCATGCTCCTCGATTTTCGGCCTAAACTTCATCTCTTTTACTTCAATCTGATGTTGACGAAGTTTTTTACGGGCTTCCCGTTCTTTCTTATTCTTTTCAAACTTATACTTACCATAATCCATTATCTTACAAACAGGGGGTTTCGCATTAGGAGCAACCTCTACAAGATCAAGCCCTCGATCTTCTGCAACCTTCAATGCCTCATCAATACTAACAATCCCATATTGAGTGCCATCTTCCAGGATTAACCTTACCTCGGGAGCAGTTATCTCCTCGTTTACCCTTTCTTTATCTTCCTTTTTTATAAATCACCTCCATAAATTTTTACTACGAGAGCTATCTAGCTCCTTTATTACACTAATATATTCAAAAAAATCAAGATTATTTTTATTTTCTCCTGTTCTTAACCTCACAGAAACTTTCTCAGCCTCAACTTCATTGTTTCCAATAATAATCATATGCGGGATTTTTTGAAGCTGTGCTTCCCTAATTTTATATCCAATCTTTTCATTTCTGCTATCAAATTCTACCCTAAAACCTTCTTTCCTCAATCTATTTTCTATATCTTTACAATAATCGTATTGTGCATCAGAAACATTGATTATTCTTATCTGAATAGGAGCAAGCCAAAATGGAAAAGCACCGGCATAATGTTCTATCAGCACACCAAAAAACCTTTCCAGAGAGCCAAGCAACGCCCTGTGCACCATGAATGGCCTTTTCTCTTTACCATCTTTATCCACATAAGTCATATCAAAACGCTCAGGAAGATTAAAATCGAACTGAATAGTGGTCATCTGCCACTCTCTTCCAATAGCATCTTTAATCTTAAGATCTATTTTAGGACCGTAAAAAGCACCACCACCTTCATCCAATTCAAATTCTATGCCAGAATCTTTAATAGCGTTCTCAAGAGAATGAGTGGCCTTTTCCCACATTTCATCATCACCCACACTCTTTTCAGGACGTGTGGCAATATAACCTTTTATCTGATCAAATCCAAAATTTTCCCACATTTTCAAAGAAAATCTTAAAACTTCCTTTATCTCATCAACAATCTGCTCCTGTGTACAAATTATATGGGCATCATCCTGCGTAAAACCTCTCACCCTTAACAAACCATGTAATACCCCAGATCGTTCATACCTGTAAACAGTACCAAGCTCAGCCCAACGTAGAGGCAAATCTCTGTACGAGCGAACCTTTGACTTGTATACCATAATATGGAATGGACAGTTCATCGGTTTTATATAATAGTTATTGCCCTCAATATCCATAGGTGAATACATATTCTCTTGATAAAAGGCAAGATGTCCGGAAGTCTCCCAAAGTGTAGATTTCCCTATATGGGGTGTATAGAGCATTTCATAACCGTTTTTATAATGCTCCTCTTTCCAAAAAGACTCAATAACTGATCTAATCCTTGCACCCTTTGGAAACCAGCAAATAAGTCCGGCACCAATCTCATCAAAGGTTGAAAACAGCTCCAGCTCTTTACCTAACTTTCTATGATCCCTTTTCTTTGCTTCTTCAAGTCTGTGAAGATACTCATCAAGCTCACTCTTTTTAAACCAGGCGGTACCGTAAATCCTTTGAAGCATTTTATTGTTTTCATCGCCTCTCCAGTATGCTCCTGCAACACTGAGAAGCTTAAAATATTTTATTTTTCCGGTTGATTCAAGATGAGGTCCTCGACAAAGATCTACAAACTCTCCCTGCTCATAAACAGATACAATATCTTCATCCAACTCATTTATTATCTCAACTTTATAATCTTCACCTAATTTTTTAAACAACTCAATGGCTTCTTCCTTGGTAAGCTCTTTCCTTCTAATAGGTAAATTCTCTTTGGCAATTTTTGCCATTTCCGCTTCAATTTTTTCAAGATCATCCTCTGTAAAAGGGGTATCTATATCAAAATCATAATAAAACCCGTCTTCAATAGTAGGACCAATGGTAACCTTCACATTTTTAAAAAGTCTCTTTACGGCTTGAGCCATCAAATGAGCTGTAGAATGCCTCAGTATTTCAAGACCTTCTTTATCTCTTTCGGTAATAATCTTAACTTCATCTCTATCATTAACGGTATAGTAAATATCCACCATCTTTCCATTTATAACACCAGCCACAGCCTGCTTTGCAAGCCCTCTACCTATTGCCTCTGCAACCTCCTTCACTGTGGCATTATCTCTAACTTCTATCTCAGATTTATCTGGCAAAACAACCTTCATCATACTACTCCACTTAGCATTTTTGGGATTTGAATATGTCACAATGTCAGTAAATAATCAAGTATTTTATCATAGGCATCACACCATTTTTTTCAAATAATTTATTCATATAGATTGAAAAAATAGGAAAATGGAAAAAATAAGGAAGTATAAAGTTCAAGGTTCAACGTTCAATGTTCAAAGTTCAACCCGTGGAATACGGCACTTTAAAATTTTACTTATCAAGCATGAAATTTGTATCTGTTCTACCTGCATATGTAAGTATATGCCTTATTCCACGAATTCAAGGTTTAAATGGGTTTAGGTTGAGGAGATAGGGGGATGGTGAATGTTGAATTTTGAATGTTGAATGTTGAATTGAATAGTTTTTAGTGGTTATTGGTAGTAATTTATAGTTAGTTATGGTTTAGTGGAAGAGAACATCTAAGTGAACCTTGAACATTGAACTTTGAACTTTTATTTAACCAAATGTCAAAACCTTATCACTTGTAATTACCCATTCTGCAAGATCATTCATTGTAGCTTTAATCATTTCATCAAAATAAGGAGCATTTTTATTTACGCCACATCTGGCCTGGCAAGTTCCACACACTTTTAGCTCAACACCACTGTGATAAAGCTCTTTTAACATCTGAACAAGATCCTGATCATAAAAATCAGGCTTTTTTGTAATATCTCTGGCAAGATCCACTGCATCATTCATCAAAAATATTCGTACTTCTTCACCTTTTTCATGTAATTTTTTAGCAAGACGCAACGCATTCCAAGTATTATCTCGTCCATCATAAGGCTGATTATTCAAAATGATCAAAATTTTCACTGCCATTACCTCAATATTTTCTGAATATTTGTTATTAAAAGCAATTGTAGATTCCAACTCCATTTTTAAGCACTTTTTCAACTCGATTAACACCAAAATTATACACAATATATCTGTAATCAGGAGCATTTAATACTATTAAATCAGCTTGCTTACCCACATGAATAGATCCTGTTTTATTTGAAAGCTCCAAAGAATACGCTCCATTTATTGTCACTGCATTTATCACTTCTTCCATTGTCATCCCCATATTTAAACAAGCAATGGCCATAATAAGTGGTAGCGAATGAGTGTATGAACTACCGGGATTCAAATCCGTGGAAAGAGCTACTATCCCACCTTTTTCAAGGATTTTTCTTGCAGGTGCATAATCATCAGACATAAGAAAAAATGTCGTCCCTGGCAATAAATTAAACACAACACCCTTGTCTATCATTTTTTCAATATTTTCATCACTAATTTTTACAAGATGTTCGGCACTAACAGCTTCAAATTCAGCAGCAAGCCCAGCACCTCCAAGAGGATAAATCTCATCGGCATGAATCCTTATTTTAAATCCTAACTCTTTAGCAGCAGAAAGTATCTTCCTCGTATCATCAAGCTCAAAAACATCTTTTTCACAAAAAATGTCCACATATTCAGCCAACCCTTCTTCCTTTACAATAGGTAACATCTCATCAATAATTATCTTAACATATTTTTCTTTATCTCCTCTGTATTCAGGTGGTATTTCATGGGCACCAAGAAAAGTAGCTTTTATATCAAGAGGATACTCTTCTTGCAATTTTTTGATGACACGTAATTGCTTTAACTCATTCTCCAAATCAAGACCGTAGCCACTTTTCATCTCTATGGTAGCCACACCATGCTTAATCATTAATTCCAAATCCTTTTTAGCCGCC
Source organism: Deferribacter autotrophicus (assembly GCF_008362905.1). Classification (NCBI taxonomy): domain Bacteria; kingdom Pseudomonadati; phylum Deferribacterota; class Deferribacteres; order Deferribacterales; family Deferribacteraceae; genus Deferribacter; species Deferribacter autotrophicus. The sequence continues at coordinate 44,307 of NZ_VFJB01000009.1, forward strand.
TTGTAAAGCTCATCAAAAGTAGCATTTCTCACCGCTCTAACCGTTGAATTTATACCACCCCCCTCTTTTGCAATTTCCATATAGGTTTTTCCCATAATCCTTTTATTAAATTCATCCTCCCTTGAGCCAATAAAAGGGATATGTGTATGAGGATCCACAAATGCCGGCAACACACATTTACCACTTGCATCAATTACATCATTGCAATCCACATCTTTTTTCGTAATATCCGTAATAACACCATCCTCTATAACAATATTCACATCCTCATAAATCTGCAGCTTTTTAACATTATCTCCGGCAGCAAAATCATGACTTATTGGTGTCACAAGCTGTTTTATATTTTTAATAACCTTTCTCATTGATAACCCCATTTTGCAATATTATCCACCACATGAAAAATTATATGTGCAGCTAATCTTGCCGTTCTATCATCTACATCAAAAGAGGGGTTTACCTCTGCAATATCAAAGGCAATTAATTTCCCTGTTTTTGCGATTTTCTCAAAACAGAAAAGAAAATGATTTGGCAAAATACCAAACGGAACAGGCGCACTCACGCCGCAAGCAACAGATGAAGAAAAGACATCCATACAAACGGTTGTATAAATTGCAGAAGCAGTTTCAAGAAATTTTTTAATCCCATTAATCACATTTTGCAAGTTGTTAAATACTTCTTCAGCAGTAAAACACTCCCCACCGAATTCTTTATTTCTTTCAAAAAGAAGCTTTGTATTGCCGCTTTTTTGTATCCCTATACACAAATACTTATAAGATTCTTTTATTTCATCGGCAATTTGAGCAAACATAGTCCCTGAAGATGCACCATTTTCATAAGGTCTATTATCAAAATGTGCATCAAAATTTATTATTGCAGGTTTTATTTTCTTTACTCCGCCGAATGTACCGTAAGCCACCTCATGGCCACCACCTAATACTATAGGAAAAGCTCCAACAGACTTTATTTTTTTCACCTTTTCTGAAAACATCTGTTGTCCATCTTCAAGCCGTCCATCATCCACAAAAATATCACCGGCATCAAACAGATTCAAATCTTCCCAATGCCATGGAAGAGATGCAAGATATTTTCTGATAACAGCAGGGGCATCCTTTGCCCCTACTCTGCCCTTATTTCTTTTTACTCCTTCATCACAGCAAAATCCCAATAAAATTATGGATGGTTTTTGAATTTTATCGATTTTATCAAGATTTATCTGCTTAATAACCTGATGCCATCTAAAAGCTGTAAAATCACTTGTAGAATCAACCCTTCCCGACCATTTAAAACTATCGTATTTATATTCACACATATCCTCTTCACCTCAAACTTAACCTTATCCTATTCCAAACCTTGAACATTGAACCTTGAACCTTGAACATTGAACCTTGAACCTTGAACATTGAACCTTGAACCTTGAACATTGAACTTTGAACATCGAACTTCCCTATCTCCCCATTACCCTATTTACTCTAAAATATCTTTTAAAATTCCAAATCTATTTCCCACTCCAATCGCCTCTTCATAACCAGCATCAGCATGCCTATAAATTCCCATCGCAGGATCATTGAATAAAACTCTTTTTATGCAGCGCTCCGCTCTCTCCGTACCATCCACAAGGATTACCATCCCAGCATGTTGTGAGTATCCTATACCTACGCCGCCACCATGATGAAAAGATACCCATGTAGCTCCACCTGCCGTATTCGACATTAAATTCAACAAAGGCCAATCAGAAATAGCATCGCTACCATCCTTCATCCCCTCAGTTTCTCTGTTTGGAGATGCCACAGAACCACAATCAAGATGATCTCTACCTATCACTATTGGTGCTTTTACTTTACCGCTTTTCACTAGCTCATTAAATATTAATCCAGCTTTTTCACGCTCTCCAAGCCCCAGCCAACATATCCTGCTGGGTAACCCCTGAAAAGCCACTTTTTTCTGAGCCTCTTGCAACCAACGAACCATATGTTTGTTTTCAGGGAAAGCCTCCATTAATGCCCTATCTGTTTCAAAAATATCCTCAGGATCCCCAGACAAAGCAACCCATCTGAAAGGCCCTTTACCTTCACAGAAAAGTGGCCTAATAAATTCAGGAACAAATCCATTGAAATCAAAAGAATTTTCAACGCCACCCTCTTTTGCAAACTCTCTTATGTTATTCCCGTAATCAAATACAATACTGCCACGTTTTTGCATCTCAAGCATCGCTCTCACGTGTCTTGCAATGGTTTTTATAGCAAGTTCTCTGTATTTTTTTGGATCACTTTTTCTCAAATCAATTGCTTCCTCTAGGCTCATACCAGATGGTACATATCCATTTACAGGATCATGTGCTGATGTCTGATCGGTGACAATATCGGGAATAATGCCATCAGCAAGAAGCTTTTCAAGTACATCAGCAGCATTGCCCACAAGCCCTACAGAAATAGCCTTTTTCTCTTCCTTAGCTTTCATCACAATATTAACAGCCTCTTCATAAGACTCTGTCATGATATCTAAATATTTTGTATCGAGTCTTTTCTTGATGCGCTCAGGATCTACGTCTATACCCAAGAAAGTTGCACCTGCAAGAGTAGCAGCAAGGGGTTGAGCCCCACCCATACCACCAAGACCGCCTGTAACAAGAAGCTTACCGCTTAAATCTCCATCAAAGTATTTCTTACCACAAGCCACAAACGTCTCATAAGTCCCCTGCAAAATCCCTTGTGAGCCGATATAAATCCAGCTACCTGCAGTCATTTGGCCATACATAATCAGACCACGCTCTTTGAGCCTGTTAAAATATTCCCAATCAGCCCATTTAGGCACTAAATTGCTGTTTGCAATCAAAACCCTTGGAGCCTCTTCATGAGTTCTTACTATCCCAACAGGTTTTCCTGATTGCACTAAAAGGCTGTGATTATTGTCAAGTTCAAGCAGTATTTTGATTATTTTTTTCACAGCCTCTGGATCCCTTGCAGCTTGTCCTGTACCACCATATACAATTAGATTTGCGGGATCTTCAGCTACTTCCTTATCAAGATTATTTAAAAGCATTCTTAAAGGAGCTTCTGTTTGCCAAGATCTGGCATGTAACTTATTCCCTCTTGGTGCTTTATAATTAGGATGATTAGCATATTGTCTAATAAAGTCCAAATAGTTCATCATAACCTCCATTCAAATCTATTCCACTTTTCACTGCCACATCTTCTGATGCAGTCACCATCTCTCCGGATTTGATTATTTCAGCTGCTACTTTCAAATCTTTTGCAAACACCCTATCCTCATCCGCATGATCTATCTTTTCTCTCACCACCTGATAGCACGCTTCTAAAATAACACTTGATTTTAAAGGTCTCCTAAAATCAAAGGCTTGCGCAGCACAAACCAATTCCACTGCTAAAATATTTTCTAAGTTATCAAGAATTTTATCCAATTTACGACAACTTACTGAACCCATACTTACATGATCCTCCTGCCCTAAAGATGTGGGAACACTATCAGCACTGGCAGGAAAACAGAGTGTCTTATTTTCTGTCACAAGGGCAGCCGAAGTATACTGCGGAATCATAAATCCGGAGTTAATCCCTGTATCCTTCATCAAAAACTTCGGTAAGCCCACTCGTCCTTCTAAAAGAAGATAGGTCCTTCTGTCAGAGATATTCCCAATTTCACTCACAGCAAAAGCTGCATAATCCATAGGAAGAGCTATAGGCTGTCCATGAAAATTACCACCACTGATTATATCGTCATGACTAAAAATTATCGGATTGTCTGTCACAGAATTAATCTCTGTCATAAGAATTTCTTTTAGATGCAAAAATGCATTTCTACTTGCACCGTGTACCTGTGGAATACATCTAAGTGAATAAGGATCCTGTACTCTATCGCAATTTTCATGAGCTCTTAAAATCTCAGATCCTTTCAACAATTCCCTAAATCTATGGGCAACAAAAAGACATCCTTTGTATTCCCTCAACCTGTGCAATCTTTCATCAAAAGGCTTAACAGAACCCATTAATGATTCAAGAGTCATGGCACCAATAATATCTGCATTATCCAAAATATTTTTCATCCTAATGAGTGATTTCACACCAAAAGCAGCCATAAATTGAGTGCCATTTATCAGGGCAAGCCCCTCTTTTGGACCCAACTTTATCGGATCTATTCCAAACTTTTGGTAAATTTCTGCAGTTTCAAAAACTTTACCATTATACCTCACCTGACCATAACCTATCAAAGGAAGAAAGAGATGAGCAAGTGGAGCAAGATCTCCGGACGCCCCCACAGATCCCTGACTCGGTACGACAGGCATAACATCATTTTCAACAAACCATAATATCCTTTTAATGGTTTCTATATTCACTCCAGAATAACCAAAAGAAAGGGAATGTGCTTTTAAAATGAGCATTATTTTTACAATATCATCCGGTAAATTTTCTCCCACACCTGCGCTATGACTTTTTAAAAGATTGTATTGAAGCAGTGTGGTATCTTTGGTCGAAATCTTTGTTGAACAAAGGGAACCAAAACCTGTATTTACACCATAGATCGGTAAATCACTTTCTGCTGCTTTTTTCGTTGCTAAATAAGATGCCTTAATTTTTTCTGCTGAATCTTCATCAATAATGCATTCTCTTTCTTTATTTAAAATTTCAATTATCAATTTTGGACTAATTTTATCTTTGCCCAATAAAAATTTTTTCATAAGCCCCCACATTTACTGTATCCCTAATAGCTACACCTTCTTTGCTGTATTTAAATCTTGTACCTATTCTGTACTTATTGCCAGGAGAGACAAATTTTACATAAGTAACAACCTCATTGCCCAGCCACGTCCTTCTTCTCAACTGAAGGCAGGGAGTATTTTTCTCAATTTTCAAAAGTGAACTTACAAAATCATCAGGCAAAATAGCCTCCACAATATGCTCTGCTTCGGTAAAAGGGATTGTTCTCATCAGGTACTGATGAGCAGTTTCATTTTCAAAGTTTACATCTAGATATTCAGGTACAACTTTTTTATTTACATACCTATCCTCTATCTGAAACGGTTCATTATCGGCATAATGAACAAAAATTGTATGATAAACTGTCTCATCATCATTTAACCCCATCCATTTCATAGCCTCACTACCAACTAGTGTTTCCTCAATCAGCACTGTTTCCAATCTGTGTTTTTTTCCAAGTCGTTCAATCTCATCAGCAATATTTTTTATTTCAAGCATTTCAGAGACATTGCTTTCCTCTGCCACAAAAGTACCTTTCCCCTGTACACGAACCAGAACACCCTCAGATGTTAACTCCCTCAACGCCCTATTTACAGTCATTCTGCTAACAGCAAACAACTTGGACAATTCATTTTCGGAAGGGATTTTAAAGCCTGGCTTCCACTCCCCCTTGTGAATCATATTAATAATAAACTTTTTAATCTTTATATAAGCTGGTGATATCTCCATATATAATGCCCCCATTTTGATTATACATGTATATACAAGTTAAAATTAATTGTCAATAAATAACACTGTTTAATTAGGTCGTAAGGGTAATAAAAGTTGTAAGGGTAGTATGGGTAATAAAGGTCGTAGGTGAGATGAAGAGATAGAAAAAGTTCAAGGTTTGAAATAGGTTGAGGTTAAGGTTAAGGAAATAAAATGCAAGTACAACTCCTACACCCCTTATTATCTTTATAATCTTTACACCCCCTAAAACCTTTACGACCCATAACTAAAAAGTTGGATGATGTCAGCTTTTATTATATTGAAAATGTTAATAATAATGTTAAAATACTTCTCATGAGTAATTCTTATTTTAAACTGTACCTTTCAAATGATCTGGAAATTATGCTTCAAGAGCTGTTAAATAACATCAAAAGTCATCAAATAAAAAATCCACTCACTGAAAAACAAACAATTGTAGTACAAACCGATGGGATGGTAAAATGGATCTCTCTGAACATTGCTGAAAAATTCGGAATTTGTTGCAACTTTGAATTTCTTTTTCCGAGAAATTTCATACTCAATACTTTAAAACAACTAAATTTGCTCACGGACGAGGACATAAATTATTTTGATAAAAAAAATCTCACACTGGAAATTATCAAGATTTTACAACATCATCGCTATAAAGAATTAGAGAGTTATCTTAGTGATGATGACGGGAAAAAACTCGGACAATTTGCCATCCGTATGGCTGATATTTTTGATCAGTATCTCACCTACAGACCAGAATATATACTCTATCCAGAAAAAATCAGTACTTCTTGGCAACAAGATCTTTTCAGCAAAATCATAAATAACGGTTATAAATGTGTAGCAAAAGCTATTGAAGAATTTTTACTAGGCAATTTTGCCCACAATAAATTAGAAGAAATCCCAGATACAATAAATCTTTTTGCCATATCCATACTCCCACCTATTTACATCAATTTTATAAAAAAACTCTCAACATACAAAACCATAAACCTATACAGCATCAATCCTTCACAGGAATATTGGTTTGACGATTTAAGCGAAAAAGCAAAAATACGCTTTTTCAAAAAAGCTTTCTTCAGCGAAGATGAATTTTATTTCACCAGATCAAACCCATTGCTAATAAACAATGGAAAACTTGTACAAGACTTTTTCTCAATTCTTTACGATACCGATCCTACACCGCATGAAATAGAAAATTATAACGATTTCAACAATGAAACAGCATTAAATACTTTAAAACAAAAAATCTTAAACAATGATCCAGCACCTTTTCAACTAAATGATGAAACCATACAGATTCATTCATTTCACAGCAGATTCAGAGAAATAGAAGGAATTTACAATTATATTTTAAAAATTATTCAAGACAATCCAGATATATGTCTTGAAGATATTGTTGTAATGTGTCCTGATATTGACGAATATGCACCTTATATTGAAGGTGTTTTTGAAAATAAAAATATTCCATATAATATTTCAGACAGCAGAATTCTTAAACAGGATAACGGGATTAAAGCCCTTTTCTCCATACTTGATTGTCTGAAAAAAGATTTAACGGTAAAGGAGTTTGTTTCTCTTTTAGAATATGACGCAATAAAGGAAAAGTTTCAAATCAACCAAACAGAACAGGAGATTATCAGAGAATGGATCAACGAGCTTAATATCAGATGGGGGCTTACAGAAAATTTTGTAAAATCTTCTTATCCTCATACTGACATCTTCAACACCTTCGAATATAATGTCAAAAGAATTCTGCTTGGCTATCTCACTAATGAAAACAAAATTATATTCGACTCGCTACCCTACACAGAGCAAACTGTATCAAATGGTGAAACGGCTGGGAAGTTTTTATATATTATCGACAAAATAACACATTTTATAAACCTCTTAAAAGATAAACGGGACTTAAAATATTTTAAAAACCTATTAATAGATATCATTAATACTTTTATTGCCAAAAAATATACGGAAACAGCATCTTTTTTAAGTTTTTTAAAAGAATTGGAGCAGTTTAATGATGAAACAATAGAAATATATTTTCCTGCCTTTTTAGAACTGATAAAAAACATTACAACAAAATCTAAAAACAGCTTAAATTTTATGAGGGGAGGCATCACATTTTGCGAACTCGTACCACTTAGAAGTATCCCTTTCAAAGTAATATGTCTTATAGGGATGAATGACGAAAACTTTCCAAGAAAAACAAGTAAACTTCTTTTCAATGAAATGGAGCTGAAACCAAAAAGAGGTGACAGATCAAGCAAACTGAATGACAGACTCCTCTTTTTAGAGTCAATCCTCTCAGCAAAAGAATACCTATACATCAGCTTTATTGGAAAAGATATGAAAAAAAATAAGCAGATAAATCCGAGTATTGTTGTTTCAGAGCTATTGGATTTCCTCTCTCTCAACCCCATTGAACACCCTTTACACTCATTCAGCCCTCTTTACTTTTCAGAGAATAGGGATGAGCTTGTAAACTACAATCCTGAAGATTTTGAAGCCGCAAAATCTTTGCTGGATATCAATGAAGCATCAAATATCATTTTACTGGACGATTCCCCTCTAATACAAAAGGAATTGCCAAAACAGCTACCATTGAAAAAATTGATTGATTTTATAAAAGATCCCCTCAAAACCTTCTTCAAAGAAAACGGAGTATATCTTGAAATAAAGCTAAACGAATTACAAACCAGGGAAGATTTATCATTGGACAACCTTCAGCAGTATAAATTGAGAAACTCTTTAATAAATGAAAAACTTCACGTTGATACAATCCCTTACACCGGATTGCTACCTCACGCTAATATAGGAAAACTTTTTACTAACCTAATAACTAGTGAAGTGGAAATCATTAAAAAAGCATTAAAAAAAGTCCATAAAGACATTGAGTTATACACCCTTAACTCTTTAAATATCCAAAAAGAAATTAACAGCTACCTCATTGAAGGAAAAATAGAATATGTATATTCTAACTCGTTTATTATGATTGATTTCGGCAAGCAAGGGCTTGATAAAAGAGATTTTCTACTTCCTCAGATTCTTATTTACACATTAATGGGAAATTTCAACGAAAGCTATTTTATCAATCTCAATGAAACAAAAAAAATCACATTTACCACGGATAATAATTATCTGAAAAAGATTTTGGAAATTTATGAAATAGGCCTGAAAATCCCACTATACTTTGATAAAAAATTGCTTAAAAATAAAAAAATAGATATTACCAATTTTAAAGAACATTTATCCAAAAAAGTGAAAAGCTTTGTCACTGGTGAAGAAAACAGATATCTAAAATTTTATCTCGAACATTTTACTTTTTCTGATGAATACATAGATAAACTTTTCGAGATAAATAGAGAACTTTTTTCAGTAAATGAGGCAATAAATGAACTTTAATCCTTTTACGGCGAAATTTGATTTTAATGGAAAAAACTTAATAGAAGCTTCAGCTGGCACAGACAAAACATACAGTATAGCTGCCATCTATCTCAGGTTATTAATCGAAAAGAAATTAAATCCTGCAAATATTTTAGCCGTAACTTTCACAATAGATGCTGCCGAAGAGCTAAAAGAGCGAATCAGAAAAATCATAATTACATCATATAAATTTCTCATGGGTGAAATTAATGAAACTGAACTCACAGATAGCAGCCTTAAACAGTACCTAGAATCAATCCCAAGAAATGAATCACTGTTAAGATTAAAAGAAGCCATGCTTCTTTTCGACGAAGCTTCCATTTACACAATTCACAAGTTTTGCAAACGAGTTTTATCTGAAAATCCTATTGACACAAACGCCACCTTTGAACAGGATTTCTCATCAGATGACAAAGATTTTCTCATCGATACCTTATATCACCTTTACAGACAATGGCTCTATAAGGAAGATTTCATAATTATCTCTTATTTCTTAAAAAAATATACAGACCAAAAATTGATTAATCTCATTAACAGCTACTTTTTCTCCATTAATTCTATTATTATCCCTCCAAAAGATGTCATTATTGATGAAATTAAAGATCTACACTCTGAAGTTATCGACTTTTTTTATCAATTAAAAAACAACTATAATAAACCGGCAAAATACAAAGATGAATTTTTTGCTCAAGAAAACACTCTTATCAACGATTTTGGAAATTTCAAAGTAAGTAATAAAATAATGGAAGCTTATCCAGATTTTGCCGAAAAATATCAGCTTTTATGCAGCAAAATCGAGCAACACATAGAAAACAATATCTTCAACTCTCTTGAAGAATTAGAAAAGCAACTCAACATCCAAAAGGTGAAAAAAAATCTGCTCACATTCACTGATATGATAAGAAATGTTTACCTTGCAATAAAAAACCATACTTTCAATCCTAAAAAATATGGTGAACTTCAGGCTCTTTTAATAGATGAGTTTCAGGATACAGATTTCTTGCAGGTTTTCATATTTGAAAAAATATTTGAAGACAAAACCGCCTTTTTTATAGGTGATCCCAAGCAATCCATTTACAGATTTAGAGGCGCTGATTTAAATGCATATTTTTACGCAACAGATAAAGTAGAAAAGAAAAACAGATTCAGACTTACCACCTGTTACCGTTCCACTAAAAACTTAATAGACAACTTTAATAAAATTTTTTCTCAAAATAATTTTTTTCAAGATTCAAAAATCTCTTATGAAAAAATCAATGTTCCATCCCTTCAAAAACTACATATTGTAACGGGCGATAAGACAAAAGATCTTTGTATCTATTTGAAAGATGTTACAAATAAATCTGGCATTCTGGATGATGTTATTTCGGAAATTAACTACCTGCTGAAAAACGCTCAAATAAAAGAGATTGTAAATGGCTGTGAAACCGTAAGAAAGATAACACCTTCGGACATTGCCATAATCGTCCCAAGCAATATGGATGCGGAAGATATCAGAGCACATTTCAGCAAATATGGCATTAAGACTGTACTAAATTCTACAAAATCAGTATTTGAAACAGACGAAGCAAAAGAGCTATACTTATTATTCGATGCTCTTGAAAACTATTCAAGCAATGTAAAAGTTCAAACGGCTCTTCTCACAAAGATTTTTAATAAAAAAATCAACGAACTTTCTGAAGAGACAATCTCACATTACAAAGAAAAATTTAGCGAATATTCAAAACTGCTAACAAAAAAAGGGATTATCCCTCTTTTCCTGCATCTCTTTAAAGAAGAGAAGACAAAAATCAACATTTTAAAAGAAACAGGCGGCGAAAGAATTTTTACAAACTATATGCACATTTTGGAACTACTTCAAAACGCATCCAGATACGAAAATCTCACCATAGAAAATATCAAAAAATGGCTTTCTGCACGAATGACCGGCAGTGTAAAAGAAAGTGAAGATTACGAATTGAGGCTTGAATCGGATCAGAATGCTGTAAAAATCACAACCATCCATAAAAGTAAAGGCCTTGAATACCCTGTGGTATTTTTACTCTTTTTCAACTATTCTTACAGCGAAAAATACGAAGACTTTTTCTTTACCGAATTTGATGCCACAAAAGGACAACATGTAATAACGTCTAAATCATTAGCGTCAACCTTTGCCGGCTTAGAAGAAGACATAGCAGAAAAAGCAAGGCTTTTTTATGTGTCATTAACAAGGGCTAAAGGGAGATGTTATCTATTTGACTACAAGACAAAAGGTTATAAATATTTAGACACATTTCTTTATGGTGCTGCTATCGGGGAAAAACTAAATTTTGAAACAAAAATTTCAAACCTTACCAATTTGTTACAAGATACTGCGATAATAAAAGTTATCCAGGATGAAAGTAAAGAGATAGCTTTTCAAACTATCTATCAAGAAAGTTTGGATTTAAAATTTAATGAGTTTCAAGGTGAAATAAAAAGGGATTATCAGCTATCAAGTTATTCAGCCATTACGCACGGTAAATCTGATGAACTGACTGATCTCTTTGATGATGAATATCTTGAAGAGGTGCTTTTCAATGAGCTTGATATAAAGTCAAAAACCGAATTACCTCCAGGTGCTAAAACAGGTAATATGATACATCAAATCCTTGAAACAATACCTTATGATATTTCTGATAAAGAATTAAAGTCTGTAATAGAAGAATTTATTCGAAATTATGGATTTGACAACAATGCATATAACTATACTTTTAATATGGTTAAAAGCCTTTTAAATAAACCGATAATCATTGACGGAAAACAATTTTATTTAAAAAACCTGAGTACAATAAACAAAATAAACGAATTCGAGTTTTATATCCCAATTAAAAATCTGAACGATTTTCTATCATCTGTGCATAATTTATTCTTGTCAAAAGGTGAAAAGGATTTTGCAGAGCAAATTAAGACCCTAATAAACGGTAAATTTGATTTCAAGCACTATCTTAGAGGATTTATAGACCTTGTATTTGAATATAATGGTAAATTTTATATCATTGACTGGAAAACCAACTATTTAGGGGATAATCTATCTGATTATTCTTTGGAAAATATAAAAGATGAAATTGCTAAAAATCATTATTATCTGCAAATTCTTCTCTATCAACTTGCTCTCTATAAGTATCTAAAACAATTAAATAACAAAAATTTTAAGCTAGGTGAAGTTTTTTACATATTTACAAGAGGTTTTGACCCCAGCAAAAATCTTGGAATATTTAGATACCGTTTTAGCGAGGAAGAATTAGATGCAATTGAATGATAATTTTCTAGAAAAATTAATTGATGAAAACATTATAACCTTTGCCGATTATGAAATTTATAAATGGATTTACAAACTGTATTCTTCTAATATTACAGCTTTAATAGCATTGTTAGTAAACTATAAACTTCGCAATGGGGATAGTTGTCTCTTAATTGATGAAATTGAAAAAAAAGATTTAGCCGAAATACTATTTTATGAATCATCTCTCGATTTAAAGTTGCCAGATAAACAAAAAATAGTTGATGAGCTTGCAAAATCAGGTTTGATAGGCAACGCAAATTCTCTTTGTCATCTTGACGAAAAAAATAGGCTTTTTTTTAAAAGAATATATAGCTATGAAAAAAATGTAGCAAATAAATTAAAACAATTAGCATCAATTAAAACTTTTTTTAATAATTCAAACACAAAGCAATCCCCGGGAAAAAATTGGCAAGATGTGGCCATACAGATGGCAAAAATTAATCAGCTTCTTGTCATCTCTGGTGGCCCGGGTACAGGGAAAACCACCACAGTAAAAAAAATTATTAAAAATCTTTTAATGGAAAATGAAAAATTAAATATTATTCTCTCAGCTCCTACAGGAAAGGCTGTCTCAAGACTTCAGGAATCACTAAAAGATGATGAAATATCTGAAAAAATCAATCCACCTGTAACCATCCACAAACTACTTGGTGCAAACTACACCCTCACTCGCTTTTATTACAACGATAAAAATAAACTGCCCTACGATGTAATAATCGTGGATGAAGTATCAATGGTAAATCTTGAACTGATGCACCAGCTTTTAATATCAATAAAAGATGATGCAAAATTGATTTTATTGGGAGATAAAGACCAGCTCTCATCAGTGGAGGCCGGAGCAATTATGGGAGAAATCTGTAGTTTTCCTGAAATTTACCCTCAAATAAATACTATAAATTCTTTTTCCAAAGAATATGGTAAAAAACTATATATTCCTGATGAAAACCTTGTAAATATTGATAATCCGCTTATCGATTGCACTATAGAATTTACAAAAAATTATAGATTTAAAGAAGATAGCGGTATCGGTCTCCTATCCAATGCTATAAAAAATAACAACTTTACTCTTATTGAAAATATAATAAGTAAAAAGATTTCTTTTGACGATCTCATCTTAATCGAAAAACCGTCAAATACACTTTTTGATGAGATTGTCGATGATTATTACAACAATCTCAAGGATGATCTCTTATCCACATTAACTGCTGTAAAAATATTGACACCATACAGAATCACACCCTTTGGAAGCGAAAAATTAAATGAAATTATAGATAAAAAACTCAGAAAAAAATTTCTTACATCCCAAACATGGTATACAGGCAGGCAAGTTATCATAACCGTAAATGACTACCAGAACGAACTATTCAATGGAGATATAGGTATTTGTATGAAAAAAGATAATAAAGAGTATATAGCCTTTTTAAGAACAGGTGATGAAAATTATAAATATCTGCACCCATCCCTTTTACCTGCCTACGATCTTGCCTTTGCCATGACTGTGCACAAAAGTCAGGGTTCAGAGTTTGATAAAGTTTATTTTTTCATAGGTCAAAAAGAATCAGATCTTTTGAATAGGGAACTCATTTATACTGCCATCACAAGAGCCAGAAAAAAGATTATTATCATAGGCAATAAAGACTTACTTTTTAACAGTCTAATGAAGAAAACCACCCGCAAATCCGCTCTATCCGACATGCTTTATAGGTAATTTCTACTGAAGAATTTCTTTTGATATTAATAAGATTGGGAAATAACCCCTCTGAGTTCTTTTTGAAAGGACTTTTTCAGTGGACGCCAATTATTTTAAATAATCGGATAAAGTCTTTTCGATATCCTTCTGAATAATACCCATTATTTGAAAAATTTCATTATTCTCACATGTATTGCCCTCTCTGAGCATTTCAAACTGATCTCTTGCAATAGGAAACCAGGAAAATTTGCCAAAAAGTTTTATTGCAAAATCAATTATAAACTCAGGCACTGGAATTAAAACTCTCTTTCTACCCGTAATTTCCATTATGAGCTTTAAAATCTCCTTATAGCTTAATATCTTATTCCCGCATACAGTAAATGTTTTGTTAAAAGTCTTTTCATTTTCTATCGATTTAACAAATATCTCTGCTACTTCATAGACACTCACCGGCTGCATAGGATATGAACCGTCACCAAAATAAGAAAAAACAGGCATTTTTTTCATGAAATCATTTAACATATTTATAAAAGAATCATCAGGTCCATAAATTATAGAAGGTTTAAATATTGTATAAGTTAAGCCTGAATTTCTCACATATTCTTCAGCTCTAAATTTTGTCTTGTGATAAGTAGTAACACCATCTTCTCTCGCACCATTTGCAGACATGTGGATAAAACGCTTTACATTAGCCTTTACAGTTTCATCAACCAATAACTTCGTTGCTTCATAATGCATTTTTTCAAAGGTAACTCCCTTTGATGGAAATTCCCTTATTATCCCTACAAGATGAATAACTGTATCAACATCTTTTAAAGCATCAGAGTAGCTTTCAGGTTTTAAAGCATCACCCACTACAATTTGAATCCTGTCATCCTTCACTTTCAATCTGACAGGATCTCTTACAAGAACAATGGGTTCATAACCGTATTTCAGCAGCGTTTTTAAAATTTCTGTTCCAACAAAACCCGTACCACCTGTTAAAAAAATTTTCATTCAACTCCTCAGTAAGTAATCTCTATATCCTTATCATACAATATAGTATAGCTCACATTTATTTCCACAGTATCATTTGGTAAGATTTCTACACTACAAGTAAGTTTCCCTTTTTCACCTACGCTGCATGATGGATTATCAACTTTAACATCTTTGACTTCAATTTTCTCATCAGCAGAAACAGGCACCCTATCCACCACAATTACATTATAACTTTTACTCCCAACATTTGTTAATACTATCTTATATCCATCTGTAATCTTCTTTTTATTGCCAAAAAATCCTGATCTTTCTTGATAATCAATATTTCTTTTTCTTTCTACTTTAATATCATACAATTTTCCGGCAACAACTCTGTACCTACCATCCTCAAGCTTACCGTAAACATTTGTAAACACCTCACCATCTATTTTTACTCTCCACCTGTTATTCTCTATATCAAAAGGGACATCAAAAGTTATCTCCTTATAAACCTCATTACTCAAATAAGGATATGTCATAAGGTTGAAATCGGCTATTTTTACTGCACTGTTAACAATGTACATCTTCCTCAATCCATTGGATGGTAAAAATAAATCATTCAGAGTATACACTCTGTTCCCCTTCTCTTTTGCTTTTGCAGGTTTTGCCATATCCATTTTCTCCGTAGCGGGAGCAGCCTTAAAAAGCATTTTTGGCATTTCCCTCTGTCTGATCACAAGAGGTTCAAAAGTAAAACCTTTTTGATAACCACCACTATTCTTGAAATAGAGATTTGCTATCTCCGCCCTAATATCGACACCACTTTTATTTTGAAGATTAATCTTTTTAAAAACTATTACCTTAGCCTTATTGCCAGCAACCTGCCCCACTTCAAGTTCATTTTCTATATTAAAGGAGATACCAGAAAACTTTAAAACCAAATCTTTGCAACTAGTTGTATCAGTAAAATATGGAAGTTTACTTTTTGCCCCCAATTGAAAATCTGTATTTAATTTATCAATTTCTTGCTCTAATCTCTCTTTATTTATCTTAATCCTTGTAAATTCTTTTGAAATCTTATCCATTAACACAAAACTGTTATCATCTTTAATATTAAAATTTTTGGCCACATTATCTAATATGTTTTCTTTATAGTTTAGATAAATAATCTGTTCATCCAATGATTTTACCTTTTTAAAAATGTTACAAAGATAGCAACTATTTTCCACTTCACCTTTTGGATAAATATAATGCTCTTCTCCATCGCATAAAACTTTTATGTCTTTATTAAACCCTACAAAACCATCCGACAGTTTTGTATTATAAATCGTTATATCTCTATAAATTTCTACCGTTGATGCAAAACCAAAGTTTACAGTAAATAACATAAACAAACCTATCAGTAGTTTTTTCATAAAATTCCCTCCTTTTTAAAAGATAGATATCCATTTTTATAAACAATTATATGATCTAATAACCTTATACCAACAGTTGATAAAGCACTTTCCACTGTTTCTGTAAACACTTTATCCCCATTTGACGGTGTAAGATTGCCAGAGGGGTGATTATGGGCAAGAATTACAGATACAGCATTTTCCAGCAAAGCTTTCTTTACTATTTCTCTTGGCGGAATGTAAGATTCATTAACAGTCCCTGCACTTTCTATTTTGCAGGAAATCAGTCCATTTTTTGAGTCAAGATAAAGCACAGCGATCTTTTCCACATTTTCAAAGCCTATCTGATACTTCAAATACTTGAACACTTTCTCGGGATTATCAAAGACTTTCTCTTCTAAAACCTTTGCACTTTCCACCCTTCTATAAAACTCCTGCAATAATCTGAACATCAATACTGTCTCACCACCCACCCCTTCAATATCTTCATTAACATTGAAAATATTAGCAACTCCCTTTACTTCATCCAGAATCTTTTTGGCTAAAGGTTTTACATCCTTTCCTCTTATAACATAACCCAAAATAAGCTCAATTATTTCATAATCTTGTAAAGATTCTGGATGCGCCTTAAATCTCTCTTTCAATCTCTTACGGTGTCCAAGATAATAAGGCTTTTCACTCATGGATTGATTATAACATAATTTTACTTCAAATCAAAATATTTGAAATTTTGAATACTTATGCTAAAATAGGTTATGATTCAGGGCCTTACAATTATTTTTCTATTTCTTTTCATTGGTGATACTATCTCAAACCTTTTTAAAATTCCTATCCCTGGAAATGTTATAGGTATGATTTTATTAACAGGGGCTTTGAAATTTGAAATAATAAAATTAAAAAATGTAAAACCTGCGGCAGATATCCTTGTAAAAAATATGGCATTTCTTTTTATCCCACCTGGTGTTGGTATTATGATTTATTTTGATCTCATAAAAAAGGAGCTCATACCTATAATTGTGTCATACTTTTTTAGCACTTTAGCCGTACTATTTGTAGTGGGAAAAATACAACAAGCGTTGGATAAAAAAAATGAAAAGTCTAATTGAAACACCTGTTTTTGCCGTAATGATAACATTTATGGTATTTTATCTTGCAACCAAACTTTATACCAAATATCGCTTCATCCTTTTTAATCCAGTGCTTGTCTCAATCACTTCGTTAATAGTTATTTTAAAAACAATAAACCTTGATTATCATACCTATTTTAAAGGAGCAAAAATAATCAGTTTTTTTCTTGGCCCATCTGTGGTAGCACTTGGAGTCCCACTATATTTACAGTTTGAAGAAATCAAAAAAAGAGGTATCCCTATTCTTATTTCCATTACAATTGGTAGTATAGTTGGTATTTTATCGGCTGCTTTGACTGCAAAGCTGCTTGGCGCATCTAAAACTGTAGTGGCTTCCATAGCTCCAAAATCTGTCACAACTCCAATAGCAATGGGAATCTCTGAAAAAATAGGTGGAATCCCTTCTCTTACTGCAGCCATTGTAATTGCTACAGGCGTTCTTGGAGCAGTCATCGGACCCGCATTTCTAAAACTTACAGGAATTAAAAATAAAATAGCTATCGGACTTGCTATCGGAAGTGCCTCCCATGGTATCGGCACAGCCAGAGCCTTTGAAGAAGGTGAATTGGAAGGAGCATCAAGCTCTCTTGCCATCTGCCTAAATGGAATTGCAACTGCTATCTTTACACCAATCATTTTTTACATTATTTATAAGTTGCTATGAAAATTTCTGAATATTTGGTAGACAAATACAAAATCTCCAAAAGACTTGCAAAAAAATATATTAAAGAAGGACTTGTCTTTGTTGATCAAAAAATTATCAAGAAAGACTTCGAAATTTCAAACAACTCAAAAATTGTACTCAATGTAAACCAAAAAACATTTGACTATAATATCAATGATTTTTTAATAAAAAAATACGATGATATTCTTTTTTTGTATAAACCACCTTTCATGCACACAGAACGTTTGAGAATTGAAGATGACCTAACAATTTCTGATATAGTAAACAAAGAATTTCCAGAGTACACCCTTATTTCAAGACTTGACTTTGAAACAGATGGAGTAATTGGAGCAATAAAAAAAGATTATATTATTGAAATAATGCAAAAAAAATATTATGCAGTTGTGGAAGGAAATTTCCAAAAAGAAGTAAAATTGAGCAAAAAAATCGATTATAAAAAACGTAAAAAAGTAAAAGTGTTAGAAGAAGATGATAAAAATGAAACGATTATAAGACCATTAAATTTTAATAACGGTTTTAGTCTCGTAGAAATAACTCTTGAAAAAGCCAAAAGACATCAGATTAGAGCATATCTCTCTTATCTTGGCCACCCTATTTTGGGAGATAAACTTTATGGTGGAATCCCTTATAACAGAATGATGCTTTCCTGCATCTACACAAAAATCAATGAATTTGAAGCCTATTCACTAAATAAAAATAACTTTCTCAAAATCTTCAATCAACTAATTTAAACAAAACAGGAACTTTAATTTCAATTTTATCATATTCATGTGACGGATATCTTACTGCCTTAAGTGTTTTTATTGCAGCTTTCTTCAAAATTTCTTTTCCATCTTTCTTGAGAACTTCATATGATACCAAGTTTCCATCCCTATCAATTGATAACTGAAATAAGAAATATCCTTCATACCCCCTTTTCCTGGCAATATAAGGATATTCGATTTTATCCGAAATCAAACGAATAACCCTTTCTCTATAAATTGAAATAATTTTTGGGTCTATAGTTTTGACATACTCAAACTGGGCAATCCTTTTAATTTGTTTTATTCCCTTTACTTTTCTTTCAACACCGTTTTTTACGTTAATATCGTTCTCATCTGAATCTTTTTTTACAATTTTTTGTTTTAAATCTATTACTTTTGTAACCTTTTTTTCTAAAATAGTATTTTTATTAACTATTAAACCGTTATCACTTTTCTTTTTTATATTTTCAGTAAAATGTTCATGCTGTTTTGTAGATATTTTAGTTCTATTCCTAATATTTTTTTCTTTTTTTATCTTCAAATTGCGGTTTAGGTTATTATTAAACTCATTACTTTTTTTTGTGCTATTTTTATCGATTCTTTTTTTGAATTGTATAACACATTGTGTTTTTTTTATTGTTACGAACGACAGAGAAATATAATTGTTATTTAATCGTTTGAAATCATTTTCATACTTAAAAAAACTAAATAAAACTAAATGCACAAAAATAGATACGAGTAAAAAAGGGAGCAATGCTCCCCTAAACCTAAAACTCATAAATATATTTTAAAGTAACTTTATAATTTCTTTCTGGCATTGGGTAACCTTTAACATATTCATAATTTTCATTAAATAGATTATCAACTACTGCAGTACCCAACAGTTTCCCATAAAATTTATTCTCATAAATTTTCTGCTCAACATTCAATGTTGCTACAGTAAAACTACCTAATTTCATTCTTTCTGAAAACAAAGTAGCGGGATCATAATATTCTATATCTTGTTCACCTGTATATGCAAAATTTAGCCTAATTGAAGTACCAAGATCATAATGAGAAAAATATAATCCATAATTTGCCTGCAATCTTGATACATAAAGCAATTTCTCATCATTATCTTCATCCCGAAATTTATCAAAATATGTTACATTAAAATAAGGTTCCAATATAAAAGGCCATTCTAATAGTTCTCCAATATCCCATTTAAAATTTATCTCACTACCACGGAAAGTAGCCTTACCTTTATTTATCCAAGTCTTATAAGCTCCTGTATACTCTACCACTATTTTATCTTTATATTTTGTATAAAAATGGGTATACGAAAAACTTAGCCCTTTATTGTTGTAATCAAAACCAGCTTCATATGTCCTACTTTTTTCCGGATTAAGATCAGGATTACCCTTATAAGGAGTTCCCCAAACAGAATAATCAGCATTCATCTGATCAGCTTGTGGTATTATGTAAGCTTCTCCATAATTAACTCTAAACTTAAAATGTTTATTTTTATTATAAGCTACCCCTGCACTGTAAATAACATTTGAAAAGTCTTCGCTACTTTCAGTCACATCATCCCTTAAAGGAGTATCATTTATTTTCAATTTAAACTTATCATACCTTATTCCACCAACAATCACTAATCTATTATTTATAAAAAAGAATTTTGGAATTAAAAATAAACCATAATTTTTATATAGACTATCCGGTGAATAAGGAGCTACACTGTCAGAATTTCTATTTTCATTTTCATATTTATTATAATCAACACCTGTAACAATTTTTAATATATTATTCTCCATACTAAAAGTACACTGAGCACCTTCGAAGTTAGTCTTATACTTACTTTTTTCAGGAGAACCCCAATAATCATTTTTCAATTTATCATAATAGATATTCTCATCCACTCCCTTATAATATTTAAGTTTTAACTGTCCTAATTCATAAACACCTTCATAATCTAAATCTATTGATTTTAACATCTTTTCAGCTTCATCATCTTTATAATTAGAAGTAAAATTGTATTGACTAGTTAATCCAATGTCATAACCATTATATATTTTATAAATGACACCAAATCGATGTCTTTTAAGATTATAACCAAAGTTTATACTAATATTATTAACTCCGTAGTCTGTATTTTCGTATTCGCCATGTGTTGTTGCATAATTGTCTCTTTTAACTTCTGTCCCTGAAAAAGAATAATCTAGTACACCAAGTTTCCCACTTCCACCCAATGTCGACTCTAAATAACCAAAGCTACCTATTCCTTGCTCTATGAAAATATTTTTATTTTTACTACCTCTTTTGGTTATAATATTAATTACACCACCCATAGCAGCTGATCCATACTGAATACCTGCCGGTCCTCTTATAATCTCAATTCTTTCCACATTTTTAGTTAACAGTTTAGCTAAATTACCTGTTCCCGCTCTTCTTCCATCAACAAGAATAAGGATATGCCCTCTCAAATCAATCCCATGAGTATCACTGCGAAAGCCTCTGATGGCAACGGAAGTGCTTAAACCAGGATAATTATGGATATGTCCTATATTAAGCTGTTTAAGTAAATCTGCGACATATTCGGTTCCATAGCTTTTAATCTCTTCTTCATCAAGCGTAATAATATTTTGTGTAAAAGCGCTTTTTTCTCCTTTAACTCTCTCAGCTGTAACTAAAACAACATCTGAAGCAGAATAACCATTTACAAATAAAAAAATAACCAAAAACAATGTATAACATAGTTTTTTCATTGTATACTCCTCCTATTTAAATTTGTCGAAAATGTACTTTCAATAATACGCTGCCTATTTTTTGTTTTAAGAAAGTAAGAAGATAAAAAAATAGATTATTTATGAACTATTCAGTCTGCACATCACGCACCTCCTTATCCTCGTAAGGTTAGTGCCGAGAACTTCTGGCTGGGTCTCCTGGCTCGCCTTCATCCTACTCACCCGCCTTCCCATCCGACCGCGCGGACAGTGGCTTAATGGGCTTTCGTCAGGCTCACAGTTGCGGGACAGCGCCGGATTTTCACCGGACTTCCCCTACACCAGAAGCATCGACTTAAAAATATACAATATACTTTTCGTTATTTGAGAAACTTTTCAAAGGAATGTTATATAAATTTTTCAACTTTTGTAAATTAAAATCTTCTATTCCATTCCAGATAAAATCGATTTTACCATCATTAAAAGCTATCAATTTATCAAAAACAGTTAATGCTTCATTTATATTATGCAAAATCACTATAAAAGTTATCTTTTTTTTCAACTCAACAAGTAAATCCAAAAAATCTTTTATATGCTTCAAATCAAGATTAGATGTGGGCTCATCCAATATTGCATATTTTGTCTCTTGGCACAAAACCTTTGCCAGATATGCCCGCTGAATCTCCCCATCGGAAAGCTCATACAACATTTTATCCCATTTATTATTTAAATCTACATTCTCCAATGCATGAAAAATTTTATCTTTGTCCTCACTATTCAATTCGAAAAAAACAGTTTTTTTATGTGGAAATCTCCCAAAAGAGACAAATTCATATACAGAAATATTATAGTCCCTCAATAATCTCTTATTCATGTAAGTAATTTTTTTACTTAAAGTATCATACTTGAGTTTTGTTATATCGGTTCCATCAATAGCAACTTTACCTGAATAGTTTCTTATCATGCCGGTTAAAATTTTTGCAAAAGTACTTTTACCACTTCCATTTGGGCCAATTAATACATGTAAATAATTATCTTCAATAATCATATTAGGAATTTCTAAACCAAACTCTTTATCATACGAAAAAGATAATCCATCAATTGATATCACTTCTATGCTTCCTTAAAAGTATTATTAAAAAAGGACTTCCCAGCAAGGCAGTAATAACTCCCACTGGTATCTCCACCGGATAAAAGATGGTTTTAATCACTGTATCTAAAACAATCAACATATTGCCACCTATAAAAAATGTCATCAAATATTGCATCTTGTAGTCCGTTTTCATAATAAGTCTGACAATATGAGGCATAACAAGCCCCACAAATCCGATGGCACCGCATTTTGAAACAACAGCAACGGTTATCATAGAACCCAAAATGTACTGGCGATAAATCAAATTTCTCACATCAACTCCTGTAGTTTGTGCAAAAGATTCCCCTATTCTGCAGATATTTAACTTATCCATATCCAAAAACATAAAAAATGATAACAAAACAATTATAAATAAAGAAAAAACAGATTCATTTAAAGTAAGTCCACCGGTATTCCCCATATACCAGAGTAAGATATTTTTTACAAACCTATCACTCAAAAATACACTCATTACGGCAATTACAGCACTAAAAAAAAAGCTAACCGCTACACCTGTAAGAATAAGACTTGAAATACCGATTTCATGTTTTTTAGTACCGAGATAAAGCACAAAGATAACGGTAGTAATTGAAATTATAATGCTCAACAAATATGAACCAACAATAAAATTACCAAAAAATATAACTCCAAAAATATATCCAAAAGCTGCAGCACCTGATATCCCAAATAGATAAGGATCAGCGAGAGGATTTCTTACGATTGTTTGAAAACTAAATCCCACCACCGATAAACCTGCTCCCACCATAAAATCAGCCAAAATTCTTGGAAGTCGAAGATGAAAAATTAAGAGTTTATTCTCTTCTTGAAAAATCTCTTTTATCTTCAGTAAATTTCCACCATATTTTAGCGAAATTAAAATAATAATCAAAGTTATAAAAATAAAAATCAAAGCAAAAAAAGTTAATTTAAATCTTTTAATTTTTCCCTCAAATCTATGCATGCATCCACTATCCGATAGGAAGGCCTATTGTAAAGGTCAGGATCTACAATAAACAATTTCGAATTTAAAGAAAACCTTTTTATTACCTCTTTCATTAAATTGTTTTGCCTTTTATTCATCATAGACAGTATTATAATTTCAGGTTGCTTTTCTAACAAATATTCTCCGTTTATTTGTGAATATCCAACAAAATTATCAACAAGATTTTTAATTCCGGCACATCTTAATATCTCATCTATAAACGTTTTTTTGCCGGCAGCTATAAAAGGGGATACACTCACCAAAAAAATCCCATTATTTTTGATGTCGTTAAAACTCTTGCCATAATATTTATCTATCTTTTCAATTAGCTTATCAGGGCTTTTGCCTGTAAGTTTTGCAATATCTCGAATAATGTATTTAATATCATTTACATTATTTGCAGAGTAAAATTTACTTTTTATATTCAATTCATCTAACTTAATCTTAATTGTTTTATCCATCCCCTCCTTCATTCCCAGAACTATATCAGGTTTTAAGATTAATATCTTTTCAATACTGGGATTTATATAGCTCCCAATTTTCGTAACGTATTTTGCTTCTTCAGGGTAATTGCAAAATGTTGTATTGCCCACAAGCATATCGCCGGCACCAAGAGCAAAAATAATTTCGGTAATGCTTGGAGACAAAGATACAATTTTCAATCCATAGGCATCAAAAAATGTAAAAAATAAAAATAGAAAAACAAAAAAACTGTGCCTTAAAATCCAAGTTTTAACAACCAATTTATTCAATATCATTGGAAAATTCCCTTCGAACAAACACATAGGGCTTCATCCTCTACCTCCTGAGCACCTTCCATGAACTTTATTGCTTACTAAATCATATACTATCAAACAAATAAAATTTGACAATTTCAAATTTTATTTCAAGGTACACAGCAAAACAATTTAATATCTACTGCCACAAAAATTGTCAGAAATAATAGATCGTATTTGGAAGGAAAAGCAATCTCATTAGACGCTACACGCCTTATTATAACCATTTCCCCCAGATTTTTTATAAAATCAAGCACAAACCTGGGGATTTATTTATATACCTTTAAATAATTAGTTGACACTTTTACAGTGCCAATTAATCAAAAACACCTTTAGAAGTCTTATAATGAATATATCTAAAAGAATTCCTGTTCTCTTCCGTAAATACTGCTTATGATTTCTCTGGCAGTTTCTTCTACAGATTTATTTGTAGTATCCACAATATGCCACTGTCTATTCTTCTTCACCAGATCATACACAAATTCCAATTCTTCAAAAATTCTTCTTAAATCTGTATAGTTATTATTTCCTCTATAATGTTTCATCCTTTCTTGACGTACTTTCTGTAAAACTTCAGGATCCATCACAAGACACACAATTTTTCTCTGATCAATTTTAAAAAGCTCTTTTGGCAAAGGTATCTCTGGCACAATGGGTATATTTACCACCTTATAACCAAGCTGAGCCAAGTAAAATGATGTGGGAGTCTTTGAAACTCTTGAAAGTCCCAAAATAACTATATCAGCCTCATTTAAGCCTTTTAAATTTTTGCCATCATCATGATTAATAGTAAATTCGATTGCCTCAATTCTCTTAAAATATTTATCATCCACTCGTCTTAAAAGGTTTGGATTCTCAAGAGGTTTTGCATTCAAAAACTTTGAAAGTTTCTCTACTGGAGGTCCAAGTATATCAAAATGCATTATATCATACTCATGACAAAGCTCATGCATATATTTTCTTAACTCTTTTTTTACAAGAGTAAAAGCTACAAACCCTTTGTGTTCTCTAGCGCTTTTCAAAACCTTGTCTATCTGCTCAGTTGTATTTATTTTAGGATAAATAGTAAATCTTATATTATGTTCTTCAAACTGAATCAGACAAGCCCTCATCAAGTTTATTGCACTTTGCCCCGTACCATCAGAAATAATAAAAATCCTTTTCACATTATCATTGCTCTTTCCTATAAAAACATCGATATTTTTCATACTACTCACCAACTAACTTTTTAAACTCATCTTCATTTATAATCTTTACACCAAGACTTTTTGCTTTATCAAGCTTACTCCCTGGATTTTCACCCACAAGAAGAAAATCCGTTTTTTTCGACACAGAGCTTGAAACTTCTCCACCTAACTCTTCTATCAACTTAACAAAATCCCCTCTAGGCTTGCTCAATGTCCCGGTAATGACAAACTTTTTACCCGCTAAAGTTTTACTTTTTTCCTTTGTTTCATCAAGACTAAATTTCAAGCCGTAATTTTTCAATCTATTGATTAAATTTAGAGATTTCTCATCCCTAAGCGTATAATATACAGATTTTGCTATAACATTCCCAATTTCATCAATAGCTATTAGGTCCTCTATCTCAGCACTCATTAAATTATCAATACTTTTAAAATGTTCAGCCAAAATTCTTGCAGTTTTTATCCCTACATGTCTAATACCAAGGGCATATAATACTCTATCAAAAGGTCTTTTTTTACTTTCCTCTACACCCTTTCTCAAATTTTCAGCAGATTTTTTACCAAACCCTTCAAGTGTAGCAATCTTCTCATAATCAAGAGTATAAATATCCCCAATGGACTTTAAAAATCCTAACTCCACAAATTTATTTACAACCTTTTCTCCAAGCCCTTTAATATCCATCGCATCCCTTGATGCAAAATGAATAATGGAGGCTTTCAATTTTGCAGGGCAGTCAGGGTTAAGACAAAGATAGTAGGCATTTTCTTTAAATACAACTCCTCCACATACAGGACAATTTTTTGGGAAAATTATATCTCTTTCTTGCCCAGTTCTCTTCTCTTTCACCACTTTTATAATTTTTGGGATTATTTCACCACTTTTTTCCACAAAAACTGTATCATTAATTTTCACATCAAGACGCTTTATCTCATCTTCATTATGAAGAGTAGCCCTTGAAACCGTAGAACCAGAAATTTTAACAGGCTCAAGTATTGCCACTGGTGTTATTATACCCGTTCTACCTACTTGAAAGACCACATCCTTCAACCGTGTAGTCTTCATCTCAGCAGGGTATTTATATGCCACAGCCCATCTTGGATATTTTATTGTCTCCCCAAGCTCCCTTTGAATTTCATATTCATTTACTTTAATAACAGCACCATCAATCTCATAATCAAGACTATCCCTCAGCTTTCCAAGATACTCGATATGTTCCATTATCTCATCGAAGCTTTTTACTTTTTTGATGTGCTCATTTACCTTAAACCCTATCTCTTTCAGATAAAGCAAATCTTCATAATGGTTATTGTGCTTTCTACCAATATCAAGGGCATAAATATATATATCAAGCCCTCTCATTGCAGCTATTCTCGAATCCAGCAACTTAAGAGTTCCCGCAGCAGCATTCCTGGGATTTGCAAAAGGCTCCAACCCCTGCTTCAGCCTCTCATCATTGATCTTCTCAAATTCACTTCTAGGTAAAAATACTTCACCACGTACCACTAGTTTTTCATTGTAATTGATTCTCAAAGGAATTGTTTTAATTGTTTTTATATTATGTGTAACATCTTCTCCTACAACACCATCCCCCCTCGTAACACCCGCCTTCAAAACACCATTTTCATAAACAAGGGAGATTGCTGCTCCATCTATTTTCGGCTCCACCACAAAGGTTACATCCTTATCAATATTTTTATAAATTCTATTTATAAAATCTCTCAGTTCACCTTCATTATAAGTATTGTCCAGTGAAAACATTTTGATTTCATGAGCTACACTTTTTATACTATCCACCGGAGCATAACCAACACGCTGTAAGGGGGAATCAGGTGCAATAATTTCAGGATATTTCTCTTCAATCTCTTTCAACTTTTTATAAAGCAGGTCATACTCATAATCAGAAATTACAGGGTCATTCAACACATAATATCTGTAATCATGATAATTAATTTCATCCACAAGTTTTCGATATTCTTGCAACAACTTCTCATCCATTTTTCACAACCAAACCTTAATTTTTATATTTCAATGTTATAGTTTTGATTTCTAAACCTATATTACTATCCAATAAATTAGATCGCTTCGCTAACATTTGCAATGACAAACAATTACGTCATTGCAAATCGGCCGCAGGGCGGACGAAGTAATCCCAAATTTATCTATACCTTGTATCTTCTAATTAAAGAACCTTTCTGAAAATTTATCCCACAATCCAAAATATAATCTCTGTTAGGTTTTGTAAATTCAACTCTCTCACCATTCAAATCTAATATTTTATCAAAAATTATTTCCTGTTCAACTAGGTTCTTATCAAGAATATGCAGAGTTTCCCCACTGTTGATCTTCCCTTTACATTCAAAAATCACTTTGCCCCCATCACTTTCCTTTACGACACCTAGAAAATCGGTATTTCTCACATAACTTGATGTTTTATAATTCATAGATGTCTCATCAGCAAAACCGGTATAAAAACCGGTTGTATATTCCCTATTACTTACAGAATTGAGTAAATTTTGTAGATACTCATAATCAGGTGTTCTGCCGGCACTCAAGTCATCAATCACTTTTCTATAAACTCCTGTCACCACAGATACATACATGATACTTTTCATTCTGCCTTCGATTTTAAAGCTTTTGACCCCCATATCAATCAGATCACCAATATATCTCAACAAACATAAATCTTTTGAATTGTAAATATATGTACCTCTTTCATCCTCAAAGATAGGAAAGTACTCTCCGGGTCTCGTCTCTTCCATAAGGTAATAATTCCAACGACATGGATGGGTACATTCCCCACGATTAGCATCTCTTTTCGTCATATAATTACTCAAAACACACCGTCCAGAATGGGAAATACACATGGCCCCATGAACAAAAACTTCTATCTCCATATCCGTGTTTTCACATACTTCTCTTATCTCATCTCTGGAAAGTTCTCTTGCAAGCACCACCCTTTTTGCACCAAGCTCTTTCCACATATTTATGGCATAATAATTAGTGGTATTTGCCTGAGTACTGATATGAACAGGAATATCTATCTTTTCATCTCTGATAAGTTTAAAAATTCCCAGATCACTTATAATGATACCATCAGGATTGATTTCTTTTAATTCATGAAGATAATTTTTTAAATCCTTAAAATCATAGTTTCTTGCATAAATATTGACAGTTACATACCCTTTTTTACCTTTAGAATGAAGGTATTTAAAAGCTTCATCCATCTCTTCCAGAGAAAAATTACCTGCTTGAGCTCTAAGGCCAAAGCTTTTGCCGGACAAATAGACGGCATCGGCTCCAAAATCGATAGCTGATTTAAGTTTTTGGAAGTTTCCTGCAGGACTTAATAACTCAACACTCATAATTTAACAATAATACCCCGTTTCCAATTGGAAGTAAATAAACATTATTATTAAATCTATCGTACATTTCTTTTAAGAATTCACTTAATAATTCAGTGGATTTCTTATATTTTTCAGGCACTTCAGCTGCTTCATCAGCCATAAGTCCATACATTAAAACATCATCAAAAATAACAAAGCTTCCATTCTCTAAATGCGGCTCAAGTAAATAAAACATTTCCAAATAATCCCTTTTTACTGAATCCACAAAGACAAAATCAAATTTTTCATTGCACTCTTTAAGAAATCTTTTTGCGTCATCAAAAACAAACTCCACATTGTCAAAATCTTTCAAAAACTGCTTTGCTTTCTCAACCCTTTCTTTATTATAATCAATTGCCGTAACTTTAGCACCCGTTGAAGATAAGTAAGCAGTGGAAAAACCTACGCCAGCTCCAATCTCCAGTATTTTTTTTGGTTTTTTGAGATTAACCATAAACCTCAAAAATTCTGCTACACATTTGTGGGCAGCAGGAATTTTATTTTCCAATGAATAGCTCTCAATCTCACTAAAATCATCGGAATAAAAATTTGATAAAAATTTAACAATATGAGGCATCATAACTGAAGATTTCATTTTATTTCTCCAAAATCAACATTTTTAGGTGTCATCGCTTCACTAATTTTAGATGCCTTTTCAGGATCAATTTTCCCAAGCTGACTCAATATGCCACCTGCAGCCATCGGACTCATCCTTTTAAAAAGCTGTACAGCTTTTTTCAACTCCATCTTTGAAATAATCTTAGCAGCTGATTTTGGATTTGTTGAAGCATAATATTTCGCCAATCTATCCAAATCCTCATCCTGTATTTTCTTTATCTCATCATAAAGCTTTATTAATTTAGTTAATTTTGCATCGATCTCTTTCTCTTTCTCATTCAAAATACTTTCCAATAATCTCAATTCTTCTTCCCTCTTTTTAAGTGCAGCTTCTTTTTTAAGCAACTCTTCTTCTTTTTTCTTTAAATTTCGAGAAATTCTATCAAGATCCGTAATATTATCCGCTGCCCTCAAATCAATGCAAAAAATAAAAATCATAAATAATATTAAAATGTTACCTATTATACCTCGTAATAACCAACTCATCAATCAGCTTTAACTCCTCTTTCTTTAGAAAATTCCTGTAATCAATTATATGTTTTTCTTTCAACTTTTCCATTATTTTTTTATCATTCAATGCCTCAACCACCTCTTTTTTTTTCTTTTCAATTTCGATTTTCTTTTTATCAATTCTCTTTTTTACATTTTCAATAGCTTTTTCCACTTTATCCTTATATTTGTCATATATCGGTTTCATCAATATCATTTTACTATCTAGAGACATTATTTCTTTATTTAATCTGTCATACTCTGCTGTAAGTAGTTTTTTCTCACTTTCCAAATTTTGTAGTTCACCTCTTAATCTCTCAAGTTCCTGCAACTTGATTTCATAAACTCTATTTCTATGCTCTAATACTTTCTGAAGAGGGAAAACTCTTTTCATCTGGTATCACTCCAAAAATTACAATAACGCTTTAGAAATACAGAGGAAAAACATTTTTCGGGTTCAGGTTTCCAAAAAATCGCCATGGATGGCGATTTTTGAAAAACCTGCCTCGCAGTGGCACTGGACGTGCCACGAGAATGAGAAAAATGTTTTTCCTCTGTATTCACTATGTAATCTACTAATAATACACATAAAATTACTATTCTTTTGCAAAAAATGGGGTGACGCCAGTTTTCATTCATTTACACACCAGCTAATTTATAAAGTTGCAGCAAGGTTCCATCAAAATTTGCAACTTCATCAATCCCCTGCTTCAAGAAATTGTTTATAGCATCGATTTTTGCAATCGCTTCATCAATTTTTTTATTACTTCCTTTTACATAAGCACCAATATTTATCAGATCCTCTGCTTCCCTGTATGTGGCTATTAAATCTCTCAATCTACCTGCAGCCTCAAAGTGTTTCTTATCAACGATCTCTTTCATTAATCTACTTGCACTCATCATAACATCAATGGCAGGGAAATGATTTTTGGCAGCCAAATTTCTATCCAGTACGATATGCCCATCTATTATAGAACGAACTGAATCAGCTATAGGGTCATTCATATCATCCCCTTCTACCAATACCGTATATAATCCCGTAATCGTCCCTTCCCCTTTTTTCGTCCCCGCTCGCTCCAAAAGTTTTGGCAAAAGTGCAAATACAGATGGAGTATAACCTTTTGTAGTGGGAGGCTCTCCCACAGTCAACCCTATTTCCCTTTGAGCCATAGCAAACCTTGTAACGGAATCCATCATAAACATTACGTCCAAACCTTGAGCTCTAAAAAATTCTGCAATTGTGGTAGCCACAAAGGCACCCATCTTTCTAATAAGGGGAGACTGGTCACTTGTAGCCACTATTACAACAGATTTTTTCAACCCTTCTTCACCAAGGTCCCGCTCTATAAACTCTCTAACCTCTCTTCCTCTTTCACCTATGAGAGCAATAACATTTACATCAGCACTACTGTTTCTTGCAATCATACCCAACAAAACACTCTTACCCACACCACTGCCTGCAAAAATACCAACTCTCTGCCCTTTACCAACAGTTAATAGAGCATCAATAGCTCGAACACCTGTTTGTATTTTCTCTTTAATTATTTCCCTCTCAAGAGGTTTGGGAGGATCACGATAGATATTAAGCAGTTCAAACTCATTAATGTTACCTTTGCCGTCAAAGGGCTTACCAAGACCATCCAATACTCTACCAAGTAATTCATTACTAACCTTCACTACATTACCATAAGCTACATTTCTTACAATGCTCCCTGGAGCTATCCCCTCACTCTCAGCATACGGCATAAGAATCACTCTATCATCTTTAAAACCTATTATCTCTGCCAAAATGTTTTTACCATTTACGTTTTCAATCTCACAGCGTGTACCAATACTGAGAAGGGGACCATCTGCTTCAATGGTCAATCCCACTATTTTAGTAACTCTTCCGGAAATGATTATGGAGTCGTCAATTTTTAGATTTTTAAGAAGCTTCAATCTCTTCATTCAATGTCTTTTCAAAATTTTTCAAAATTGTTTCCACTGTAAAATCAAATTCACCAATATTTGTCTTAATTTTAAATCCTCCAGGGGCAACTTCCTCAGTGGGCTGAAAATTATAATCAGGGAACTCAGCTTTAATAACATCCAAATCTTTTGGATTCACATATATTATTGCATCAACAGCACTTTTTATTTTTTCAATATGTTTCTTAAAAACAGATAGTATCATTTCATCATTTATTTTTCTTTCATACCCTATCAACTCTTTTACATAACCGAGCACCAATTGAGGAAGATCTTCATCCAATGCGTTTATCATTTTCCTGATTTCTTCCAAATTCGAAATAGCTTTGTTAATCCCATCTCTTAAAATATTTAAATAATCTTCTTTTTTTGCCTCATATTCTCTTTGAAACTCCTTAGCTTTCTTCAACCCCTCTTGAAGCCCCTTTTCATACCCCTCTTTAAATCCTTCCTCTTTGGCTTCTAATTTAATCTTTTCAACATCTATTGATTTAACCTGTTGTTCTTCATATTGCTTCTCATTTTTCTGTAAAGACTTATCTTCTTCAATTTTTTGTAGTTTTTGAGGTTTTTCCTTTTCTTGGCCTAAAACTTCTTCTTTATCAAAATGCTTAAAAACAAATTGAGATACACCACGTTTGCCAGCATGAAATATTTGAAACTTAAAACTTTCTATCTTGTAAGATTCCTCGGCTTTAATAATTTTTCTACCCATAAAAAATTACCCGATAATAACTAAACATATTGATCTTCTTCGCCACCGGAAATACTAATCACACCCTCTTCATCAAGCTCCCTCACAATCTGCACAATCTCATGTTGAGCTTTTTCAACCTCCTTAAGTTTAACAGGTCCCATATAATCCATCTCTTCTTTCATTGTCTCAACAGCTCTCTTTGACATATTGGAGAAAAATTTATTTTGAAGCTCTTCATCGGCACCTTTTAAAGCAAGGGTTAATGTATTTTTGTCTGCACGTTTTAAAATCTCTTGGATAGCGGTATTATCCAGTCTTCTAATATCATCAAAGGTAAACATCATATCTCTAATCTGTGCCACAAGCTCAGGTGCATCTTTCTCTAGTCGCTCAAGGGTTACTTTAGCAGTACTTCTATCCATCCTGTTTAAAATCTCTGCCACTGATTTTACACCACCAACATCTACTTTATAAGAACTTATGGACTCAAAACGTTCTTCCAACGTTTTCGAAAGTGTTTTAATAACAGAAGGAGAAATATCTTGCAAATTTGCAATTCTTAGAGCTACATCAGCTTTTAAATCTTCAGGCAACTCACTTAAAGCTTCAGCTGCCTGAGAAGGATCAAGATGAGCCAAAATCAGTGCAATTGTTTGAGGATGCTCATTCTGAATAAATTTTGCAAGTTGTTTTGGATCAATTTTGGTAAGAAACTCAAAACCTGTGGACTGTTCAAGAAGTTTTGTTAGTCTATCGATAATTTTCCTTGCTCTTTCAGGTCCCAAAGACTTGGTCAAAACAGATTTTGCATAGTCAAGACCACCTTTGGAAATAAACTTTTTGGCAAGATACATATTATAAAATTC
Source organism: Deferribacter autotrophicus (assembly GCF_008362905.1). Taxonomy (NCBI): domain Bacteria; kingdom Pseudomonadati; phylum Deferribacterota; class Deferribacteres; order Deferribacterales; family Deferribacteraceae; genus Deferribacter; species Deferribacter autotrophicus. Next base: position 77,884 of record NZ_VFJB01000009.1, read on the forward strand.
TTCAATCACATCATCAGCTATATTCGGATCAACTATCTTGGTAAGAGCAATCTCTTTCGAGATCTCCTGAACCTCATCATCATCAAGCTCAGCTAAAATTCTCGAAGATACCTCTTCACCTAATGTTATTAATAAAATTGCTGCTTTTTTTATCCCAGATAATTGCTGTTTTTCTTCTGCCATTTACCAACCCTCTTTAATCCATACCTTAATCAGATTTGCAAGCACTTCTGGATCTTCATTTGCAGCTTCTTCAAGTTTTTTAATCATAACTTTTGTTTTTACCGTATCAATATCCACAGGTGCACTCTCTTCCAACTCACTTTCAATCTCTTTTTCAAGCTCTTCTATAGTTTTTGGAAATTTTATCTCTTCTCCCAAAGTAATATCAAGGGCCTCACCTTTCCCAGCCCCTACACCTGCTGCTACAAAAGTCCCTTCTTCAGTCTCTCTGACATGTTCAAGTCTTTTCATAATTGGCCTGATTGCAAGGAAGTAGAATAGTAAAATAATTACAAGGGCAAAGACATATTTTGCAATTGTAAAAATCAAATTCATTTTTTCCTGCCTTTGATAAAAAGAAGCTTCCACTACATCATGAGTTGTATCAAAGGATATATTGGTTACTTCAATCCTATCCCCTCTTTTCTCATCTATACCTGCAGCAGATGCCACAAGTTTTTTAATTTTTTCTATTTCATCAGGCTTCCACTGTACATACTCAATCTCTGTTTTATTCCCATTTTTTTTCAAAATCTTTTTATCATTAAGTAATACCGCTACAGTAATTTTTTTAACCTCACCAATAGCTTTTTCTTCTTTTGTTACTGTTTTACCCACTTCAAAATTTTGAGTAGTTTCTGCCCTAGTATATTCGGAATTGTTACCAGTTGGTGCAGGAGTTGGTTCTGCTAAATTAGATGCTACCCCAGGAACACCTCCTGGTGCACTTGGAATATTTTTACTCTCTACCTCAACAGTCTGCTGAGATCTCAGTACCGGGTTTGGATCATACTCCTCTTTTGAAATCACTCTTTTTGTAAAATCGATCTCCGCTGTCACTTTAGCTACAGCATTATCAGGACCAAGAACTCTGGACAAAATAGCATTTATCTTTGCTTCAAGGTTTCTTTCAATGTTTCTTTGATATTCAAGTTGTGTCTGTGTCATTAAAAGTGGAGCATTTTCCTTTGATAAAAAATCGCTTAACAGTCTTCCTTTAGAATCTATGATTTGCACATTTTCAGGAGTTAACCCTTTAACTGCACCGGACACAAGGGATGCTATAGCTTTAATATTTTCCCTACTTATTCTAGCACCATTTTTAAATTTCAATACCACGGTGGCTTTAGGTTCACTCTCCTCTGACACAAAAATCCTTTCCTTTGGCAAAGTTAAATGAACCCTCGCATCCTCCACTTCTTCAAGGCTCCTTATTGTCCTTACCAATTCTCCCTGAAGGGCTCTTTGATAATTCACATTTTGGGCAAATTCTGAAACACCAAATGAAGATTTATCAAAAAGCTCAAACCCTGCACCACCCCCTGTGGGGATACCTTCCTGAGCAAGATCCAACCTGAGTTCGTAAACCTCTTTTTCAGGTACAAGTATAGTTTTCCCATCATCTTTTAATTTATAAGGAATTCTTTTCCCTTTTAGACTTTCCACAATTTTTGATGCATCATCTGGTGACAAATTTGCATAAAGAGTCTTATAAACTGGTTTATTTGCCCAGATTACTAATACTACAATAGATAAAAAAACAGCAGCAGTAGCAGAAATAATAGAAACTTTTTGTACAAGACTTAAATTATTAAATACGGTTTTAAACTGGTTAATAAAATCTTTTAATGCCATATTATACCTGAGTTCTCATTATTTCTTGATAAGCCTCCAATAATTTATTTCTCACTTCCAGCATTAATTTTAAAGAAACATCAGCCTTTTGCAAAGCAATCATTGTCTGATGGATATCTTTCGTCTCACCATTTAACACCTTTTTAACCGCCTCATCAGCTTCAAGCTGGGCATCATTTACCTCTTTTATGGCCTTTTTCAAAAGGTCTGAAAAGTCAACAGAATTATCATTCTTTTCCTGCTCAACTTTTTGCCCAGTATCTAATTTATTTGGTAAGAGAAAATTAACCTTGTTAATTCCAGACATATTAACCTCTTTAATAAGTATACATTTTTTTTACTTATCTATCAATATTAAATTAGTTGCCACTGAAAAAGTGGCAACTAATTTATAATAGTTAAAAACTATTAAAATTAAAAAATTCTATTTAATAATTAGTTCTCACTTTTTCAGTGAGAACTAATTTATTATGGCAACACCCTAATTTTTGTAAATCTGGGTAATAGGGTTAAAGTTAAGGTTGAGGTTATGGAAATAAAATTCCTGTACCACTTCTACAACCATTACAACCTTTACTACCCCTAATACCCCTACTACCTTTAATACATTCACTAAGCTCTACCAATTTCAAGAGCTTTCAAAGCAAGTTGCTTTGCAGTGTTTAATACTGTAACGTTTGCTTCATAACTTCTTGATGCCTCAAGCATATTAACCATCTCTTCTATTGGATTTATATTAGGATAGGCCACATATCCTTCTTCATTGGCATCTGGGTGTCCTGGTTCATATTTCAAAACTGGAGGTTTTTCATCTTCGATGACCTTTTCTACCTTTACACCACCGGCAAGTTCCCCTTCTAAAATCTCTCTAAATACAATATCTTTCCTTTTGTAGGGACCACCCTCTTCCGTTCTTGTAGTATTGGCATTGGCAAGATTTGATGAGATAACATTAATTCTTATTCTCTGTGCTGACAAACCTGTTGCTGATATCTTTAAAACATCAAAAAAACTCATAACTCCTCCTATCTACCCTGAATTGCACTTTTCAACCTTGTAAATTCATAACCAGTAATTTGTGAAAGCATATTAAAAAGAATACCATTTGATGCCATTTCACTCATTTCATATTCGAGATTCACATCATTCCCATCATTTCTGACAGACATATTATTTTGGTATTTCACAAAGGATGCGGGAGATATCAAATCATTTTTTCCCATTAAATGTTTTGGATTCGTAACATAGAGAGGAAGTTTTTTCCCGTTATCAAATGCGTTCTTCATAACTTCATTAAAATCAAGTTTTTTCGCTTTATAAAAAGGGGTATCTACATTTGCAATATTTTCAGCAATTATCTTGTTTTTATAAGAGGTTACATCAAGAGCAAAACCAAGTTTATCAATTTGTGTAGCGCTAAAGATATTCATTTCCACCTCCATCTACACTAAAAAATAAACAAAATTTATGCCAATTTTTGTGGAATGCTATTGTAGTTTATACTGAAAAAATAATTTTGTAGATTGCTTTGCTATCGCTCAGAGTGACTAAAAAACGTAACGCGTGACACGTAACAACCGTAATGCGCTTAACGCATCACGCTTTACGTGTTACGATTGTTACGTGTCACGGTATTTTTGAATAAAGCTTGTTATTAAAAACTTGGATAAATCAAAATATCAAACAAATTAAAAAAAGGAGGAAACCTCCTTAATGACAGCTATTTCCTCCAGAACAAAATCCGCCAACTTTAGTCAATTCACTTTTTAAAAACTTTTCAATTGCTTCAGTAGGATTGTAACCTGGCACATTGGAAAAAACTTCTATACCTTTACTCTCAAGCATCTCAACAGCCTTATGCCCTATACCTTTACACAACAAAACACCTACCCCTTGTGAAATAAGCCACATTGGGTACGAACCAAACTGATGTGCAGGAGCTACATAATAATTTGATTCAACAATATTTTCATTTTCAACGGTTGCAATAAAAAATTTTGAAGCATGGCCAAAATGTTCACTAATCCTATTATCTTCAGTTAAAGGTATTGCTATTTTCATTTTATCCTCCTAATGGTTATATGTGTGGCTTACCAGCACTTTGTATTTCTTCTAACTCATCTTTATTAAAACCCTCGATATTTTCTTTTACACTTAAATCCGCATACCCTTTAAAAATCCTTATGTTGTTTGCTTCCAAAACACTAAAAGCTTTAGGTCCAACACTTCCCGTAATTAACACATCTACTCCCTCGTCCACAATTGAAGTAGCAGCCTGAATCCCTGCACCATGATCAAGAGACATATTTTTAGAATTATCTATAAAATACCCCTCATTCTTTTCAGTATCATAAACATACCAGTATCTCGCACGTCCAAACCTTGGATCCATCTTCTCATTTACATCATCTTTTAAGGCTGTAACCAATATTTTCATACTCACCTCCAAAACTCACATTTTCTTTAACCCATCAAAAATTTCAGCAAAAACTTTTTTATAAAGTTCAGCGTACTCAGGTAGCACCATACATCTTTTTAATGAATCTACAACATTCAGCGAATAATCAACTTTCCCAAGCATCTCAACTTCTTTATCTTCAAAATAATTTAAAATTTCGCAATCTATGTCAGGGTTTAATCCAAATTTATTAATAATTACGCATATCTTACTCTTAAAATGTTGTAATAGCTCCATACACCTTTTTATATCGTGTAATCCTGAAACTGTTGATTCCACCACTAACAACGCTATATCAGCATTAGATAGTGCAGATATAGTACTACATCCTACTCCAGGAGGCCCATCCACAAGAATAATTTCACTATTTTGCTTTTCGGCCAATTCTCTCGCATCTTTTTTAACCTCAGCCACCAATTTACCGGAATTCTCCTCCGCAACATTTAGTTTTGCATGAACCATTTTAAAGCCGAACCTTGTGTTCGAAATATATTTTTTACCGGTTAACTTCTCACTTGATGAAATGGCTTCCACTGAGCAAACATAGCTACAAAAACCACACCCTTCGCAAGCAATCCCATCAATAAGATAACGCCCATCAATTACATTTATGGCGTCATATTCACACTTCTGACGACATTCATCACAATTAGTACAAACATCATTATCGATTACGAACTCTAATCCGGAATAAAAATCCTTTTCCGTTTCAATATCAGGCTTCATCAAAATATGTAAATCAGCCGCATCAACATCCGCATCCACTAATACATCATTGTGGTTCAAAAAATATGCAAGGGATGCAGTTACCGTAGATTTACCTGCACCACCTTTTCCACTAACAACCACTATCTCTTTCAATTTTCTACCTCAATTAACTTATTATAAACATCTCGAAAAACTTCGTCATACTCATCCAGCGCAAATTCTCCCTTTGAATACTTATATGCTATATTTTTCTCCAATGGAATTTTAGCAAGAACATTAATACTTTCTTTATCACAAAAAGGTATTATTTCTTTCCCATCTTTAAATTTATTTATAACGAGATGATAATCTTTATTTAATTCGCTAAGCAAATCGTGAATCAATGTAAAATCATAAAATCCAAAAGGGGAATCTTCAGCTACAACAATCACCTTATCAACATCCTTTACCACTTCAATAACAGGGCATGATGTTCCAGGAGGGGCATCCATTACAACCACTTCGTATTTTTCTTCAATTCTCTTTATTTTCTTTTTCACATCTTTGATCAAAGAAGTTGTAAGCACTTCACCGACATTTAATCTCCCCTCAATAAATGAAGGATTATTCACTTCATTAATACCTATTTTCCCTATGCACCTTTTATCTTCCGCTATAGCTTCAAATTTACATACGTATTCACACGCTCTACAACCATGGCAAAGCTCCGGAAAAAGCATCCAGAAACCTTTAGAAACCGCTAAAGCTTTAAACATGCACTTCTCTGCACATTCTCTGCAGTATGCACAATTTTCCTTTATCAGTTTTGGAATATAAGTATAAGACTCACTATATTTTAATGGATAGTTAAAAAATAGATTACCGTTCGGCTCTTCCACATCAAGGTCAGCCAATAAAACTTTTTTACCTATTTTGCTAAGAAATTTTGAAAAATTAATGGCAAAGGTGGTTTTACCTGTACCACCCTTGCCACTAATAACTGCAACTTTCACCACTTATCCTCGTCTACATCCAAAACCACGTCCGTATCCTCTGCCTAACCCTTGACCTCTACCATTATGGCAGCTGCCATCTCTTAATCTTCTTCTTACTGGATATTCCGCATTAGTATTTTCTCTGTTTTCAACATTCCCATTACATCTTCCAAGGCCTCTACCTGTTCTTGGGCCTTCACCTATTGGTCCAGTTCTATCAAATCCTGGCATATTGCACCTCCTTCTATTTTTATTTTTCAACTTTTTTGCATTTATGCTTACTTCCTAAAAATCCTGTTTCCTTACCACATCTACGGCATCTGTGCCTTCTAACAAACTCAACACTTCCACCCTCAATAACAAGCTCTTTCGATTCTATGAGCATTTCTGCCACCTTTCTTCTAGCCTTTTCTACCAACCTTGAAAAAGTGGGTCTAGAAATCCCCATAAGCTCTGCAGCTTCTTCGTGATCAAGCCCTTCATAATCTGCCAACCTGACCGCTTCCAACTCATCCATAGCAAGTTCCACTTTTTCAAGCTCCGTACTTGGAACTCCCTTCGGCTTAAATTCATAATATTTTGGTTTAAAAGCAACCATTCTTACCTTACTTGGTCTTGCCATTTTCCACCTCACCTATAATATAATAAACATATGTTCATAACGCAACCCTTTTTTTAATTTTACATTATTTCATAATTAACACAATAAAAAACCTATCAACCTAATAGTATTTATGTTTATTGGTATATACAAATATGCTACAACTTATTGAAATGAATTAGGATTTAAAAGTTAAGATTATATATCAGATATGAAGATAATAAAAAAGGGGAGCCTTTAAGCTCCCCTTTACATTTTTAGTGATGCTCTGTTTCCAAATTCAGAAACTTTTCAGCGGCAAAATATAAGAAGAGAAATACACCCCAACCAAGTGCAAATATCATCCATTCTCCAGTAGATGGAGAATAATGAGCCAAACCGGAAATGGTTGTATGAACTCCAGAACCTTCATAACCAGCTCTCATTGGTGGTAACTGACCTGCCACAATAAAATCGTATCTCGTAAAGAATAGCCCTATCATGTAAATAAATCCAGCCACACCCAAAGCTTTCATGCTTTTAGCTTTAGTAACTACAATAATGAGTAATGGTAACACAACAGCCAATAAAACTTCACCAATCCAGAAATTCAAACTTAAAGGTCCTTTTAACAAAGCAAGAATAGCTTCATACGCTCCCTTTGGCTCAGTGTACAAAGATGACATTATCTTCCAGAAATAAAGGAATATCATCATCCCTATTCCCATCCCCATTAATTTACCAAGAGCAGTCATTGATTCTTCTAAATCGGATGGGATTCTTCCTTTATAAACAATATTGTGGATTAACATAAGCATAGCAGCGCCAGCTGTAATCCCTGAAATTACAAGAAATGTTGAGAAATATATACCATGGTAAAAAGGTCTCGCATTTAGGGATCCGAAAACATAACCAAGGTTACTTGTAGCAACTGTACCTACGAGCAGTGCAAAAAATCCCACAATAGCTGATGCAGTATGGCTTGCACCCTTAGGATTAAACACAAGGTATAATTCTATGGCAAGGATTACAAGCTCGATGGAATAGAACACACCCATCCAAACAATAGGAGCTCTCAAATTAGGAGATAAAATCAAATATATCATAAGTCTAATAGGATGGCCAATCTCCATACCAATTTGAGTAAAACCTGCCAATAGGATCACAAACGCCATAACAACTATTCTTTTGCTGATTTTTCCATATTTCTCATAACCGAAAGCGTGAGCCAAACCACCTATAAAAGCAAGCCCGGTAGAAGTAATAACAAAATATGCGTAGGTTGCAATCAGCAATCCCCAAGGTACTTCTCTATTGACAGCATAAACAGCTTCATGTCCTTTCATCAATACTTGCAAAACAGCTATCCCACCAATAGCCAACAAAATTAAACCTATGAAAATAAATGGATAGGCTGGAATTTCCTTATTTACGCTAAAAAATGATTTCTTTTCTACATGAGCAGACATATTATCCTCCTACTTTAAGTAAAATAATCTTGGGCGAGTATTTCTATCAGGTTTCAACTGATAATATGCCCTTGATGCCAGCAACTTGCTCACTTCACTATTAGGATCATTCAGATCTCCAAACACCCTAACCTTAGTTGGGCATGTTTCCACACATGCTGGCTCTCTACCTTCACTGAGTCTGTGATAACACATTGTACATTTTTCAATAGCCTTATGATGCTCGCTGACAAATCTTGCATCATAAGGACATGCAGTCATACATGCCTTACAAAGTATACATTTATCATAATCAACCAATACCACCCCTTCTTCGGTCTTATATGTCGCATGAGTAGGACATACACTTTCACAAGGGGTGTTTTCACAGTGCTGACATTGAGAAGGTTGATATTCCTGATGTAAATTAGGAAAATGTCCTTGTAATGGCAACTCAGTTACCCAAATTCTATATGTTTCATCTCCGACAGGAACACCGTTTTCAAACTTACAGGCAACGGTGCAGGCCTTACAGTTTAAACATTTTTTTGTATCTAAAACTATAGCATAATGCTTTTTACTCATAGCCGCACCCCTATTTACGCTTTCCTGATTTCAACAAAAGTTTCATGCATTGCTGCATTGCCTGAAATCGGTTCAATGGCACTCTTTATAATAGCAGCTTGTGATCCGCCTTTCTTATAAACCAGCTTCAACCAAGGAGATAATCTTCCATAACCATGGGCATAATAAACACAATCAGGCCTAATCTTTTCTGTAACATATGCTTTTACTCTTTGTTCACCCACTTCACTCTTCACAATTACATAATCCCCTGTGTTAATACCCAGTTTCTTAGCCTCTTTGGTATTTATCCAGATCACATTCTCTTTTAAAAGCTCCCATAAATATGGGTTATTCTGGGTACTTGTATGGGTATAAAACCCATGTCTTCCCACAATAAATCTATACTTACCAGGCGCATCTTTTGGCCTTCTGTATACTGGAAGAGGATCAAGCCCTTTCGCTTCATATTTAAGGTTGTACAGTTCAATTTTACCGGAACGTGTTTTAAATCTGAATCCTGGTTTCCTTGTTTTGCCATAATGGGGTTTATCTGTTAGATAAAAGGTCCCTTCCTTCTTACACTTTTCAAAAGCACCTGGATATTTAGATAGCTGATGTCTTACAAATTCTTCTGTTGTTTTATGGAAAATCTCTTCAACTACAGTCTCTTTAAATTCTTCCACCTCTTCAGGATCAGCATCATCCCAAAGTGCAGGAATCTTCAACATTTCATCCACGATTCCAGCAGCAATTTCATGCATTGACTTTGTATCAAACAATGGCTTGATTACAGGTTGTCTAAAAGCAACTACTGGCCATATACCTGACTCACCATGACAAGGATCCCATCTTTCAAGATATGTAGATTCAGGCAACACAATATCTGCAAACCAAGCTGTATCGGACATCTGCACATCAATTACGCAGATAAATTCCATCTGTTCAAGCATTTTCAGTGTCTTACGTCTTTCTGGTACAGATTCAACAGGGTTTTGTTTGTAAACCATCATCCCTTTCACAGGATATGGCTCACCTTTAAGCACAGCTTCCCTTAATGCAAGCCAGCTACCATCCTTTTCACCTAAGAAGGTACAGGAATCAGTGGGTAGTCCAGCTGATGTTCTTTCATCATCAGGGAGAAGTTCTTTGATAATTCCTTTAGCTTCCTTATCAATTCTATCTTCAGCCATATCGAAAACAGGGAAAACTATGTCATCATGTTTAGCCAAAGCTATCTTTGATTTAGGTACAATACCGCCAGGAACATCCCAGCTACCACAAATAGCCGTTAAGATGGCACATGCTCTTCTGAAATATGTGTCATTTACATACCAAGAGCTCCTTCTACCTGGATACACAAGACTTCTTGGAGCGTACTTTGCGAATTCTCTAGCAATCCATCTGATTTCAGATGCAGGAATTTCACACTCTTTTTCAGCCCACTCAGGTGTGTATTTTTTTACATGTTCTGCAAGCTTATCAAAACCGTAAGTATATTTCTCAACAAACTCTTTATCATACAAATTCTCGCTAATGATTACATTTATCAAAGCGAGAACAAGAGCCATATCGGTACCAGGCTTAATTGGATACCATTTATCCGCTTTGGCAGCAGTATTGGTAAATCTTGGGTCAAAGTATATAAGCTGCTGCCCTTTTGGTTTAAATCTCTGAAAATCTACAGAATCAGGAGTCACAAGCCCTTCAGCTCTATTTGCTCCAAACATAAGAACAAATTCAGCGTTTCTCATATCCGCATCTGGATATGTCCCAAAAACAGACATCCATCCTTGAATTACTGATGCCAGACAAAGGGTTGGATGTCTAACGGTATTGAGAGAACCATAAGACTGTGCCAAGAAGTAGAAAAATTCTTCTTGAAACCCTTCAGTGGATGCAAACAATACGGTAGATCTATTTTCATATTTCTGTTTCAACTCAGCCAGCTTGTTTGCCACATATTTGAAAGCCTCATCCCAGCTAATCTCTTTCCACTTACCTTCACCTCTTTTTCCAACTCTCAGTAAAGGTTTTTTCAACCTGTTTGGATCATAAGGAACTGCAGCCCCTGCATTTCCTCTAGCACACAACATCCCTCTACTTTTAAGATATTTTGGGTTAGGGTTTAGCTTTTTGATTCTTCCATCCACAACTTCAGCAATCAATCCACACTTATTAACGCATATTGCACATGTAGAAGGAATGAACTTTCTTCCACGTTCACCACCATTACTTGATTCTGCACTGTGCTCAGATGCCACTGCTTTTAAACTTGATAATCCACCAGCCATTGCGATGGCTGCTGCAGTAGTACCTGAGGCTGCTAAAAACTTTCTTCTGCTAATTTTTAAATCTGCTAGCTTCATAATAGCAGTCCTCCTGTATTTAATAGCTTAGCTACCTTAGAATTGTATACAATATACATATTTTGTTAGCATATGCAAGAAAAATTTTTATCTTTTGACAAATAGTTGCATAACTTCACAAAAGTTTTCAAACGGAATTTTATTTTAAATAACAATGGGTTAAATTAGGACCAATATTGTATTATTCAAATAATCAAATATTTTAAAATTTTTTTATTGAAGTTACGAACATATGATTATAATTTATTTCGTATTAAAACTACTACAAGAGGGAGGATGTATTATGATTTACAAAGAACCTGTTTCAATCAAAAACTTAAAATTCAAGAATAGATTTATCATGGCACCGATAAAAACCGGGTACGGCTCACCTAATGGTGATGTCAATGAAAGACATCTCACCTACTACGATAATGTATCAAAAAGTGGCGTAGCAATGATTATTTTAGAACCTGTGTCCGTATCCCAAAGTGGCAAAGAACACCCAAAGCAGATTACCATACATCTTGAGAATAGCGTAGAAAATTTAAAAAAGATTGTGAATTTACTACATAAAAACGATTGTCTTGCTTGCATCAATTTAAACCATGCAGGCCGGGCTGCCAATCCCAAGGCAACAGGAATGCCCCCAAAGGCACCATCATCCATAACCTGCCCATCCACAGGACAGACCCCAGAAGAACTTACCAAAGATGAAATTGAAGCAATTTTACACGATTATGAAGTAGCTGTAAAAAGAGCCGTCGAAGCTGGATTTGATGCCATTGAAATACAGTGTGGACACGGATACCTGGTGCATCAGTTTTTATCAGAGCGATTAAACAAAAGAAATGACGAATATGGTAAAGATAAAACTCTCTTTTTAAGAAAAGTTTTAGAAATCGCTGCAAATAATGCACCTAACACCGTGAAATTTATAAGAATCTCCGCAAATGAATTCGTAGAAGAAGGTATTACACCTGAAAAAAATAAAATAATTTTAGACCTTGCTAAAGAATATGGCTTTGACGCTATCCATTGCGGCCTTGGAAATGCTTGTGATACTTCACCATGGTATTATAGCCACATGGCACTACCTGAAAATATGCAAATTGAAGCATTCAAAGCAATAAAAAATATGACAGACCTGCCTATAATTGCTGCAGGTAGAATGGCTGATTTGGAGAAAATCAAGCTTTTCGAACGTGAAAATATTGCAGATTTTATTGCATTTGGAAGACCTCTTATTGCTGATCATAATTTGGTTAATAAAATATTAGAAGATAAAACCGATGATATTGTTTATTGCGGCTATTGTTTGCAAGGATGTTTATATAATGTAAGAAATGGTAAGGGACTTGGCTGTATTGTAAATCCAGAAATTGATAAAAAACCTGTCACAAAAACAGACAATCCTAAAAAAGTTGCCGTTATAGGTGGTGGTCCTGCCGGTATGAGTGCAGCAATTACACTTTCAAAAATGGGACATAAACCAACTTTATTTGAAAAAAACAATGAGCTTGGTGGGCAATTCAGATTAGCTCCCCTTGCTCCTCACAAAGAAACAATGACAAGACCATTGGAAGGGTTAATTAATGAAACTATAAAACATGTAAAAGATATTAAATTGAATTATGCTTTTACTGAAAATGACATAGACGGTTTTGATTATTATATTGTAGCCACAGGCTCAAGACAAAACATCCCTGAAATTGAAAATTTAGACGCTCAATATTGGATAACAAGCCTAGAGTTTTTTGAAAACTCAAAACCGGTTAAAGGTAAAAGAGTCCTAATAATCGGTGCTGGAATGGTGGGGATGGAAGCTGCAGAGGTATTGGTGGAAAAAGGGTATGATGTGGTAATTACAAAAAGAACAGACACCATTGCCAATGATATGGAGCCTATAACCAAAAACCTTATGTTAAAGCGTCTCCAAAATAAACCAAATATCAAGATTATGCCTAATACTAAGGTCTTAAAGTTTGAAAAAAATGGTGTAGTTTATGAACACGAAGGTAAAAAGGGGAAATGGGAGCCTTTCGACACTGTAATTGTGGCCTCAGGAATGTTGCCAAACCACGAATTGCATACATTACTTGTGAAAAAACGCAAAAATGTTTTAGTTGTCGGAGATGCAAACTGTCCAGAAGATATTTTCGCAGCCACTCAACAAGGATACAAAGCAGCAATCTCAATCGAATAATAAACTGGAGTCACCCCATTTTTTGGAAAACTTTGTTTTAATGAGTTTGCGGGAAAACATTTTTCGTAGTTTTCATTTACGAAAATTAAATTTATAAAAATAATACTTTCTATTTTTATCCTATTTTCGGGGGGTTTTAAAGGGGGGTTACCCCCTAAATTAGTTTTCTGAAAAGAAAACTAATTTCCTAAAACATTTATTTACGGTCTTATCCTATTTTCGGGGGGTTTTAAAGGGGGGTTACCCCCTTTATGTTCTGTTATGGATGGCGGTTTTAGAGGGACAACCTCGGAAAAAAACAGGATGTTTTTTGAGAATGAGCAAGAAAATAGCAGACACATTTTCTCTCAATAAAACATATATTTCGTTTTAATATCAATTAATTACAAGTTTGAAAACTTAAAAAATGGGGTGACCCCAGAATAATAAAAAGAGGGGGTGTCCCCCTCATTTCTTATTTTACGAAATACTCTGTAGTTTCGCAACTCTCAGGCTGATTAGAATCATATGCATGATTTACCACAAACATTTCGATCTTTTTCCAATCAATATCCTTTAACTTGCCAAAATCTATACCCTTATGTACATCCATCAAATATTTTCTATTATTGGCAAAAACATTTTTCCATTGTTCTTGAGTCTTTGAATTTGGAGCCAACTTAGGAAAATCGACTTTTTTACCATCATGACACGCAAGTCTACAATACTTTTTCCAAATGTTTCTTCCTGCATCTGGTGATTTCCCAGCATAAATTGTCATAGAAGCAAAAAAACTAACTAAAACAAAAATAAGAACTTTTTTCATGACATCCTCCCACTTTTTAAAACTTTACACAATATTTAACAACAGATTTCAGCTCTTTATCCAGATGGTCAATATTCCCTGTCACTTCTGGCTCGCACAAAACAAAGAAACCATGCTTTTCAAGAATAGAAGCCACATCATTTGAAAGTAAGTATTTCACAAACTTTACAGCCAAATCCCTTTTTTGAGTTGTTTGTGGAATTGTTACACTGTAAAAGATACATGTTGCAGGAATTTCTTTTAGCCCAAGCCCATACTTATGATCTTTTATTTTTACTTTCTTGTAAAATTCACCATATCTGGAAGAAAATAGATTAATTTCTTTTGGAAGCTTTAAATAATTGAAGTTATATTCTTTTGCGTAAGTCTTATATGAAATAATATAATCTACTTTCTTACTTAATAAATCTTTTACTATATCTAGATCACTTTTTCTTTCAAAAATAGCCTTCTGTACCGCATCTTCAGCAAAATTATCTTTTTTATAAAATAGTTCGGCAAGTTTTAAAACCATTAAACTTCTATAACCGCAAGGTTCATCCGTCGCTGCAGAAAGTCCAAACTTTACATCCGGTTTCATGATAATCTCATACCAATTATTTGCATTTATTTTATTAGCATACTTACTATCAGCTCTATAACCTACAACCATCTCGTTTTTAGCAAATTTTATATTCCAATCGGCAAATCCTTTTTCCACAAGTACATTATCAATAACTGAATAATCAGCACTTACAATCACATCAATTATCTTGCCATAATCATGGATGAGTTTTGCTGCCTTACCACTACAATTGCTTTCATACTTAATTTTTATCTTATGCTTATCATAAAAATCTTTAGCTATTACCGAAAAGCTTTTTTCAAGGCTTTTCGGTATCAATACCTTTAAATATTCTTGAGCATATGCTGATATCGAAATTGCCAACAATAATCCCAAGACTACAAATAGTTTTTTCATAACTCACCCCACAATTTTTTTTATTCGGGAGGTGGCCTTAACCACCTCCCTATGATTTTACTCTTCGCTTAAATTAAGAACTTTTTCTGCTAGAAGATAAAGGAAGATACAAAAAGATATTGCTCCAACTACAATGGAAATTTCCGCAAAAGATGGAGTATAATGTACAAGACCATCTAAGCCTGCACCCTGAACTCTCGCACCAGGAACTGGCTCTCTCATTGGTACCATTTGACCTGCAATTACAAGATCATAACGCATGAAGAAAATACCGATAACAGCTGAAATTGCTGCTACCAATGATGCCTTTAAGTTATTCCCTTTTGTAGTAATAATTATTAAGAAAGGTATAACCATTCCAAGCAACACTTCAAAGAACCAGAAATTGATTGACAAGTCTCCAGTTAAAAGCACTTTCACAGTTTCATATTTTTCAGGTGGTGCACCATATACGGAAGTTAAAACTTTCCAGATATCAAAGAATATGATTATTCCGAGTAATAAACCAAAAATTTTAGAAAGCCCTTTAAGCGCTTCATGAGCCTTTTCTGGTAATCTGCTAGGACCACCATAAGCAACATTCATAATGATGAGAATTAATGCAGTTCCAGAAATAAGAGCAGAAAGAATGAAGTAAATAGGAAGATATGGCCCATGCCAGAAAGGTCTTGCTTCAAGAAACCCGAAAATAGCACCAAGGTTTGAGTGAGCAGAGATACCAGCAATAAAACCGGCAAGACCAGCAATCTGAGCACCAGTATGATTATGAGTCATGAGAAAATAAAATTCAATAGCAATGCAAATGAGATACAAACCGTATAGTGTACCCATCCACCAGATAGCAGAATGAAAATTTGGTGAAATAATATTGTAAATCATCATTCTAAATGGATGACCGAGCTCAAGACCGATAACACCAAAACCACATAAAAGAGTAAAAATAGCTAAGACAATCGCTCTTTTACCAATAACTTCATACTTTTCAATTCCAAAAACGTGCCCCATTGAAGATATCAAACATAATCCAGTACTTGAAACAACAAAGAATACATATGTGGAGATCAAAATTCCCCAAGGTACTGTTTTGGTAACACCGTAAGCAGCATCACCTAAAGTAAGCTTTTTAAATACACCATACAAACCGATTAATGCTATGAGCAAAAACAAACCCAACCATACATTAGAAATCCTTTTGTTACCATTAAAGATATCACTTTTATTTATTGTAGTTGCATGAGCACTCATGATAACCCCCTATCTTTTAATATAAATAAGCTTAGGTTTTGTACCTTTTTCAGGCTTTAAAACCTCAGTATCATGCATCTTCACAAGCTTGGAAACTTCACTATCAGGATCATTCAAATCACCAAATACTCTAACTTTTGGAGGACATGTTTCCACACAAGCTGGAATTCTACCTTCAGCTAATCTGTGATAACAGAATGTACATTTATCAATAGCCTCAATCTCTTCATTTACATATCTGGCATCATAAGGACATGCTGTCATACAATATTTGCAAAGGATACATTTTTCGTGATCCACAAGCACCACACCATCTTCTGTCTGATATGAAGCCCTGGTTGGACACACATGAACACAAGGGGGGTTTTCACACTGTTGACATTGAGATGGTCTGAACATTCTTTTTATCATAGGAAACTCTGATTCTTTTGTCCTTTCAGCAACCCAGTTTCTATAAAAATACATCCCCAAAGGAACATGGTTCTCCATTTTACATGCAACAGTGCAAGCCTTACAATCAATACATTTGCTATCGTCTAAAACTATAGCCCATTTTTTCTTACTCATCTCACACCCCTAAATTAAATTTTCTCTATAGTTACAAATGTTTCATGCATAGCTGCATTTCCTGAAATAGATTCCATATAATCTACAATAATCTCTGCATCAGAAGCACCTACACGATAAATATTTGACAATCCTTTTGAAAGTCTACCAAAACCGTGAACATAGAATACCACATCCGGTCTTATATACTCTGTAGGTAACGCTTTAACAATCTGCTCCCCTACAGGGCTTTTAACTTTTACTTTATCTCCAGCCTTAATACCCATTTTGGCAGCTACTTTTGCATTTATCCAAACAGCATTCTCTTTATCTCCGTACGCTTCAAGTAACCATG
This sequence comes from Deferribacter autotrophicus, assembly GCF_008362905.1. Classification (NCBI taxonomy): domain Bacteria; kingdom Pseudomonadati; phylum Deferribacterota; class Deferribacteres; order Deferribacterales; family Deferribacteraceae; genus Deferribacter; species Deferribacter autotrophicus. The sequence goes on from NZ_VFJB01000009.1 coordinate 94,939, forward strand.
GGTTATTCTGTGTTGAAGCATGGGTAAATTGACCATGTCTACCTACAACAAATCTAAATTGGCCAGGTTTTGGATCGGTATGTCTTGTGTAAACAGGTAATGGATGCAAACCTTTTTCTTCATATTTCACATTATAAAGTTCAATCTTACCTGTTCTGGTTTTAAATCTAAACCCATCTTTTAATGTTTTGCCATATTTTGGTTTGTCACTTAAATAAAATACACCCTCTTTTAACAACTGCTCAAAGGCACCTGGATATTTGGAAACCTGATATTTTGCAAAATCTTTTACAGGATTTTTAGTCAATCTTTTCAAACATGTTTCTTTAAACATCTCAAGATCTTCTTCAGAGGTATCTTCCCAGAAATCTTTTCTTTCCATAAATTTGTGAGCAAGATTACACATAATCTCAAACATAGACTTTGTATCAAATAGAGGTTCAATTACTGGTTGTCTCATTACTGCAATAGGTACCACACCGTTTAATGAGTGAACTGGATCCCATCTTTCAAGATAAGTTGATTCAGGCAACACCACATCGGAATACCAGGCAGTATCACTCATTGCCACATCAATAGTACAGATAAATTCCATCTGCTCAAGCATCTGCAATGTTTTCTTTCTGTTTGGCACCGACTCAACAGGGTTTTGTTTGTATACAAACAACCCTTTCACAGGATAAGGTACACCTTTTAAAATAGCTTCTCTAAAAAGTATCCAGCTACCGTCTTTTTCAGATAGATATTGACATGAGTCTGTTGGAAGACCTGCATCTGTTTTATCTTCTTCTGGCAAAACATCACCAAGGAAAGGTACTTTACCAGCATCAATTCTATCTCTAGTCCAATCGAAAATTGGAAATTCTATTTCATACTTTCTCAAAGGTATCTTTGATTTTGGAATCAAACCGCCAGGTCTATCCCATGCACCACATATTGCATTTAAGATTGCACAAGCCCTTCTATAATATACATCGTTAGCATAGAAAGAGCTCCTTCTTCCAGGATACCATATAGATCTTGGAGCATGTTTGGCAAACTCTCTTGCAAGCCAGTAAATTTCACTGGCAGGTATTTCTGTCTCTTTTTCTGCCCATTCTGGAGTATACTGTTTTACATGCTCAGCAAGCTTATCAAAACCGTAAGTATATTTTTCAACGAATTCTTTATCGTAAAGATTTTCCTTAATAATCACATGGATCATTGCCAAAACCAAAGCCAAATCGGTACCAGGCTTAATTGGATACCACTTGTCAGCTAAAGCGGTTGTTTTAGTAGCTCTTGGATCTATATATATTAATGTCTGTTTCCTATGATTTTTAGCCATATCGATAGTGTCCGGAGTAACTATAGCTTCAGCTCTGTTTGAACCTGCAATTATTACAAACTCTGCATTAGCAATATCTGCATCTGGAAAGGTCCCGAAAACAGAAGAATAACCTTGAATATTAGATGCAAGACAAAGGGTGGGGTGTCTTACAGTATTTGTAGTACCTATAATATTTGCAAGATCAATAAAATATTCTTCTTGAAACCCCTCTGTTGATGCGAAAGCAATGGTTGATCTGTTTTTGTATTTTCTAACCAGCTTAACGACATTATCAACGATATAGTCGTAAGCCTCTTCCCAGCTAACCTCTTTCCATTTACCCTCGCCCCTCTTACCTACTCGAATAAGAGGCTTTTTTAGCCTGTCTGGATCATAAGGAACTTTAGCACCAGCATTACCCCTTGCACATATCATTGCACGTGACTTGAAAAACTTTGGATTAGGGTTAATTTTTCTTATTACACCGTTATCAACTTCTGCAATAAAACCGCACTTGTTAACACAAATGGCACAAGTGGAAGGAACAAATTTTCTGCCATACTTCGAATTACCCTTTTCCTCTGACGCCCCAACCTTTTTCAAAACACCAAAATTTGACATTACTAAAGTTGAAGCCAATGCCCCGCTCGTGAGCCCAAGGAACTTTCTCCTTGAAACTTTCGTTTTCAATAAAGACATGGTTATGACCTCCTTTATGGATTTTGATAAATCCGAATATAACTATATTATAATAATGTCAATATTAAATTTACTTGTTTATCAATAGGTTATGAGATTATGCTAGGTAAATTAATAGGATATGCCAATAATATAGAACAGTATATTATTTTTGGCATTTGCTAAAATTAATAAGTTTTTTTGCTTAAAAGTTAGATTTTAGAATTCACTCTTAATGGACACTGACAATAAACGCCGCAACGCTGTCTTTTTATTACTTCACTCTTACCACAACTTGGACAAACTATATCTTTATCTTCAATACCATCAGCTAAAACCCATTCATACCCACATTCAATACATTTTACTTCTCTAGGTATAAACTCGATGTAATCATCATAAGTTATTGTTATTCTTTTACCATTTACTAATGCATCTGTAACAATTTTACGAGCCTGTTCCACAATCCTACCAAAAGTCTGCCTGGATACATGCATCACTTCAGCGGCTTCTTCTTGTGAATACCCTTCAAGATCAGCCAATCGCATTGCCTCTAGCTGATCCACTGACAAATTTATTGAACGAATATGCTCGTAAAAATTACAATAAGGACCAAACTCAAAAAAACGCGGTCTATGTTTAACTTTTCTCTTCTTTGGTGGTCTAGCCATATCTAACCTCGAATTTTTATATATACAAATTAAGCAATGATGTCAAACAATTTATAACATCGTTCTATAAATAGCATATGCTCATTATTTCATATATAACAGGTATAGATTTTCATTATAAATTCTCTCCTTATATTATTAGCATTTGACCATTTATTAAAAATTTTTCCACCTATTTTTTCGATTAAATAACCTTAAAAACCTTTACCAACAAATATTAGCTTTGCTCTTATCAAAAATATAAAAATTATTATTATTGGCTTAATCCAAAAACTTATAATTTTATCAATTATTTGCTTATAATTTTTTAAGCATTTCCTCTATATCCTTAGCAGAATATCCATCTGAAAAACAGCCTAAACCTGCCTCAGGATTGAAGTTTTCCACATACTCAATTAATGCATCCAGCAATTTTTCATTATTTACTTTTTCAATTTTTAATATCTTATCTAACAAATAATTAGGTAAATCAGATTCTGTATTTTGCAATTTGGCCAAATACTTTAATTTATCCAATTTTTCTTTCATAATCCCCCCCCCTTTTTATAAACATGCAAAAAAACAGGATATTCTCTGTTAATTCCTCTCACCTTTTTCCTTATAATATATGGGATATCACTTTGAATAAATTTTAATCCTGATTCTGTCGCTAACTGTTTTAACATTTTTTGATTGATTCCATTATGAACGGTATCCCCATCTTGATGATACGTTCCATCCTCTTCTTCCAAATCTGCAATGGCAAGATATCCAGCTGGTTTTAACATACTAGAAAGCCTTTCCAACACACCTTTTAAATCTTCAATGTGATGAAATGTCATTAAAGTAATAACCATGTCATATTCGTCTATAGGTATATTTTCATCTAAGATATCCACCAATTTTGGATTCATATTGGAAAGTTGCAAGCTTTCCAGCTTTTCTTTCAAAACACTTAACATATTTTCAGATAAATCAATCATATCAATTTCTCTTACATCATCAACAAAATTAAATCCAAGTAATCCTGTCCCACATCCAAAATCCGCCAATTTCCAATCTTTCTGCATAGGTACAATCCTTTTAATAGCATCAGCAACTGCTTTTGCCCTTTCTACATGCATCGGCTTGCAGTCATATGTAAAAGCTGTTTTATCAAATTTCTTCACACTCATAGCTTCTCCCCCACTATCACCACAAAACTCCCCTCACCATAACCAGCCTTAGGCTCCTGAACATTATTTCTAATTTCATCAAAATCACCATAAAGAGTCTGCCATACATTAAGATGGGTAAATCCGACACTTTTCATCATATTTAGTAACTCGCTCGTACCAAAAAATGTTGCCTCTTTATAAAATTTACTTTTTTCTTTCTTTTTCTGATAAAGCCTACCAATGGGAGAATCCTTATCCACAAAACCCAAAGCACATTTGCCATTCTTTTTTAAAATTCTATACATCTCTTTGATGGATAATAATGGGGCTACTACAAAACAGATTGTGGTAATCATTACAGTCCAATTCATCACTCCGGTTTTTATAGGTAAATACTCTGCTACTCCCTCCACAATGTTTACTTTATCTCTTATTTTCTCATACATCTCCTTTGTAGGCTCAACGCCATATTTTATCCCAAGAGGTCTGGCAAACTTGCCGGTGCCTATACCAATCTCAACAGATTCCCCTCCAATACCTAACTTTTGAAAGATTTTTAGCTCAGATAAGTATAGATTCTCATTTTCAATAAACCAATCATCATAATTTTCAAAAAACTTCTTAAAAGCAACATTCCTGATTTTCATAGAATAAATCTAAAACATTTTTGAGTTTTTAGCAATAGCTGATAACTATTTTGGAGTAGTAGGTATTAAAGGTTATGAGGGTAATAAGGGTAATAAAAAGGTAGGTAAAGCTACAAGATACTAAAATAAAAAGATCTCAATTCTATGCTGACATATTAAAAAGAAAAGATGAGATGGTGCCGAAGGGGGGACTCGAACCCCCACGGGATTTTACTCCCACAGGATCCTTAGTCCTGCGTGTCTACCAGTTCCACCACTTCGGCAAGTGCTCAATTGCTTTATATTTTTTTTAGAAAAATGTCAAGTATTTTAAATCGAGGTTAGGGGAAATGAGAGACAGTTTTGTAGGGTGATAACATCCACAAAGTTTCTTATAACCTTTACTACCTTTATTAAACTTTAATAACATCCAAAAATTTTATCCCAACACCTTAAATAGTAAGAAATAGTAAGCAAGAAAATTCCTACCCACTTTATGTGTAATATTTACACAGTTGCGTAATATTTACACAGTTTCCAAGTAACGCTATTCTAGCTATTCCCTTTAATATCAACCAGTTATCAACTTTTGGCATTCTGGCATCCTTTATGCTCTAAATATAAATGTAAACGTTGATAAAAAATACATTAGGAGGTGCAGTTATGAAAAAACTGTTAATTTTAGCAACAATCGTAGTTTTTGGAGCAACTTTAGCTTTTGCTCACGGGCCAGGATTCGGTAGAGGTTTTGGTTATGGATACGGAATGGGACCTGGAATGATGGGTCATGGTATGATGGGACCTGGTTACAATCAAGGTTATGCCCCAGGTGCTGGCTATGGCTATGGTCCAGGCTATTGCATGGGTTACGGTACAGGTTTTCAAGGTAACGTAAAACAGATCACAGAAGAAGATGCAAAAAAAGCAGTGGAAAAAGTTTTGGAAGAATATTTTAAAGGTTACACAATAAAAGAAGTTGAGAAATTCAGAATGCCAATGGGAACAATGTACGAAGTTGATGTTGTAGATTCTGCAGGCAATAAATTTGAATTTCATGTTAATCCATGGGGCTACGTAATGGGACCTTTCCCAGACAATTATGACGAAGATAGAAATTAGAGGGGTATGGGCACCCCCCTCTTTTTAAAGAATGTATACTATGATGCATATTAAGTACTAAGAATAAATTAGTATACATACATTAAGAATTTGTTATAAATTTCCTTCCTTAGACACCATATCTTCAAAAAATAATCTTATAGCTTAAATTTAGAATTGATTTATAAATCTACTTAGACCATATTAAATTACTATATAATGGGATTTTGTATGAAAAACATAGTAATTAGAACAATAACCATTGATGATTTACCGCATATTTATAAGCTTGGAGAAAAGGTCTTTACTTTACAAAATTACCCAAATCTCTACAGGGTATGGGATGAAAATGAAGTCGCCGAATTCTTTATAAATGATAAAGAAAGCTGCTTTGTAGCTGAAATAGACGGTAAAATCGCAGGTTTTATACTTTCTTATGTGGTCAATAAAGCACTAATAAAATATGGTTATCTTGTATGGTTGTGCGTAGATGAGGAATATAAAAAACAAGGAGTAGCATCAAAACTTTTTGACGAATTTAAAAAATATATGGAAAAAAATGGCGTTGTAACTCTTTTTGTAGATGTTGAAAAAAGCAACGAAGAAGCATTAAATTTCTTTAGAAATAAAGGTTTTAGTGAACCAAAAGAACAAATTTATTTAACACTTTATTTAAAAGAAAGAGAGAACAGATGATAAATGTAGAACGACTTAGGAATTTACTTACAGATATGATCAATATTTACAGTCCATCAGGTAAAGAAGAAGAAATAATAAATTTCTTAAAAGATTTTTTAAAAAAATATAATATTGATTTTGTATATCAAGAGGTTGAAGATTCAAGAGGCAATATTTTAGTTCTTCCTGAAGAAGGGGAATGTGATCTCGTCTTTGTAGGCCATATTGATACCGTACCTGCCTTTGACTATGAAAATTATGAAGCTGACATATACGACGACGAAATTTATGGTCTTGGTTCTGCAGATATGAAAGGTGGCTGTGCCGCTATGATTGAAGCATTTTTAACATATAGAGAAAAGAACAAATCAGATTTTCCTTGTTCACTTGCACTTGTTGTGGGAGAAGAAGAATCTGGTGACGGTGCTTTTGAACTTGCCCGTGAATATTCCTTTGATTGGGCAATTATAGGTGAACCTACAAGTTTAAATCCATGTTTTGGTCATTATGGCTATGTAGAGATGTCACTGGTAACTTACGGACAAAAATTACACGCATCCATTTCAAAACCTGACAAAAATGCAGTAAAATTAATGATGGACTGCCTTAACCTGATAATAAACTATATCGATAAAAAAGGAGATATCCTTTACAATATTAGGGATTTTAATAGTTCACAGGCTGGGTTTGCAAGTCCTGATAGATGTGAAGCATACCTTGACTTACATCTACCCACTAAATACCCTATAGGTACATTAACCTTTGAAATAGAAGAATTAATTTATAGTAAGTTTAATGATAAAGAAATAAAATTTTCATTAGAAACGATACATCATGGCTACGAACTATCCGAAAAAGCATATTTACCAAAACAACTGAAGAAAATTTACAATGAACAAAACATCGATTTTACCCCTTCACTCTTTAAAAGTGATTCCGATGCTCCAATTTTATGGCAATCAGGTATTAAACCTATTATTTTAGGTCCAGGAGATTTATCCAGTGCCCATACTGGAGATGAGTATGTAAATTTTACAGAAGTAGTAAAAGCATCAAACATTTATTATTCTGTAATGGAGGGAGAAAAATAAAAACTATTTTTTTTATTATTCTATTAATAACAGAGCTTATCAATGCTGCCCACTTTTTAAGAAGAGGAAATATCTTTTTAACCGTAATTTTTATGAGTATGATTCTGCTCTTTTTTATAAAAAACAAATTTGCAATGTATATACTTCAAATCTCCTTTGTACTCGGCACAATTATATGGATAATCACTGCTTATAAACTGTCAATTATTCGTTTGCATTTTCATGAACCTTATATGAGAATGCTTATAATTTTATCAAGTGTGGCACTGGCAAATCTTTTACTTTTAGTTTTCTCTTTTCATAAAAAAATAAAAACTCACTTTTATAATGAAAAAAAATAATAATTCTTTTTCATTTGACTTTTTTTTTCGTTTATTGTTTAAAATAATCTTATGAAGTCACTTTTCTTGAAAAAAGGTTTTGAACGACGAGTCCAAACTGGTTATCTCTGGATATTTTCAAACGAAGTGGAAAACCTAAAAGATTTTGTTCCTGGTGAACTTGCAAAAATTTTTACACATACCAAAGACTTTGTGGGAATCGGATATGTCAATCCTCATTCTCTTATATGTGCCAGGATCCTAAGTAAAAAAGATACAAAAATTGACATTGATTTCGTAAAAAATAGAATTACCACAGCACTTTCATTGCGAAAAAAATTGTATAACAAGCCTTATTATCGATTACTGTTTAGTGAAGGTGATTTCTTCCCCGGTGTTATAATCGATAGATACGATAACATCTTCTCCATTCAATTGAATACATTTTGGGCTGATAAAAATAAAGATCTCATTATAACAGCCCTAAAAGAAATATTTTCTAATAATATAAATATCGTATTGAAAAATGATAACAACGCAAGGCTTCTCGAGACGTTACCCCTTTCGGTAGAATCTCTTAATAGCGAATTTAATGGTGACATATTTTTTGAAGAAAACGAAATAAAAATGTATGTAAATATTCTTAAAGGTCAGAAAACCGGCTATTATTTCGATCAACGGGAAAACAAAAAGTTAATGCAATTTGTGGCAAAAGATAGCTATGTGATAGATGTATTCTCTTACATAGGAGGATGGGGATTAAACGCATTAAAAAACGGTGCTAAAAAGGTTACTTTTGTAGATATTTCCGCTTTCCCCCTTGAATGTGCTGAGGAAAACGTAAAATTGAATAAATTCAAGGCAGAAACAGAGTTTATAAAAATGGATGCCATAGATTTTTTAAAGAATCTAGCCCAAAGTAATGAGAAGCCTGATGTTCTTGTCATAGACCCACCGGCCTTTGTAAAATCTAAGAAAAAATTAAATGAGGCTCTCAAAGGATATATTAATTTAAATAAATGGGCGTTGAAGTCTGTGAAAAAAAATGGATTTATCTTTACATGCAGTTGCTCGCAGCATGTAGATGAAGAAAAATTTCACTGGATATTAAATAATGCAGCAAAAACAGCTGGTAAAAAGTTTAAAATTCTCTCCAAGCTATCACAAGGTTTTGATCATCCGGTCAACCCCAAAATGAAGGAAACATTTTATCTCAAAGGATTTTTTATTCAGGTATTATGATAGAATCTGTTGTCAGGTATATAAAAAACGGTAAATTTGCAAATGATCTTGTTTTTGAAAAAATTTTGGAAGAACAAAAAGGCTCTTTTGTAGACTTAGAAATCATAGAAAATCAAATTTTTAAAGAAACATTAAAAGAGATGGGAATATCCCACCTTTACTCCCATCAAGCAAAAGCTTACAAATTAATAAAAGAAGGTAAAAACGTTCTTATTACCACCCCCACAGCTTCAGGAAAAACATTATGCTACAATCTTCCCATACTGGAAGATATCTATCTAAACGGATCAAAAGCCCTTTATCTTTTTCCTATAAAAGCCTTGGGTTATGACCAAAAAGAAAAATTAGAAGATTTTGCAAATAAAATACCTCTTTTTGATTTTAAGGTTGAAGTGATCGATGGAGATACAGACAAAAAAAAGCGAAGAAAAATTTTAACAAATCCACCTGATATTATTATATCTAACGTGGATATATTACATTATTCTATATTACCCAAAATCACGGAATGGGAAACTTTTCTAAAAGATTTAAAATACATTGTAGTAGATGAACTGCATATTTATAGAGGTGTTTTCGGCTCACACGTAAGAAATATTTTTCAAAGGTTAAAACGTTTTTTACCTCATCTACAAATCATCACAGCATCAGCCACAATTGGTAATGCAAAGGAGTTTGCAAGGGATCTTTTTGATATAGATTTTGAACATATTAACGAAAATGGCGCACCCTCCAGTAAAAAATATTTTCTTTTTTTCAATCCGGAAACCGTTCCTGCTGCAAATTTAAGCTCTTATTTTATGAAAATATTTATAGAATCAGGAATTAAAACCCTTTGCTTTACAAAATCAAGAATTCAAACCGAAACGATTTATAGAAGACTTATCTCTGACGTAAATGTTAAAAAAGATTCCATATCATCGTATCGTGCCGGTTTTTTGCCTGAAGAGAGAAGAGCCATTGAAAAGAATTTTAGAGACGGTAAGCTCAAAGGTGTAATCGCCACAAGTGCCTTCGAACTTGGAATAGATATTGGTGGAATTGACGCCACAATCATTTTAGGCTTTCCGGGCTCCCTTATGAGTCTTTGGCAAAGAGCAGGAAGAGGAGGCAGAAACGGCAACGAAAGCCTTATTATATTAATTGCTACCAACGATGCCCTCGATCAATACTTTGTAAAAAATCCCGATAAACTTTTATCTTCGAGCTTTGAGGATGCCCTAATTGATATAGACAACGAAATTATTCAAAAACAACACATTCAATGTGCAGCCTTTGAAAAGCCGATAAGTAATAGCGAATATTATTACAATCATTATTCCAGAATCATTGATAATATGCTTGAATCAAAAGAACTTTTTCAGGATGAAGAGAACAGAGTTATCGTCACTTTCAAAAACTACCCCCACAAGGAAGTGGATTTAAGGGCAAGCGGTAACACTTACACCATTATGATGAACAATATTATCATAGGCACAAATTCTGCAAAAAAAGCATATACTGAAAATCATATAGGTGCCATCTATCTTCACCGAGGAGAAACCTTCATAGTGGAAAAAATTGACCACTCAAAAAGGGAAATACACGTCAAACCTGCAAATCCAAATTACTACACACGCCCCCTGGTAGAAAAACAAACTGCAATATTAAAAATTCATAAAGAAACAAATATAAGTAATTTTAACTGCAAATATGTTGATCTCCTTGTGACAGAACATTTGACAGGTTATGAAAAAATCGCTGAAAAAACAGGAGAAAAACTTGGGAAAGTGGATATCGAAACAGAACCCATCCAGTTTGAAACTAAAGGTATTGTAATAGAGATACCTGAAACTCAACTAATCGGTAACCTAATGGGTTCAATTCATGCGATAGAGCATGCAATTATAGCAATGATACCCACCGAAATTCTTTGCGATAGGAATGATATTGGTGGTATATCATATCCAGCCCATCCACAAACAGGAAAAATATCTATCTTTTTATACGATGGATACCCAGGTGGTATTGGTATAACAAAACGTGTTTTTGATAAAATAGAAAAAATTCTTCAAATCACATTGTTAAATATAAAAAACTGCCAGTGTGAAACTGGTTGTCCAGCATGCATCATCTCCCCAAAATGTGGATCAGGTAACTACCCCCTTGATAAAAATGGCGCAACAGCTCTTCTTGAATTCATTTTAAATAAAAAATCTGACACAAAAAAAGTATCAAACTCAGTTCATAAAGATGACATACTTGTATTTGATATTGAAACAAAATATTCGGCCAATGAAGTGGGCGGATGGAAAAATGCTCATAAAATGGGAGTAGCAATCCTCGTGGCCTATTCTTTTAAAAAGGATGACTATCTAATATTTTATGAAAAAGATATGAGATTCTTTGAAGATATTATAAAAAATGCCAAAGCACTCATCGGTTTTAATATCATTAATTTTGACTTCAAGGTATTGAGTGCTTACTTAAGCATAAATAAAAAGCATTCTATAATTTTAGATATACTGCACGATATTAAAAATATCACAGGAAAGCGTTTTTCTTTAAACAACATTGCTAAAGCCACATTGAATATTCAAAAATGTGCTGATGGGCTGCAATCATTACAATGGTATAAAGAAGGTAATTTTGATAAAATTATAGAATATTGTAAAAAAGATGTTGAAATAACCTATAAGGTTTTTGAATACGGAATTCAACACAAAAAAGTATATTGTGACAACAAAGGATTGAAAATAACAATCCCCGTCAACTGGAACTACGTATTTATGTAATTATCGCTTACTTAAAAAAAAATCCCAATGTATTGTTGCAATTTCGTTTTTAAGAAAAAGAAAATAAATTCTCTCAGCCTTTTCTATAATTTTTTCCCCTCAACCTTAACCTTAACCTCACCCTACCCCCATTTCCTCTTTTCCCCCTAAAACCTCTACTACCTTTACTACCCCTAATACCCTTTTTCAGTACCGATTAACTAGCACTTACATTGGTTAACTATTTAACTCTGACTTAATCGCATTTAAGAGATCAGACTATGGTCGAAAAAGGTTGTAAGTACGACTATGTAAAACTTGTTAATCCTGGAGTCACCCCATTTTTTCGGAGGCTGTTTTGAATTATAATTATATATCAATAAATTATGTTGAATTGTTTGTGGGAAAACATTTTTCTCATCGTATATTAGAAATATGGAATAAACAATTAACAAAGAGTTAAAAAAAGGTTATGTAATGTATGGAGCACTGAAGGTGAACAAGGACATTTTTCTCATTGGTTGTAAGAAACCGTTGAGAATGTTGTCCCCACCTTCAGCTTTCCAAATACTGGACGGAACATTAGGCTACGAGCCTGTATTATGTTGCGATGATAGTATAAAGGGAAGCAAAGCTCAAGAAAAAATATAGGAGACATTATAAAATGAGAAGATTTGAAAATGTGGTAGGTATTGATGTATCAAAGTCGACATTGTCAATAAGTTTTTATGATGGATCTACGCACAAGTATTACGAGACGAGCAATAGTGTAAGATCTTTTACTAAAGATTTTCTTAAGAAAGTAAAAGGAGTAGATTGGTCGAAAGTACTTTTTATGATGGAAAGTACAGGAGTATATCATTTAAAATTAGCCACCCATTTGAGTAGGGAGTTAGGTTACGAAGTAAGTGTAGCTAATCCGATGTCAATAAAGAAATATTCAGATATGAATTTAAGGAAGGCAAAGACAGACAAATCGGATTCCAAATTGATAGCGGAATATGGGCTGGAATATGGTTATAAATGGAGATTTAAACCTAAGGATGAATTATATTATGAGATAGATAGTCGTTTAAAAGCAATAGAGGATTTTCAATCTCAGATAAATAGATTGAATAATCAGATAGAGGGATTTAGCCAATTGCCATATGAACAAGAAGAGGTTATATCGTGTTATAAAGATGTAATTTCCGCCTATAAGAGCAAGATTAAGAAATTGGAGCAGGAACTAGAGGTTTTGTTGAAAAGTCGTTATAGAGAGGAATATGAGTTAGTTATGAGTATTCCTGGAGTAGGTATGAAGTTAGCGTCGATAGTGTTGGGCAAATTGGAGTGTTTTCGTAATTTCAAGAGGGCGAAGGAGGTTGTTAGTTATATAGGTTTGTGTCCTTCTATTAGGGAATCTGGGACATCTGTAAGGGGAAGGGGACATATATCAAGGAGAGGAAATGCTTATATAAGGAAGATATTGTTTGTATGTTCATTGTCAGCGATACGGTATAATAAATTTTGTTCAAATTTGTATAGAAGGCTTTTATCATCAGGTAAAGCGAAGAAATTGGCGATAATAGCAGTAGCGAATAAATTGATAAGGCAAATATTTGGTGTATTAAAAAACGGTAGGCCATATGATCCAGAATATTTAAAAAATTTAACAGAGGTTACAGAAAATGGTTGACAATTAACACGGAACATTCTCACAAAACGTCCAGTTTTGTTCCGAGGCAAGTTCCTCTAAAACCGCCATCCATGGCGGTTTTATGGGAACTTGAACCCGAAAAATGTTTTCCCACAAACTCATTAAAAAAAGTTTTGTAAAAAATGGGGTGACGCCAGTGTTAATCTTCTTGAAAAAGATTCGATTTATAATAAAATATCTTTAAACACAATTGGAGGAACTTATGCAATTGAGTTTGAAAATCAAAATAGCAATTGGAATTTTATTCGTAGGAATTATTGGAGGTATCATTGGTCTATTTAATATCTATTCTTTGACAACTGACTCATTTGATAAAAACACAATAATTTACATAAATGCTATTCTTATGCTCATAGGCACTGTTTCAGCTGTATCAGTCATTATTTTTATTCTAAAATATCTCTTCAAATACTTAGATATCTTAAAAAAATATACTGAAGAAATTAAAAAAGGTAATATTGAATTTCAAAAAATTGATATACCAAGTAATGACGAGCTTTCAGAATTGGTTACAAACTTTACCGATTCAATGGAAAAATTCAGTGAAGTTATAAAAAACTTTTACAATACATCTATTACATTAAAATCTGCTTCTGAAGATTTGAGTTTAACGAGTGAAAAAATGGAAACAAATATTGTCAGCATAAACGATGAGATCCAAAGCGTCTCATCTGCTGCAGAAGAACTAAATTCTACAAGTAAAAACATTCTTGATAACATATTTGAAATAAGTGAAACATCAAATCATGCCGAAGAAAAATTATTAAAATCTATTGAAATGATTGAACACAATAAAAACCAAATAGAAAACATTGCTTATACTTCAAATCAAATTGCTGAAAAGGTATCAAATTTTAAGAAACTATCTGATGAAATAGGTAAAATTATACTTACTATCAATGACATAGCTGACCAAACCAATCTTTTAGCATTAAATGCTGCTATTGAAGCCGCAAGGGCTGGAGAGCATGGTAGAGGTTTTGCTGTAGTTGCTGATGAGGTAAGAAAACTTGCTACCAAAACCACTGATTCCACAAAACTCATAGAAGAATCAATCAAAAATATTCAAAAAGAAACCAATGACATAATAGATGTCGTCAATAGAGAAATAGAAGAAGTGGACAAAGGTGTTAATACAGCCAATACTTCCATATCAGCTATTAGAGAAGTAAATGAATCCTTTGCTGAAATAAAAACAAAACTGGAGACTATTACCACTGCCATAAATGAAGAGTCATTTGCAATCGAAGATATTTCTAAAAACATATCAGATGTAGCCACAAAAATATCAAACATAAAAGACTTGTCACTTAAAACAAAGCAGGCAAGCGATGATCTTCTTGAAATATCAGAAGAATTAATGCAGGAATTAGGTTATTTCAAGATTGTTCACACTGAAAAATTTTTTGAATGGTCAGAAAAACTGGAAACAGGTATTTCAAAATTTGACAATCAACATAAAAAGTTAGTAGAAATCATTAACAAATTATATGACGCTATAAAAGCTGATAAATCATCTCAAATTCTTGAAAATATCTTAAATGAATTAGTTGAATACACTGTGTATCACTTTGATTCAGAAGAAGAGGCTTTCAGGCAGTTTAATTATCCTGAATATGAAACCCATCATAAGATACATGAAAAATTAAAAGCAACTGTAATTGATTTTATAAATAAATACAAAAGTGGTGATGAAGCGATTGGTTTTAACTTAATGAATTTTTTAAAAAAATGGCTTATAAAGCACATAATGGGTGAAGATAAAAAATATGCTCCATACTTGAAAGGGAAGGTGGAATAATGAATCTAGAAGTACAGGCAAAAAATATTATTGAAAATGCTTTTGAATTGAAAAAAGAAGAACGACTTTTAATACTTTCCGAATTATTTGAAGATATCAATGATGTTAATGATAAAGATAAAGTTAGATGGCAAGAACTAAACAAATTCACGGAAAACCTTTATGTAGAGTTAAAAAAGTTGCATAAAAACACCTATTTATTGGAGTATCCATCCACAAAGGGGCATGGAAAAGAGCCCGATTTAAAGGTATGGGAGTTTGTTTTTGGAGAAGATTTCATATCTTATTTAAATTCTCACGGCTTGTCTGAAAAACTTTTAACCAAAAGTTTAACAGTAGAGGATAAAGGTTTAATTGGTAAATTTGTTTTTTCAAGAAAAGCAAATTTTGATGTAATAATGGCTATTACAAATTTCTCAACCAGTCATACTTTTTTTAGAAAACTATTTACAGAAATTGCTGGTGGTAGATACGCTAGTATGCCACTATTTGACCCAGAAATGTTTAATACATCCATGACAGCAGACATAAATGAACTTTCAGATTTTACCACAAATCTTGCAGATTATTTAGATAATTTTGTTGGTTTTCAAATACTAAGTGATAATGGTACAAATATATACATTTCAAAAGAAGATAGAAACGTCATTCCTGACACAGGAAAACTTAATAAACCAGGTAGTTTTAGCAACCTTCCAGCTGGAGAGGCTTTTTTTGCACCAGTAGAAGGTAAAAGCCATGGAACCTTGATATTAGAATATGCACCCACCAGAAAACTTGACTCTTCAATCAAAATTACTGTTGAAAATGGCATAATTAAAGAAATCTCAGGAAATGAACCTTATGTGGATGAAATGCTTGAAAAGATAAATCGTCATCCTAATAACAAATTTGTAGCCGAACTTGGATTTGGTACAAACAATAAAGCCATTATGCTTGATAATATTCTGGAATCAGAAAAGATTTATGGCACTATTCACATTGCATTTGGTGATAATCACGCTTTCGGTGGGAAAAATCAAGCTCCTTTTCATGAAGACTATTTAGTGCTTTATCCTGAAGTGTATGGAATTGATAAATCAGGTAATAAAACTTTAATTTTGAAAGATAGGAGCTACATGCTAAAATTTTAGAATTGTTTTTCACTCTAAAATGGTGAACCACGAAAATATCTGAGACCTGTAGTTAAATATTTTGATATGGTATGCAACGCTTCTTTCAATCTCTCCTGATTAAATAATGATAATTCATTCGGATTTACAAATTTATTAACCTCTTCTCCATTCTT
Source organism: Deferribacter autotrophicus (assembly GCF_008362905.1). Lineage (NCBI taxonomy): Bacteria > Pseudomonadati > Deferribacterota > Deferribacteres > Deferribacterales > Deferribacteraceae > Deferribacter > Deferribacter autotrophicus. Next base: position 111,329 of record NZ_VFJB01000009.1, read on the forward strand.
TGCCTGTATCACTTGATTATTGAAAATGATATCTGTTACCACTTCATAGGCATTCAAAACGTTTGCAGTTTTCTCCTCTGAGAGAACATTATGTCTTTGTAAAGTCTTAAGTCTCTCCACAGTATTTAGCGCTGTCATTTTTTTATAGAGAGTAAATGCTCTTGTAACATCCACAATAAAAGAAAGTGCAGCTCTTTTAAGATTTATTTTCCCTTTGTATTTCCCTTCTTTCTCCACAATAAATTTGCCAAAAATAGATATTGGAATCCTCAAATTAGAATCACTTTCAAGTATCTGTAAAAGAAAAGCCGGTTTTTTACTAATTTTTTCAAGGATAAAATCTCTCAACTCCCATACAAGTCTTTCTTCGCCATGCAAAAGTGAAAGGTCAAAAACAATTGATGACCATCTTATCCCCTTATCTCCAGGGTTATCCACCCATCCACCAATAAATTCTTTCCAACCACTTACAGTATTTGCCATTTCTGGATTTGTTACCATAATATTACCGATACATTTTTCATAACCAACATATTCAAGATTATCAGAAAACTTCGCTCCAAATTCCATCAAATATTTTTTTTCTTCCTCAGTTATATTATCAGGAAAAATAAAACCATTATCCTGGTCAGGATCAAGCATTGCCTCTTTTCTTGCACAACTTCCCATAATTATTACAGCATGTTTTATAAGTCTTACATCCACCCCTGTCTCTTCTAAATATTGTTCAGCTGTAATATTATAAATTTTTCTCTGAATACTTATATGCATCGTACTGATAACAGGAAGAATTTCACTTGTGAGCTTCGAATTGTTAATCATATTTTCAGCAATTTTGTATAACTCATTGAAATTTATTTTTAATTCATCAAGTGTAGATGATGAATCAATTGTAGCTGAAAAAATGGAAGAATTTCTAAAAAGAACTCGTAATATATCCTTACCTGAAATAATTCCTAACGGTTTATTGCGTCTTGCAACAATGGCATAATCTTCATTTTTTCTCTGAATTTCAGAAAATGCTTCCACTAATGGAAATTCAGGAGGAAGCATTATAGGATTATGATCCATATATTTAGCAAGAGATAAATCTTTTAAATTATTTTCAAAATCATCAAAAAAATTGTGAATTACATCCTTTGATGATAACAACCCCTTTACATTTTCATCATCATCCACTACCACTATTGAGCCTATTCTATATTTTGACATTAACTTACAGGCATCTACTAAACCTTCATTCTCATTTACCGTAATCACAGGAGAACTCATATAAGAACCTATTGATTTAAAAGTTGATGACAAAAGCTGCTCACTACCCTTATCCCCTTTTATTTGAGAAATTCTATAAAGTACCATAGAATTGAATCTATCTCGAAAATCATCATATTCATCCATTAATTTATAAATACACACTTCAGGAAAAAATACTAAAGTAGAGTCTTCTTCACAGATTGCTGTTACAAGATATTTGGATTTACCAAGAAATGTGGTAAGGCCAACAAAATCACCAGGTTTTAAAACTATATCTTCATGGCCAAAATCAGATTTATAAACTACGGTTCCTTCTACAATCAAATAAACACCACGGTGATATTTATCACCTTTATAAAAAATAACATCACCCTTACTTAAAGTAACAATTTCAGCATTTTTAGCTACAGGTTTTAGTCGATCAGGTTCAATACCTTGAAATAAATAAAAGTTCGTAAGCAGATTTAATATCTCATCATTAATCATACTAAATTATAAAATAAATATTATTGCCCTTCAAGTTTACTTCTTAATTGCTTTATCTGGTACGTCATAAAGATTGCAAAACCGAAAGATAAAAGACTTACAAGCATCAATTCACCTACATGCACAAAGAAATTTCTTGTAATTATCAAATCCAGTACCATAGAAAAAAAAGCCAAAACAATTGCTGCATTAACTATAAACTTTCTTATCTTAATACCTCTTAAAATTTTCTCTTTTTCAGTCATCTGCTACCCCCAAAATAAATTTTAGGGAGAGGTGATGCCTCTCCCTCTATTATTGTTTACTCAGTAATATTGTGCATTACCTTCAATACTTCATTTGCAGCATGAATATCTTCTTCTGTAAGTTTTTCCTGAGTAGCATTTGAAACAATAATGTTAACAATAGCGTTTAATGGTGCAAGGATAAGGGCTGAACTTGTAGCTGGCATGATACCATGAGGACCAAAGAACGGTACCTTATTAATCCAGCCAATCATAGCCACAACTGCACCAACAAGCCCCACAATCATACCAGCCATTGCGCCATATTTATTGGATTTACCATACCATACACCAAGTATTATTGCTGGGAATATGGCAGAACCAGCTATCGCAAAAGCCATAGCCACAATCTGCGCAATAAGTGCAGGAGGCTTCAATGCTGTAAAAATAACGATAACTACCAATGCAGCTGTGAATACTCTTGCCATAAAAAGTCTTTCTTTCTCACTTGAGCTTGGCTTAAATACAGTGGCGTACCAGTCATGTGCAATAGCAGCAGCTCCCGCCACCATCAAACCAGCAACAGTTGAAAGACCAGCTGCAAGAGCACCTGAAGCAAGATAACCCATGAAGAAGAGACCAAGCCCTGCTCTTTCTGGTGCTGAAAGGATAATAACGTCAGCTACTTTTTTACCACCATCTGGGTTGAAGTAGTGACCAAGTGCAGCATAAGCTGGAGATGACCAGTAAAGAAGACCTATGAAGAAAAGTCCCCAAACAACAGATTTTCTTGCCACATCCTCATCTTTAACAGTGTAAAATCTTACAAGAATATGAGGAAGACCAGCTGTACCAATCATTAATGTGGTTGCCAAAGCAAATAACTGATAAAAGTTACCTTTTGCCCAAGGTGTAATATAGTATGCAACATATTTATCACTGGAAGGATTAGCAATGTAATTTGAAATAATAGAACCATATTCAATTTGTGGTAAAATACCAGGTGTCCCAAGCTGTGAAGCATACTTTCTAAAAATTATGAAAAGAGGAAGTAAGAAGCCTGTAATTAATACAACATACTGAATTTGCTGGTTTTTTGTAACACCTTTCTGACCAGACATCAGCATATATACAAGTACAATACCAGCAGCAAAGAATACTGAACCAGCATAACCCATTCCAAATATCCAACCAGATATTAGAGCAATACCTTTAAACTGAGCAGTAGAATATGTAATAGCAATTATTACAGTTACTACTGCAGTGATAAGACGAATTCCATGAGAATTATATCTGTCACCTAAAAACTCAGGAATTGTAAACTTACCAAATCTTCTAAGCTGAGAAGCACTAAGTGTAAGAAGTAAAACGTATCCACCAGTCCACCCAATAATATATGCAAGACCAAACCAACCTTTCAGGTAAAGCAAACCTGCCACACCCATGAAGGATGCCGCTGACATCCAGTCTGAAGCAATTGCCATACCATTACCAACACTACCAATGTTACGTTCAGCCACCCAGTAACCTTCTGTGGTCTGAACCTTCATCATCCAACCTACTGCAAGATATAAAACAATAAAAGCAATCATAATAATTGCAGGAACTAATTTAAAACCTTTTTTAAGCTCGAAAAGTTCCTCCCCAGCAGCAAAAACAACAGGTGATGACATTAAGAAAACAAAAAGAGTTAAAAGCCAAAATCTAATTTTCTTCATAAATATCCTCCTATTCTCCCGCTTTAACAAACTTATTCCAAAGATAGACAAAGAGAGCACAAAGCAGAACGAAGCTTATTGTAGAACCTTGAGCTAACAACCAGTAATGTAATGGGAACCCAAGAAACTTTGCCTTTGTCAATGGCCCAATCCCTTTTTCATCACCCGTAATCCAGATTAGGAAAACTGGTAAAATCCACGCACAGGCCCAAAGAAAGATTGTAATAGAGGCTGCTCTTACCTCAGCCTTAACGTGGGGCCTTTTGGGGTTAAAAAAACTGATATCAATTACTTTTTCTTTGTCCATAAAGACCTCCTATAAATTTATTGCAGCGATGCTGCAACGGTTATATGAATAATACAATGTTTTAATTTTGTCAACTATTAAATTGGCGCTAAAAATACTCAATTTGTGTATACTGTGTATTGTATATTGTATACAGTATTCAAACATATATAATTTATTGCTATCACATATATTTTTATTCATCAATTTTATCACATTGTTATATTTGCGTCACTACCTACCGCTTATTTTCATAACCTTTTTTTATTTTATATGATTATACTTAGAACCACTTTAATTTCAGGCACAAAAAACATATTAGTCCACATAACAAAAAAAACTTGACACAGTTTGGCTCAAGCATATTTTATTAAATAGAAAAAATAAAAAAAAATAGGAGGTGGGTTATGTTAGAGAGATGGAGAGGTAATAAACCCGCAGTAACAAACCCTTTTAAAGAGTTGTTAGCATTCCAGGAAGAAATTAACAAACTGTTTGATGATTTCTTTAAAGTACCAAAAACATTAGATGATGTCGTTAAATTTATACCTGACATTGATATTGCAGAAACTAAAGATGCATTCATCATTAAAGCTGACCTACCAGGATTATCTGAAAAAGATATTGAAGTCAGCCTTACAAACAACATACTAACAATAAAAGGTGAAAGAAAAGAAGAAAAAGAGGAAAAAGATAAAAATTATTATAGAAAAGAAAGGGTATTTGGTAGCTTCTTAAGAGAAATCCAGATCCCCAAAAAAGTGCAATCTGACAAAGTTAAAGCTAAATTTAAAAACGGAGTTCTTGAGATAGAGCTTCCAAAAGCTGAAGAAGAAAAGGAAAAAACAGTAAAAATTGAAGTTGAAAAATAAAATCTAAAAGAGGCCCAAAAGGCCTCTTTTTTTTATATATTTTTATAAATTTCTTTCAGTATAATTTGATGCATTTCCTCGAATTTATTATTAAACCCCTTCTCAACACTTAATTCAAAAGGGTTATCCGGAAATAAATTACTACTGACATCTTCTATCATAAATAGTATCTCTTTAACTGATTTTCTTTGTAAATCTTCAAAAAAGTTTGGCATTTTTATTGGGCAATTCTGAAGAAACATTTTATAAAAAAGTAAAAACTGCTTCTTAATTAATTGGCTTAATATCTCCACATCATATTTAAGCCTACCGCAATATTCTCCAATTATAAATAGATTCAAAATATACGTTATAATAAGAGAGTACATCTCTGTCTCATAAATACCTTTCAATATCACATAAAGGTAAAATCCTAACAAAAGTCCTATGACTTTCTCTTTTAACTTTTCAATAAATGAATACTCCTGCCATACAAAAATAGGTTTCTGCTTTTTAAGAAAAATAGCACCTGCCAAAATCCTTATTCTCAGATCATTTTCTAAATTACTAAGTTTGTAACTTTTATTTACTACTTTCAAACCTCTATTAAGTTCCTCTAAAACATCCATGTCTAGAGAAGAATAATCTCCATCATAAAGCAAATCAAAAAGCTGCTGAAACCATCTATCCTTCAAAGAAATAAATTCACTAACTCTTGAAAACTGCTTCAGTCTATTTATCTCTGATGGATTTTTAATAAATTTTTCAATCTTATCTCTTATATTTGCTAAATTATTCTTAACCACATATCCATCTATTCCTAACTTTGCCAACTCCAAAATAAGCGCTTTTTCAGTAATACTTGTCAACATCACAATGGGTAAATCTGAATAATAACTCAAACTGCGAATCTCTTTTAAAAAAATATTTCCTGATTTTATAGGCATCTTCACATCAAGAAGCATTAAATCAATAATGTATTCTTTTAAAATCTTCTCCGCTTCCACAGGATTTTTGGCGCACAATACAACTAAATCCTTATCTATCTTGAATAACTCTTCTTTCAAACTTTCCTGAACAAACAAAGAATCATCAACTATCAAAATAGTTGTCATTTATACCTATTTGTATATAATTTTATTTAATGGATACAATGTCTTTATTTTATATAAAAAATATAGGTTTCGCAATAGAGTTAAAATATATTTACAAATCTACGTCTATTTCAAATCTCAAAAGACTGCCTAACTTACCACCTCAACTGTTAACTTTCACCGTTTTTAACGAGCAAATCACACCTGTCTACAATTTAGGTCATTTCTTTGACATAACTTCATATAACATTAACTACTTACTATTTTTCTCTAAAAATAATATATTTATCTCCTTTGCAATCGAAAAAATCGATACTGCTACTGATTATAAAATTATAAGCAGCGAAAATATTACAAACATTTCATTTTTAAATAAAAATAAAATCTTACTCTATAACAATTTAAATCATTTTTTACTAAATCATGATATGCTTTTTCAGGCATCTGAATTGAAAATTAGAGAATAGGAGGCATAAAATGAATAAAGGTACCACTGCTAAATATTTAAACAGAATTATTTATATTTATATATTATTTTCAGCATTTTTATTATTTGTTTCATCCACATATTTTTATAAATACCTTAAAAACAAATATGAAGCTTTAGCACAGATTGAATCACTAAAACTTGAAAACATAATAAAATCAAAAGAAGCAGAAAATTTTACTATTTTAAAGTCTATTCTTGAAAATGGTCTGAAAGATTTTAAACCTTCTGAAAATTACAAAATAGTGAAACTTATAAAAAATAGTGATGATAATTTTCTTCCTCTCCAGGTAATTAATGAGATAAAGACAACTCCTGTCACAAAAATATCATTCATTTACAATGATCTTATCATTGGCAAACCAGTTACTGCTGTTACAGGCAACCAAAACAAAATAAATATTAATACCTTTTATAGATTGGACGAAAAAACATTATACATTATTAGTCAGGAAATCACCTTTTCAAACAGCAAAGTTGCTTTTTATCCAGTTTATCAGAGCATTAATGATCCTGAACAACCTGTTGAAACAGAAAAACATTACGCATTTAACAATCAAATAATCATTAAAAACAGTGCAAACATCTTTAATAAAGCATTACTCTTCACCTTTATCATTGCCTTAATTCTGTTAGTAGGTTTGTGGGGTGTAATCAGGTATTCAAAAATTTATCAATCAGAAGTGGATTATTTATACAACCTTTTAAAATCTTTGCAAAATAAAAAACTTAAGGATATTGATATAAAAAATCTGCCTGACGAACTTAAAAACATATTCGAAACCTTTATTGATGAGATTAATAAAGAAACTCAGGAAAAAAATGCTTTTAAAAATATTATCAGAACTACCACAAATCTTGTTTTACTAAAAAATCTAGAAAATGAGATTATTTTTGTTTCAGATTCTGTTTACAAATATTTTGGTGTTGAAGTTGGTAAAAAAGATGAACTTTTAAAACACAAATCTTTTAATGATTTATTTAACATCATTGATGTACTGGAAGACAATAAGGAATTTCAATTTGAAAATGACACTTTATTACTTCGCAAAAGGACAACCTCTGATAATAACACACTTTTTATCATAACTGACATCACAAAGTTTAAAAAGCAAATTGAATTTATATCTAATAAATATAATAGCTTGAAATCAAATATTGAGCAGATAGAATCTACCATTTACGAATTGACTTCTATATCTAATGAGTTGAAATCTACCGTACTAAACACTTCATCCTCTCTCTCAGAACAAAGCTCAGCACTTTCAGAAATCAGCTCTGCCCTTGATGAAATAAGAAATGTGGTAAAAAATCTTGATATCTCTTTAGAAAAAATGAAAAAACTCATAGAAAATATTGAAGAAAGCAGTTATGAGAGCACAGATAAACTGTTAGAATTTGAAAAAGTTATAGATAAAATAAATCAATCTGCAACTTTTATATCAAATGAAATTGCAGGACTAACAGAAAAGGCTTATAGCATTACCTCCTTTGTTGACAGTATCTTTGACATAGCTAATCAAACAAAGATTCTTGCAATTAATATAGCCATTGAAGCAGCAAAATCTGAAGACGAATCCGAAAAATTTACTATTATAGCGCAAGAGGTAAAAGAACTTGCCCACAAAGCAGAATCAACGTCATCTGATATTAAAAAAATGGTAAATGATATAATCACCAGTATAAACAAAACCACTATGACTACAGAAGAAGCACTGAAAAACATCCTTCACTCCAAAGATTATTTTGAACCGTTAAAGAACCTTATAATGAAAAACAAAGATTCAGTTTCAAAAATAGCTGTAAATATTACTGACATTACCGAGTCTTTTAAAGACCACACAATAGGGCTCAATGATATAACAGCCACTGTAAAAGACATCTCTCAGGCAATTACTGATATTACTAAATCAAGTGAAGAAACTAAAGAATCAGCAAACATTATTTCAGAAAATATTATAAGACTAAGAGAAATTATGAAACAGGTAGATAATGAATAAAAGACTGAAAGAAATTTTTCTTTCAGAAAGCATAGATAACACTGTAAACATTAAATCTGCTGCCAGTAAACTACTTGATCCTAAACAGCAAAAGGATAATCTCGAACTCATAGCTAGATATCTCCATACAATAAAAGGCTCATCCCGAATGATGGGTTACAAGGCTTTTTCCAGCTTTATTCATGCCATTGAAGATAAAGTAAAATCAATGAGAAATATTCCTGATAAAATTGATAGCAGTTTTATAAATTTTTTATACTCAGTAGCTGATAAAATCATTTCTATACTTAGTGACATTGACAATGTGTCTGATGAAGAAATAGAAAGTCTAACAGAAGAGATTTCAAAACTGCAGGATTTCTCTTCTTACAGCCATACAACCAACGACAAAATAACATCTTTGCCATTTGAGGAAGACAATAGTAACCTATTAAAACAAAATATTTACAAAATACATGAAATAGAGCTGAACCAACATCTACAAAACCTTTATAATATGATATCTAAATCTGAAAATTTATTCTTTTTAAAAAGCAACATTATTTCATTAATTGAGTCAATATTTGATAATCTTAAGTCACTAAAATCAAACATAGCAGATGAAAAATATAAAAACTTTATTCAAAATATCATTCAAACAAATGAAATAAAACTCCATAATCTTTCAAATGATTTGGAAAAAATAATTACCGATATAAAAATAAGCAGTAGAATAAACCATGAAACTGCACTCTCTTTCAAAATGCTAAAATTTAAAGAAATTACACAAACATTAAAAGAAAGTGCTAAAACATTGGCAGCAGAGCTTGGAAAAGACGTAAAAATTATAATAAAAGGCGAAGATATAAAATTTGACAAAGATATCTTACTGAAACTGCAGGAGCCTCTTATCCATTTGATAAGAAACAGTGTGGATCACGGTTTGGAAACACCGGCTGAAAGAATTAAAAAAAATAAAAATCCCGAAGGGACAATTGAGATAGAATGCATAGCTGATAAAAATTATGCAAAAATTACCATAAAAGATGATGGTAGAGGTATCAATATAAACAAAATAAGGAATAGAGCTAAGTCTTTAGGATACAACGTAGATGATATGAGCGACAATGAAGTAATTTATCTCATTTTTCAATCTTCCTTTTCCACAAAAGATAAAACCACAGATATCTCCGGTAGAGGTGAAGGACTATACATTGTAAAGGATGTAATGAATAAAGTCGGTGGTAAAATCGAGATTGATCACAAAACTGATTTATTTACAAAATTTTCTCTTATTGTTCCTGTTAGTTTTATGGAAACTGAAGTCCTAATATTTCACTATGCTGGGTTAGATTTTGCGCTTTTTTTAAATTCTATCGAATCAATAATGACTTTTGATGAATCAAAAATTATTTACAGTGACAATGCAATGCTTTACACGGTAAATGACAATGCTTATAAATTCTCTTACACTTCTGATATTTTAAACTGTGAAAATGACTTAAATAACTACATCATCTTCATAAACTACCGTGGTAAAATCTTTGGTATCACAGCTAAAGATATAAAAACAAACTCAAAAATGAAGCTTTACAAATATGGTGGGCTTGTTGAACATTTAAAAACCTATTCTCATTTCATCGCAAACTATGATGGCTCAGTTATACCTTTAATAGATCTTGATTATCTGTATGAAAAAATCAATCAAATAACACCTGTTAAGCAAATTACCATAGAAGACACAAAAGAACGACCAAAAGTCCTTCTTGTAGAAGATTCTTTTGCCACAAGGGAACTTGAAAAACACATTCTTTTAACAGCTGGTTTTGACGTCATTGAAGCAACAAACGGAAAAGAAGCATTGAATATTTTCAATAATAGGGATGATATAAAAATTATTATATCTGATATTGAGATGCCTGAAATGGATGGCTATACTCTGACAAAGCAGATAAGAACTGGTGTAAAAAATCCAAATATCCCTATCATACTTATTTCAACTCTCTCTGATAAAGAAAGCATAAATAAAGGGTTAAAAAGTGGTGCAAATTTTTTCATAACAAAAAGCCAATTTTCCGGTGAAGAATTTTTAGACAAGATAAGGAGTTTAATAGGTGCACAATATTAACATTTTATTAACAGATGATTCCCTTTTTGTTAGAGAAACAATAAAGGAGTTGCTTTCAAAGTATGACGAAATAAATCAAATTTTTACAGCTGAAAATGGTAAAGAAGCCGTAGAAATCTGTGAAAAAGAAAAAATAGATGTGGTATTTATGGACCTTGATATGCCTGTTATGGATGGTGAAAAGGCATCAAGGATTATTTTTGAGAAATTTGGATTGCCTATTATAGTTCTCACTTCTTTAGACAATAACATAATAAAGGAAGCTTTTGATTTGATACACAACTATTGTATTGATGTGATAAATAAACCTGAAAATATAAATGAAAGTTTTGCAAAGATTCTACTCAGAAAAATTAAAAATGCCTTTATTATGAAAAAACGGATATCAGAGTATAAGAATAAGAAAAAGAAAGTAAAACGAGAGATTATAATACCTGACCCATTTGAAACTGATTCTAATAAAATTATCATTTTTGCCATGTCTACAGGTGGTCCAAAAATCACACCTGACATTTTAAAACAAATAGAGGTCATTCCCTCACCTTTTGTATTAATACAACATATAGAACCAATGATGTTTGATGGTTATATAGATTGGCTGCGCTCTAAAACCAACAAAGAGGTGATAGCAGTAGATTTTGACATCCCTTTTGAAATAAAAGATTGTTTATATGTCCTTCATCCGAATTATCACACCACCTTAAAGAAAACAATACTTACAAAATTTATCACCAAGCCCCATTTAGAAACAGACCTTTATTCCCCACCTGCTGACCCATTCGTTATCAGTGTTGCTGAAATTTTTCGAGAAAAAACCATATTTGCCATATTCTCCGGAATGTGCTCTGATGGCTTAAAAGGTGCTGAAGCTGTGAAAAAATATGGAGGCATGGTATTTTGTCAATCTCCTGATGAGGCTTTAATTGATACAATGCCTAAATCTGTACTTAATGCTGGATTTTGTGATAAAGTATTTGAGTTGTGCTCACTGAATGAGGTGTTACTAAATGGATAGGACTCTCTTCAACATGCTTTGCAAAAAAATAGAAAATGTGAGTGGCTTTAGGGTTTATGGTTTTTATGAATCTAACCTGCATACAATTTTAAATCGTATAGCTGAAAAAAGATTATCATCCATCGATGATATAATTGAAGAATCACTGAAAAACACAAATCTGTTAGAAGATATTATCGAATCTCTTGTCATAAACGAGACTTTTTTTTACAGGCATGAAAACCAGTTTAGAGCTATTGAAGATGTTATAATTCCTGAAATTGCTAAAAACTTCAATAACATCAAAATCTGGTCTGCAGGTTGCTCCACAGGATGTGAACCCTATACCATTGCTATAATTATAGACAAAAAATATCCTCATCTTAAAGACAGAATTACCATTATCGGTACAGATATCGACAGAGATGCCCTTGCAGTGGCTGAAAAGGGAGAATTTTCAAAGTGGCATATAAGAAATCTCGATAGTAATATTTTAAACACCTATTTTGATAAAAAAGACAACGTTTACCATATAAAAGAAAACATAAAAAAAATGGTAACTTTCAAAAGACATAATATATTGCACGACCCTTTTTTCCCAAATTGTCATCTTATCCTTTGCAGAAACGTATTAATATACTTTTCTCAAAAAAATATTGCCCACATACTAAAACGCTTTATAAATGATTCCCTGGTTGATAATGGTTATCTATTTTTAGCTCCAGGAGAGTTTACTCTGCTAAATCAATCAGGTTATACTCCATTAAATATTCAAGATACATTTGTATATAAAAAGACTGGTGATATCACAGACATTACTTATAAAAAACCAAAACCTGTTATCAATTTCAAGAAAGTTAAAAAGGATATAAATGCCCTTTTATTATCAAACAGAAAAGATGACGCCTTAAATTATCTACACAATATAAGTGTTGAATCATCCCATGAACTTAAAGACTCCAAATTAGAAGAATTGATGATACACATTGATTCTGAGGATACATACAATTTAGAAAAAAAATTAAATGAATTCAAATACTCTTTAAAAGATGATGAATATTTCTTTTTGGCAGGTATGTATTATTATCTCAAACAGGACTACAGAAATGCTCTTGATAATTTCAGAAAAGCTGCAATGTTAAAAGATGATTATGTATATTACTTTTATCAAGCCCTTTCATTAAAGGCGCTGGGTGACCTAGAAAATGCAAGAGTCTTTTTTACGCTTGCATTGAAATTTTTGAATATTAATAGTACATTTGAGCCGTTAGCTAACAAAGAAGCAATAAAAAAAATAATTTTAAATCATATAAATTTTAAATTATCTTAATAATGAGGTGAAATATGACATTTAGGAAAAAAAATATAGTTGCCATTGATGATGAAGAATCTGTTTTAATAAATCTTGAAAAAAAACTAAATAAATTTATTGAATGCAATTTCTATGGCTTTAAAAATTCAGATGAAGCGCTAAATTTCATACGAGAAAACCATGTAGATTTAATTCTCCTTGATTTATTAATGCCTGAAAAAAGTGGTTTTGAAGTTCTATCTGAAATAAAAGATGATGAAAACTTAAAAAGAATACCTGTCATAATACTCACAGTAAAAGCTGATGCTGAAGCCATTGACGAAGCCTTTGAAAGAGGAGCTGATGATTATATCTTAAAATCATCTTATGAAAATGAGCTTCTTGCAAGAGTAAAAAGGATTTTACGCACTAAAGAAATGGAAGAAGAGCTATTAAATTATGAAAGGGATAAGGTTGCACTCCAGCTTGGTGGAGGTATTGCCCATCACTTTAATCAACCTCTAACTGTTTTAACCATGGGATTTGAAATAATAAGAACTCTATTAGAAACTCAACATCCAGAAGCTCTTAAGACTATCGATAAATATCTGAAGATGTGCGAAGATTCTGCTGAAAGAATTTCAAAGATTGTAGACAAATTATCCTCTCTAAAAAAATACAGTATTATGAAATATGTGGGAGATATGCATATTTTTGATCTCTCATTAGATAATGAGGATTAGTAGCTTTTTTAAAAAGGGATAATTTGCTGAGGATAAATTTTAACAGCAAAAAATATGGATTTGCTACAATAAAGTAGACAAAGAGTTAAGGAAGTATTAGACTAAAGGAGAAAGGCAGGTTCAGTTATGATTAAATCAAGAAGAAGTTACAGCAAGGAATTTAAGCTGGAAGCGGTCCAACTGACACTTAATAGTGATAAGAGCGTAAAAGAGATAGCCTCAGATCTTGGCATATCGTATCAATTGCTTTGTAAGTGGCGTTCTGCTTACAAGTCTGATAATGAGGAATGTTTTCCAGGCAAAGGTAATTTAAAGCCATCGGAGAAAGAGTATCATGAGCTTCGCAAGAAGGTATTGGATTTGGAGGAGGAGCGAGAAATATTAAAAAAGGCGTTGGCCATTTTCTCATCAGCTCGCTCGAAAAATACAGGTTTATAAGGGATAATATGAGGAATTATAGTGTAGAGAGAATGTGCCGATTATTAGGAGTGAGTCGCAGTGGTTACTATAAATGGAGATGTCAAGGTTTGAGTAAACGAAGGATTTACAGGCAAAAATTATTATCTAAAATACGAGAGATATATGGGGACAGCCGGGGATTATATGGCAGTCCACGTATTCATGCCGAATTAATTCGTATTGGTTATAAATGCAGTCGCAAATTGGTTTCAGATATAATGCGCAAGGCTGGAATCAGGAGCAGGATTCGTAAGAGTTATAAACGAACAACAATCAGGAATTATAAGGATAAATACAGTGAGAATTTGTTGAAAAAGAATGATGTTATTCATGGTTCAGATTCTGTATGGGTATCAGATATAACGTATTTGAAAGTATCAGGTGGTTGGAAATATTTAACGACGATAATGGATTTGTATAGTCGTAAGATTGTTGGTTATGCATTTTCTACTGGTATGAGTGCGAGAGAGACAGTGTTACGAGCCTTTCGTTTTGCAGTTAAACATTGTGGAAGGATACCATCAATATTTCATTCAGATAGAGGGAGCCAGTATAGCAGTTTAGAATTTCGTAATGAATTGAAGAGATTAAAGATTTCTCAAAGTATGACATCTGATGGCCATTGTTATGATAATGCGTATGCTGAGAGTTTTTTTAAGACTGTAAAGGTAGAATTGGTTCAGTTTCTGAAAGGTATGACGTGGGAAATGATGAAGAATGCAATTTTTGAATATATTGAATGTTTTTATAACCGGAAAAGATTACATTCTGGTATAGGTTATTTGACACCTGATGAGAAATATCAGAGTTTTTGTAAGTTAAATGAAATGATTGCTTAACTTTGTGTCTAAAAAATGGTTGCAATTCCAATATAACAGATTGCCAAATAGGCATAATCCAACAATGAGCTTACTAAACTCATCACCTTAAATTAGTATAATCAATGCTCGTTGTATAATAAAATCTGCTTTATATTTTAAAGCTCTTGATAAACCTCCTCAACAAATGATTTTAATTCCTCAAAATTTGGCTGTCTTTTCACAATCTCAGTGCCTATCACCACTCCATCGGCAAATTTTAAAATTCTCTCAACATCACCCCTGCTTCTTATTCCAAAGCCATACACAACCTTTTTACCAGTAACCTCTTTTATAAGTTTCACTTTTTCCTCATTTAAACTTTTATTACCATCTGTAAATGTGCCAGTTGTTCCCTTTACCCCCACATAATAGATAAAATCTGCATCACTTCCTTTTAGACTTTCAATATCCTCAAGTCTGCTTGCAGGTGTCACAAAAGGGGTAATTTTGATTCTAAAATCTCTTTCTTTAAAAAATGTATGCATCCGGTTTGGTAAATCAGCTATGATTAAACCATCTAAGAAAGGTGTAAAATCTCTGCTAAACTCTTTTATCCCATAACTATATATTACATTTGCATAAGTCATCACATACTTTTTTTTATTGCACGAAATCTCCAATATTTTTTTCAAATCATTATAGCTCACTTTATCATGCACTTTTTCCACAGCCTCAGCTATCACTGCACCATCAGCCACAGGATCATTGAATGGATATCCAATTTCAATAAAATCAATTAAATTACTATTAATCAAATAATCATAAATTCTTCTAAAACTCTCTTTATCTGGATAATTCAAAACAATATATACCCCTTTCATATCAACTCCTTTGCTTCATGTATAATATGCAAATCCTTATCCCCTCTTCCCGAAAGATTTATCAACACATTTTTACCTTTAAATTTTTCACAATTTTTAAGAACATAGGCAACAGCATGACTCGATTCTAAAGCTGGTAAAATCCCTTCATTCCTTGTCAACTCAAAAAAAGCTTTGAGAGCTTCCTCATCTCTCACACATTCATATTTCACTCTACCAATCTCCTTTAAATAGGCATGCTCTGGACCCACCCCAGGATAATCAAGCCCTGCAGAAATTGAATGAACCCTTGCAATTTGCCCTTCGTCTGTCTGAATCACATAAGAGAGACTACCTTGAAAAATCCCCTTTTTACCTTTTCCAATACTCATAGCATGGTTTCCAGGCTCATCAGAAATACCACCTGCTTCTACCCCTATCAACTCCACATCTTTATCATCCACAAAACCTCTAAAAATACCTATGGCATTGCTTCCACCACCCACACAGGCCACCACAACATCCGGCATAACCCCTTTTGTAAAAAAGTATTCTTTTGCTTCATTACCAATTACGGATTGAAAATGAGCCACTATTTCAGGAAATGGGTATGGCCCCACTGCTGAGCCAATGAGATAATGTGTATTATCCACACTGCTAACCCAATCTCTAAGAGCAGCACTCACAGCATCCTTCAAAGTTTTACTCCCCTCATCTACCACTCTTACCTCAGCACCTAGCATCCTCATCCTTTCCACATTCACAGCCTGCCTTTTTGCATCAACGCTACCCATATACACTGTGCACTCAAGATTTAAGAGTGCACAAGCTGTTGCAGTGGCTACACCATGCTGACCTGCACCGGTTTCTGCAATAACCCTGCTTTTCCCGATATATTTTGCAAGAAGAGCCTGACCAAGTGTGTTATTAATTTTATGAGCACCTGTATGAAGTAAATCCTCTCTTTTTAGATAAATATTTACCCCATATTTTTTTGAAAGATTTTTTGCAAAATATACAGGGGTTGGTCTACCTGCATAATTTTTTAACAAATCATCAAGCTCTTCTTTAAATCTTTTATCATTTTTTATTTTAAGAAATGCTTTTTCAAGTTCATCAAGAGCAGGTATAAGGGTTTCTGCAACAAACTGGCCACCAAACTCACCATAAAATAATTTTTCCATTTTCCACCTCTATATTTTCTCCTTCATCTCCCAAAACAACAATAACAAAACTACAGAGGGAAAACATTTTTCTCATTCTCGTGACACGTCCGGTGCCACTGCGAGGCAGGTTTCCCGAAAAATGTTTTTCCTCTGTGTACATGCAATCTATCTATTATCAACTTCTAATTAGTCAACTATAAATATTAAAAATTATTAAGATAATTTAGGCATATGAAAAACCTCTTTTTTTGTAAGCATGGCATAAAGTACACGCACAAGTTTGTTACACAATGCAATCATAGCTTTTCTATGAGGCATACCTTCCTCCTTCTTTTTCAAATAATACGCTCTAAAATACTCATTAAACTTCATAACACCACTTGCCATAAGATAAAGAATACGCCTAAGGGACCGGGATCCTTTTTTACTTATTCTGCCGTTACTATACATACTTCCGGATTGTTTAATAGCAGGATCTATCCCGGCATAGGCAGCAAGTTTACCTTTGTTGGCAAATCTGTTTATATCTTTAATTTCTGCAAGAAAATGGGCAGCGGTAATATCATTAATTCCTTTGATAGAAGTAATAATCTCCATATCATCTTTTTTGGAAGATTTTATTTTATCAATAAATTCCTTCGTAATATTATCAAGTCGGCTATTAAGAAATATGAGCATTTCAACATCTTCTTTGATGACAGTAGCCCAGATATCAGAGGAAATACCAATGGAGGATTTAGCAAGGGATATGAGCTTCTGAGGGGTAATATTTGACTTATGTGCAAACTTCAATTCATCAAGAATCTTTTGAATATCATCTTCATTAGCATTCCTGATGATTTCAGCTGTAGGCATATGTTTAAGGATATGCAAAATGGATTGAGTAAATACATTGGCATTTGCCACAAGTTCAGGAAATACTACAGTAAGATGCTGTTTAAGCTGAGTCTTAACTCTTGCAATCTGCTGAGTAATATGTTCTCTCATCCTGGCAAGTGCGATAATATCATTGGACTCAGGAAGAGCAAAATAATTGAAATGTTCAATATTCTTAGCTATAAATTTAGCAATGATAACAGCATCAATTTTATCGGTTTTGGTTTTTCTGAGAGTAACGGATTGGGCAAATTTTTTGATGAGAGCTGGATTAATAAGACAGACATCTTTCTTTTTGGATACAAGGGATGCTAAGAGGTTAATGTGATAGCTGCCAGTAGATTCAAGAGCAATGATAGAGGAGTCATACTTTTTAATCAAGTCATAGAAGCTGTTAAAACCATCAATGTCCATTTGAAATTCAGCTTCTTTGAGAAGTTCAAGCTTATTGTTAATAATAGCGCAATTAAACTTATCTTTGGAAACATCAACACCTATAAAGAAAGCAAATTTGTCATTTTTCATGTCAAACCTCACTTAAAATATTTTAGTCCCGAATCCAAACTCCCGTTTGACAGTGGCTTGATAGCCAAATCAACCAATAGGGACTTTCGGGACGGGGGACAGACTAAATATGAAGCTTTTAAGCTTATTCCCACTGTAGTCCTCTGTCCCATTCTTAATTCATTACATAATATAATTTTCTTATACAACAAAAAAACGTAGGAGTTGCCACTGAAAAGTGGCAACTAATTTATAATAATTGATTTATTTCAATATTTCTATAAAAATTCCCCCAGTTTCTGAATAATTTTTACAAAAAAAATGGGGGATGTAACCCTTTTTAAGTATTTATAAAATGCATTTCATAAAACGAAAACTAAAATCATAAAAAATTTTTTATTGAATAATTAGTTCTCACTTTTTAAGTGAGAACTAATTACTAAATTGGCAACGCCAGTTATTTTTCTGTCATTGCATTTTTACATGCTTCAATAAATCTTTTCATTTTATCATAGCTTTTAATCCCGGGAGACTCTTCAACTGATGAGGACACATCTACACCAAAAGGCTTAATCCTTTCTATCACGCTACGAACATTGTTTTCATCAAGACCACCTGAAAAAATCAGCTTCTCTCTATAATTGTATATCCAATCAGGTATATCCTCATCAAAAATACCTTTTCCCATACTTGCATCAAACATAAAATATTCATAATCTCTATGAGCTGGTTCAGCAGAAGAAGCATATATTAAGCCTTTAACTTTTCTGTATTCATAAATTTGCACATAATCAAAAAAATTAGCACAATCCTTCATGTCATCATAAGTGAGGCTCACACATACTGTGAGTATTTTCCCTTTTGCATAACTACTCAATTTTTTTGCGAAATCACTGGTCACATATCTTTTGCTTTTTGGATAAAGAACTACGCCAATAGCAGAAAAACCAAGCTCCACTGCCCAGTCAATCTGACAAAAATCTGTAATACCACAAACCTTTACAAACATGAATACCCCTCAGATAATTCCTTTAACAACTCTACAGGATTATCACTTTTCATCAAAGATGTACCCACAAGAAACATATCAGCCCCAGCCTCTTTAAATCTTTTTATATCTTCTTTAGTCTCAATTCCACTTTCAGCAATCTTGATATAATTACCCTTTATTTTGGACATCGTTTTCAACGCCTTTTCTTTATTCACCTTCAATGTGGTCAAATCTCTGCTATTGACTCCAAGAAATTTCACATCAAGGTCTTTTAACTTATAGAGCTCTTCATATTCGTGTATCTCCACAAGCACCTCAAGACCTAATTTCTTAGAATAATCAAACAATTTTTTTAGCTCATCACCTTCTAACATCGAAGCTATGAGCAAAATTACATCAGCTCCATACTCATAAGCCAAATCAATCTGAACCTCATCAACAATAAAATCTTTACAAAGAATGGGCAAATTTACCGCACTAGAAATTTCTTTTAAAAATTTGAAATCACCATTAAAATAATTTTTATCCGTAAGTACACTAATAGCTGCTGCACCACCTTTTTCATACAACTCAGCCTGTCTTTTTACATCCACCTTCTTTATTTCACCAAGTGACGGAGAAGCCTGCTTCACCTCAGCTATAATCCTTCTATCAGGAAGAAATCTTTCAAAAGGGATAACCTCTTTAACTCTTTTCTCAGTTCCTTTTTTAAGTTCTTTAACCTCAGCTTTTTTAAGCTCATAAATCTTTTTTAAAAACATTTTATACCTCAACAGCTGATAGCATTTTCATCTTATTGTAACATTCACCACTTTTTATTTTTTCATACGCTTTCAAATATCCACTCTTCAAATCTATATCTTCTAAAAGATGAAGAGCAAGGGCAGTATTGAGTGCAAAAAGTTTGGCCACGTTTTCATCTTCTCCAGTTATTCCATTAAGAAAAAGTCTCTTTGCTTCAACTTCATCCCTTACACAAGGCATATCAAAAGGCTCAAAAAACTCCTCAGGGTTAACGGTTAAGTGCTCGGCCACCCCATTAACAATCTTGTAGCAGATTGTCATATCCTTTGTTGAAACTTCGTCATATCCATCTTTTGATGAATAAACTATAAATTTCCTATTCTTAAACCTTGTTACTGCCTCAGCATAAACGCTCAATTTGGATGAATCCCCCACACCTATTATCTGATACTCTGGCTCTGCAGGATTTGCTAAAGGTCCAAGAAGATTAAAAATTGTGGGCACCATCAAATCCTTTCTTATTGGGGCAACATACTTCATTGCAGGATGAAAATTTGGTGCAAAAAGAAAAACAAAATTGTGGTTATCAAAAAACTTTTGAGCTTCATCAAGCGCCATTTTCACAGGGATACCAAAAGCTTCATAAATATTTGCAGAACCTACTCTACCACTTATAGCCACATTTCCATGCTTTACTACAGGATATCCCATGGACGAAAGTATAATAGCCACTGCTGATGACACATTCACACAACTTTTACCGTCACCACCAGTCCCACATGTATCAATACATCTTTGTTTGCTGTGTTCAAATCTAATTTTATATTTGTTTAATACTTTAGCCGCTGCAAAAATCTCATCAGCACTTTCCCCTCTCATTTTCATAGCTATTAATGCTCCACCTATCTGAGCATCACTTAAACTGCCAGTCATCATTGCATCAAAGAATAATAATGCTTCATTCTCAGTAAGTTTTTGCCCACTATATACTTTTTTGATTATTTCATTCATGTCACATCCTCCCTACATATTTTTATAAAATTATTAACAATTTGTAAGCCATACTCACTTTTGATAGATTCTGGATGAAACTGAACTCCATAGAGCTTTTCCTCATTAAACTCTATGGCCATAATTTCATTATCAGATAACGCCCTCGCACAGACAAACTGCTCACTTACTTCTATAGCCAGAGAATGGTAACGAACAGATTTAAATCTATCAGGTAACCCCTTCAAAATCCTTGAGTCATTAGTTTTAACTATCTCATCAATCTTCCCATGCATAATAGTCTTAGCACTGCGAATTATTCCGGTTTTATAATAGGCAATACACTGCATACCAAGACAGACGCCAAAGATAGGCTTTTTCCCGGCATATTCCTCAATATATTTCATTGAAAAACCAGAATTTTGAGGATTTGATGGCCCCGGCGAAATAATTATTCCTTCATAATTTGATGCATCTTTAAATTCATCATTTTTTATCACATCAAGATCAACACCTGCCTCTTTAAAAAGTGCAAAAAGGTTGTAAGTAAAAGAATCGTAATTATCTACCAGTAAAAACATGACCACTCTCCATATTTTTTGTTACTTCTATTGCTTTGAACAAAGCCCCCAACTTGTTTTCTACCTCGTAAAATTCCTTTTTAGGCACACTGTCATACACAATACCTGCTCCCGCCCTCAATACCATTTTCCCTTTCAGGAAAGCAGCACTTCTGATGGTAATGCACGTGTCCATATCCCCTGCAAAAGAGAAATATCCAGCACATCCTGCATAAAACCCCCTTGCACTCCTTTCATACTCATCTATCAACTCCATAGCTCTCACCTTTGGAGCACCTGAAACTGTGCCAGCAGGAAACGTTCTGATAAATAAATCCAGATTGCTTATTTCTTTCTTTTTCACTCCCTCCACTTCTGAAACTATATGCACCACATGGGAATATACCTCAGGGATAAAAGCAGAATTAACTTTTACCGTTTCCGGATAACAACCGCTATAAAGATCATTTCTTGCAAGATCCAAAAGCATAAGGTGTTCTGAAATTTCTTTTTCATCATTTAAAAGACTATTTTTTACAGACTCTATATCTTTTTCCACAGGATAAGTGCCTGCAATGGGTTTTAAAATTGCTTTATTATCTTTGATTTTTAGATGAATTTCTGGGGATGAACCACATACAATGTAATCTTCAAATTTAAAGAAAAACATGTACGGCGAAGGGTTTATATTGCGTAACGCTCTGTAAAAATTAATGGGATTTATAAACCCTTCTACTTCATATTTATTTGATATAACAACCTGTATTGCTTCACCATTAATTATTTCTCTCTTCACTTTCTCCACAATTTCTATGAAATCTTCCTTATCAAAATCCTTTTTTATAGAGATAATTTCATCTGAGTTTGACAGGTCAAAGTTTACCCTGTGAAGCTCATCCACCATTTCAATGGTTCTACCCAGTCCCATTCGGTAAGCTTCTTCCAGATCTAAATCTGTCTTTACCACTGAAACAGCATAAAATTTATTTAAATGATTATCAAAAACGTAAAACTCATTTATCAATGCCAATCCCATAAGTAACTCATCAGGTTCTTTTATCCTCTTACGCAAAATTCCCATGTAATTTGCCATTTCATATCCAAAAAAACCTACATAACCACCGCAGAAATCTCCTATATTTTCATCTCTCATCCCATTAAATGCATTCATCTCATAATTTAGGTAATCAATGGGATTTAAAAGAATCTCACTTTTTTTACCATTTGCAACTTCAATAAGTTTCCCCTTTTGAAACAGTAACACTTTTTCAGGCCTTTTTGCAAAATATGTGAATCTTGAAAAACTCTTATCAATGTTCGCACTTTCTAAGAGATATAAAAATTTCTCATTGGAAAAATTTCTAAGAAGCGAAATGGGAGTATAAATATCTCCCACAATTTCCCTGACAATGGGAATATGAGTGTATTTTTCTGACAATTTATTAAATTCATCAAAAGTAATGTTTATCATTTCAACCTCCAGTTTTCAAAAAAAAAGGCCGTGAGATTTTTCATCCCACGGCCCTTAAAGTCTGTATACCAAAAAGGGCCGTGTGGCTGTCCACCACACGGCCCTTTTAATCGCACATCTATGGTGAACAGCCTACTTATCCAATGCTGTCCACCACCAAGCTTTAAAATTTGATGTCAAATTAGCGTTAAAAAATATTGAACTCATCATATGTAAAATATAACAACATACTTTTCATTTGTAAAGGACTTTTTTATTTTGAGCACCCCAAAATCTACAAAATTACGCAAAAACAATACATTGGAAATACATTATAACAACTCAACGCGCTTATACTGAAAAAATTATTATGTAGATTGCTTCGTCGCTAGCGCTCTTCGCAAAAACTTAATACTTAATGCTTAGTGCTAACGTCGAACTTTGAACCTTGAACTGTTTATATTTCCCTATTTCACTATCTCTTCACAAAAAACGGTGTAACTCCAGTTTTTTATACAATCGTCTCAAAATGCCCTAAAGATGATATCAACTTTGAATCGAAATCAAACTCTTTTTCTATTTCTTCCACTTTAAGTTCTTTCCAGTTTAATCTAACATTTTCAATATTTATCTGATTTATCAATTCTTTAAACCTACTTTCCGTAAATATAGTACCTGTTATTTCTCCTTGAAATTCTCTTAGTTTAACCATTATTGTCCCAAGTTTGGAAAAAGTTGTTTTTATCGTAATATAAAAACCTTCTCTACTTTTTTTTATTTTAATCTCTCCATCCTTTATGCCATACTCCACTGATTTAAAGGGCAAAAAAATCTCCCCATGCATTAAAAGATTTACCTGTAACTTCAAAAACATATCTTTTAAGTTACTATTATCTTTATAAATAAGCCCCTTCACATCGTTAGACACATCCTCACCATCAGCAATCTTCTTTTCAAAAAACAAACCGCTATCCTTTATTAATTTCATTATCTCTTCTTTGTCTAACTTTTTTAAATCAAAGTGAGTAAAAGATCTTAGAAATTTAAAAATCTCATCTTTACTAAATTTTACAGCAATCTTTTTTAAAAAAATTGCGTCAAGATTTTGAACCGGCTCTTTTACAGTTTTCAGCTCTAAAAATGGTTCTGTTTTTATAACTTCAGCTTTAAATTTAGATAAAGTAATCTCAGAATTAATCATAGCTTTTAAAAGTTTCCCTTTAATACTTACTACAAACCGGTTTTTATCAATTAATCTTATTACTTTTACATTTACTACTTCACCTTTTTTCAACGGAGGTAGTTCTTTACTGAGAATATGTGAAAGATTACTGTTCTCAATTTTCATAGAGCAATTTTAAAACAAGATTAACTTCTGTAACAGATATATTTAAATCTTTGGCAATTTCTGAAACGTTTTTACCACTTTTATAAAGAGCTATAATTTGAGATTTCAAATCCTTTTCTGACGGAACAGATGAGGAAATTGCCTCAAGCCTGTTTATTTTTGCATCAATTAGATCCACAAGATCTTCAAGCAAAGCTTCCTTTTCTCTAAGATTATTATCGATTTGTTCTGAAACCCTCTCACTCTCCACTAGTAATTCTTTCAAGTCATTAACAATGATCTGCACATCCTCATAGGATATATCAATTAGTTTTTTTTCGATAGATTTTAATTTTACTAACAAAATAAAAATAAAAATATATAAAATACCTATCAATAAAAAAGCGATTATTAAAATCAAACTATAATTCACTTATTACCTCATCAGCTTTGCAATGCTTTTTTTATAAGTTCTCTATCCTTTTCAAAAACAAATTTTATTATATCTTCTCTCAATTCATAATCTATATATTTAAACTCGACCCCGTATATATACCCTTTAGGTGTTTTAAATTCTGTAACTATCTTACCTAAGGCATAAAACTTAACCCTATTCATCGCCTCTCTTATATCACCTTCAATATATAAATACAAATCTTTATTGATTTGCTCTGGTGAGAAAAAACTTAAACCGCCACCGCTGATATCAATTGCATCAACCAACATGAAATCTAAGTCCACCTCTTTGTCCCCTACCATCTCAAGAATAGCATCCAGCTTTAAATCAATTTCTAATAAAAATCTCAGAACATATTGCATGTTAGTAGTTTCTTTTTGGATTATATTTTTTATTTTATTTGACATTGTTGTTTTTGCCTGAATACTCTTTCTATCTATTAACCTCTTAAATTCACTCACTGAATCCATGTCAATCAATTTAATATAGTAATTACCTTTATAATCTATACGATAATGCTCCCTTTTTAATCCTTTTTCTATTTTTGAGGTTATTTTAAAGT
This sequence comes from Deferribacter autotrophicus, assembly GCF_008362905.1. Lineage (NCBI taxonomy): Bacteria > Pseudomonadati > Deferribacterota > Deferribacteres > Deferribacterales > Deferribacteraceae > Deferribacter > Deferribacter autotrophicus. Next base: position 136,610 of record NZ_VFJB01000009.1, read on the forward strand.
AATATATATCTTTATCTTTTCTCGTATACTCTACATCAGCTCCAACCAAAACATCCCCTTCATACCACAATGCATTAATTTTCAATGAATCCATAAATAAATCTTCACTTAAGCTGTTTGATTTTATACCAAAATTTCTTTCATCCACAAACATAGCATAAACTGTTTTTACATCTTCTGGTTGATAAACCTTTAAAATAACTTTATTCATACCTAACCCTCTGTATCTATTATTTTGCCCACTTCTTCTTCTATAATAAATTTTCTTTTTTTACTCATCACTTTTTTATCACTAGACTTACCTTTCATAAACTTATTTACTCTCTTTCTACTATCAATTACGGGCATTTCAATCTTTTTAATATTCGTAATAACCGATAAATTAACCAGATTACCTTCTATGAATTCTTTAGAAACAAAACCATATTTATTAAAACTACTCTTATCAAGAACATCCTGAACTTTTTCAGGAAAACTTATCTTCCCTATTACATGTTGCAAGTCTTTTGGCCCTATCCCATTCTTCTCTCACTTGTTTTTTATGTACACAATACCAGTTCTAAAATTATTCATCTCAAATTTATCACTGAGTCTATTCATTGTCTCAGAATGTCCTAAAAATAAATAGCCTGGATTATTTAATGAGTTATAAAAATGCTCTATCACCTTTTTTTTCGTCTCTACATCAAAATATATCAGTACATTTCTACAAAAGATGACATCACATTTACCTATTTTCAAATAAAGGGCTCTTTCAGTTATATTCCCTTGCATAAATCTAACCATACGCTTAATTTCATTGGATAAATAGTAATTAAATCCATCTTTTTTAAAATACTTTGCAATAATCTTTGGATCCACTCCTCTAAATGATACAGAACGAAAAATACCTTCTTGTGCAGTCCTAACAACGTCAGTATTTATATCTACCCCAATAATATCAAATCTCGCTTTTGTATCTAGCATCTTTTCTTTTAACGCCATTGCAATACTATAAGGTTCTTCTCCAGTGGAACAAGCAGCTGATAAGATTTTAAAGCTTCTCTTTCCTTTTTGAATTTCTGAAGGAATGACCTTACCAACTAGATAATCTATTTGCCCTTTTTCTCTAAAAAAATATGTTTCATTAATTGTTACTAAATTTATTAACCTCTCTAGTTCACCCTTCCCTCTTGAATTATATTTAAGATAATAAATATAATCCTTAAAAGAAGTGAAGTTATGCTCATGAAGTAATCTAGATAATCTATTTTCCAATAAATATTTCTTGTTTTGAGTGAAAAAAATACCTGAATGTTTATAAATTAATTCTGCAAGTTCAAAAAACTCATCATCTTTAATTTTTATTATTCCAGAATTAATCATAACTCTCCCAATAATGAATATATTTTTTCTTTTACAAATTTGTTACTTTCACCTTTTAAATGCTCATTTAAAATATTTTCTAAATCTGCAATATTGATCTTCCCAAGAACTTCTACTGCCTTGTATCTAACTAACCAACTTTCATCTTTCAAACACTCTAGTGCTATATCTTTAACTTTATCTCCTAAAACCAAATAAAGTGAGTTAAGAGCTTCTTTTCTAATATCCTCATTTTTTTCAGAAAGTGCCTGATATAAAAAATCTGCACAGTCAGCACCTATTTTTCCAAGAGCCTCAATAATAGCCAATTTCACATTTTCAGCTACACTATGATAAACCTTCATTAAATAATCTGCACAACTCTTATCCTTGCACAATTCTCCCACAGCTTTGGTAGAAAAATATCCTACCATACTATCAGAATCTGTAACTTTCTTTAAAATATCTTCTATTTTCGATACAGCATTTATCCTCACTAATGATGAAGCAGCAGTCTCTCTAACAATATTAGAATTATGAGATAGATAGTTAATCAAAATATCTTCCACTTCCTTTTTATTAAAAAAGGAAAGCATTTTTATAATATAGGCAATAAGTAGTTCATTCTTTTCTGTTTCTAACTCCCTTTTAACAATTTTATAACATTTATCATCATTTATTAGGGTAAGCGCCTGAATCACTATCTTTTTCAATCTCTCATCTTTTCTTTCCAGTAGCTCAGCTAATCTTTCAGCATCATCTTCTTCTGCTAACAAAGCAATTGTAGCAGCTGCAGCCTCAGCCACATCCACAAACTCACTGTTTAAGAAAGGATATATCTTTTCTTTAGACTCAAAATCTTGAAACCAGCCCAAGACAGTTATTGCTGCTTTTACCACATTTCCCACTTCATCTTGTAATGCTGCTCTAACATCTTCTAAAAAATCATAATCGTGAGCTTTCCCTACGGTTAATATTGCATACTCTTTTAAGATAGGATCATCACTTTTAATCAGACTTTTCATCAAAGACTTATAATTGTCATTATAATTTTCCGCGATAAAATCCGACACTTTATCTGCAAGCTCCACATCTTCAAAGAAGCTTATCAATTCTTCTGGTGTATAAGAAGTAAAATCTCGCTCGATTTTAAAGATTGAATATAGATTTGTTAATTCAAGCAACTGCACAATACTTTCATTAACATTTACAAGGATGAGATTTAAACTCCTCTCCTTACAAAATTTATTCAACTGTACAAAACCAGTCAAAACTTTACTTTGAATATATTCGCAGCTTTTTAAATCAAGCCTAACTTCTCTTATATCGTCAAAGGATTTCAACTCTTCCACAATATTTTTAAAATCATTAGAAGTAATATTTGGGCTTAAAATAACCTTTAAAACATCACCTTTTTTATCCCATCTATATGACATAAATTACCTCAATGCATCATTTTCGGTAGGAAAAATCTTAAATATCTTATCTAATCCTGTGAAAGAAAACATCTCCTTTAAATCACTTGATAAATCACAAATTCTTAAATTTTTCTTATTCTTATTGCTTTGTTTGTATAAATCTATAATTTCTCTCAATCCTGAACTATTCATATAAACAACACCTTTGAATGAAAGAACAACTGTATCCACATCATTGAAAAACTTTAACACTTCATTTTTCATTGCCTGCCCTGTTTGAGCATTGATTTCCCCTGTCAAATAAACAACTTTTTTCCCCGCAATATCTTTCACTTCGTACATAATTAAACCTCCTTCTTCTTTATTATGAATATTGTTATATCATCTTCAAATGGTCTACCCTCCGTAAACTCTTTTACATCCTCCATTATATATTTTATTATATCATCACACTTTTCATTGTGAAACATAATTATCTTATTTATTAATCTATCATATCCATACTGTTCATCATTTTTATTCATAGCTTCTACCAATCCGTCAGTATACATGAATGCAATATCACCATTATCAAAGGTAAAACTCCCCTCTTCATATTCCACCATATCAAAAGTACCTAAAAATAATCCATTTGCTGTAACTTTTTTTACAACCATTTCCGATTTATCAAAATAAAGTAGAGGATTATGACCTGCACTCGCATAATTGCACTCACCAGTAAGACTGTTCATTACAAGATAAAACATAGTAACAAAATCGTTCGTATAGATATTATCACACAAAATTTCATTTACCATATTTAGGGCCTCTGCTGCAGATATCACATCATAAGTATAAGAGCGCATTATAGCTCTCGTAATTGCCATTATTACTGCAGCAGGAATCCCGTGACCGCTAACATCAGCCACAGTAAATCCCCAATAACCGTTGCTCATCTCAATACAATCAAAATAATCACCACCTGCTTGCTCAGCAGGAGTATAAAAAGCTCCAAACTCATACCCTTCTATTTCCGGTAATTTTTCAGGTAAAAGACTCGACTGAATCTCACCTACTTGGCGCAACTCCTCATCAATAATCTCTTGAGCTTTTTTAAGCTTCTCATTCATTTTTAATAAATCTTCATTAAGTTTCATCATCTGATGCTGTTTCTCTTTTAAATCCTGCTGTTGCCTTTTAATTTCATCAAGAAGCAAAATCTCTCTTGTTGTATCACGTATACTTTCAACAATATAATCATCAAATCTATTAAACTGCAGGGTAAGAGTTTTCTTATTAACTTTTCTAACAGATTTTGTTATTTTTTTGTCTATTAAAGGACATTCTTTACATGGCTCAGAAAAACCATAAACTTCATAACACTTACCTGCTCTTAGTTCATCAGAATGTTTCCCAACGAACTCAGATATTTTATAATTTAAAATATTTATTGAATAATCCTTTTCTACTACCATTAAACCGTCACTAATGCTGTTTATTACTTTAGTTAAAAACCGATGCTTTTTCTCAACCTCCAGTTTTTTAAGATTTAAAATTACATTGTTTGCTTTTAACTCCTTTGCTTGATGTGTAAGTTTATCTACCAATACCTTTCCTTCAGTAATATCATCAAAAACTTCTACAAAATATCTATCACCAACACATTCAAATTTTCCTCTAAAAATCTTTCTAAAACCTCTAAAATCAATAGTATCGTGTATAATATCTTTAGCAAAACATTTTTCCTTTAAATAGGACAACGGACAATTCTCACAAGGTTCTGTTCTTTTAAATAATACTGAATAACATTTTTTCCCTGTGACTTGAGATGGAGTCTTATTTGTTAATAACTTTAACTTATTGTTTACAAACTGAATACTATAATTTTCATCAATCACCATAACTATTTCATCAACACTGTCTAGCAGTGCAGAAAAATCAAAACCTTTCATCCTTTAACTACCAACATTATTAATAATATTAAAAAGATAATAATAAACAAAACTGAAGATACTAACAATCTCACAGATAATCGTTTATTTTCATCAATATATTCTTTTTTATACTGATCAATCTCTTCCTCTATTTTGCTAAATCTATCAAGATATTCTTCAATCTCACTTTTGTATTTCTCCACATCTTCCATTGGTTCATATTCTATGATGGCTCCAATATACATGATTAACAGCTTTACATAATTAAATAGATCTACTTTTAAGTATTGAAATTTATCCATAAAACTATATGTAGAAATAACAATTAAATTAGGAAGTAATTTAAACTGTTCCCTTTTTAATCTCTCTTTTATATCATCAGGTATTTCATCATAATTTTTTATATTTGAAATTATGTTCTTAATTGGTTCATAAAGAGATATATACTTATCAACTATATCTTTTATCAAATTTATTCTAATCACATTCTTTTCTTTAGGTAGTTCTCTGCTACGAAGATAATTTCTAATTAAAACAAAACCAGATGGAATCTTCACTTGTTTTCTTACATATTTCTTTTTAGGAATTTTTTTCTTATCCAAAGCAATCAACGTTTCAATAATTTCATCAGTTGTAAAAATAAAATGCCCTTCATCATCTAAAATCTGTCTATCGCCATCCTTCAATGAACCATTAGTGAAAAAGAACAACTTTGTAAGATTGTTGTCATTCATAACTCTAAGCACTTCTACAACAGTATCAGAAGCCACATCTTTGCTTTCTTTAACAACCTCCACCCACACCAAAGCCTCATCGTCACTTCTTTTATGTTTCCAAATCTCACACCTAGTTTTATTTGGGATCTCTCTGATACTGATATGAAATGCATAATGAAAATCATCCATTATCTCGGCAACATAATTATAAAAATTAGCAATGTTGATATCATACAAATCTTTTGGATCTATTTTTCTAATCTGATTCATAAAGCTCTACCCGTCTATTTTGAACAGCTCCTTCAAAACTATTAGATACTAAAGGATAAAACTCACCTAAACCAACAATTTTTGCATTTTCATCAATATCCGCATATTTTTTTAAAAGATCCTTTACAAACTTTGCTCTTAATATAGATAACTCATAATTATTTTTATACTTATCATTGGGGTTTACTGGCAATGAATCGGTATGGCCATAAATATAATAAACTTTATTCTTATCTAATGATTTAATAAAGTTTATCGTGTCATTATCTAAATTAAATGAAAATGCTCCTTTATCGAAATAAAAAGTTTTTATAAGCTTCAATTTTGCAAAATCAGTTTGTAATGCATTTTTTACTACACCATTGTCTACCTTTTGTTTATATTCCGTTGATTCAATCCTCTCTACACTAATAACTTTCCAGCCATTCAATGAAACTTCTTCTTTAGCATCTTCACTACTTTTACTGTATACGTAAAAAGATGTGATTATAGAACCAGGTTTCTCTGCAATAACCTTAAATTTATATTTTTCATCTCCACCAGATATATTGATACTTAACAGGACGATCAACAGACTTAGGTAGAAGTTTCTTATAATTTGTCTTTTCAATTTTAAAATCCCTTAAAGCCTTTTTAAATTCAAAATCGGAATAAGTCTTAACAATCTTTAACTCTTTTATTACATCTGCACCACCATTATAAAAATAAAAAGATTTGTAATCCAACTTGCTTACAGTTTGAAACCTCCTATCCAAGGTGGTAACCTCATAAACAAACACAAGTAAAAGAAAAATTATACTATTTTTTATAAATTGAATTAAGTTCATTTATCTTATTTAAAATGTCATCCAAACCTACAGGTTTTGTTAGAAACGCGTCTATACCGTATGCAGAAAACTTTTTACTATCGTTAACTTCCCCTCTCGATGAAATTGCCAAAATAGGTCCATTATATCCAGCTTCTCTTAAAGACCTTGACAGCTCAAATCCGTCCATTCCTGGCATAAAAATATCAGTTATTATCATATCCACGTCAAAATTTTTAATTGCAGCTATAGCATCTTTACCATTTGTAATTTCTATCACATCTATCCAACCTGTACCACTCAATAACCTTTTCATAATTTTTCTATCAGTGGCAGAATCATCAACAAGCATAAGTCTTAATCTTTTTTCATTTACAGATTCTGTCGTAACACTTTTACTTTTCTTTTTTCTTGGAATTCTTGGCATCTTTGATGCGATATCCATTATCCCTGCGACATCAAGTATCAGCCGTACGGTACCATCACCCATTATAGTAGCACCTGCTATTCCTACAGTTCCACCCAAATATTCACCCAATGACTTGATTACAATTTCTTCCTGTCCTATAAGTCTATCAACCACAAATCCCACACGTTTTTCAGCCAATGCTACCACTACTACATACATTTCATTGCTGAAAGTGGGCTCTAACTCAAAAACTTCATTAATCCTTACCAAAGATAATACGGATTCTCTTAATTTTAAGACTTCTCTTCCTTCAAAATTATGTATTTCATTTTCATCAATCTTTACAGTTTCAATCACAGATACAATGGGAACTGCAAAAACCTCACCAGACACTTCCACCAAAAGTGCCTGTATTATCGCTAGAGTTAGAGGTAATTTCATCCTAAAGGTAGTTCCTTTATCAATTTCTGACTCAATTTGTATAATACCATTCAGCTTTTCAATATTAGTCTTAACCACGTCCATTCCTACACCACGGCCAGAAACTCCAGTAACCTTTTCTGAAGTGGAAAAACCTGGTTTAAAAATAAGTCCAAAAGCTTCTTCTTTACTTAATGTTTTAGCTTCCTCTGGCGTAATAACCCCTTTTTCAATGGCTTTCTTCTTGAGTTTTTCAGGATCCATCCCCCTTCCATCATCACGTATCTCTATAACAATATGATTACCTTCGTGATATGCTGTAAGATAAACTGTCCCTTTTTCTGGTTTACCCTTTTTCAATCTCTCCTCAGGTGGCTCAATACCATGATCAACAGCATTTCTCAGCATATGAATTAAAGGATCACCTATCTCTTCCACTACCGATTTATCAAGCTCTGTATCCTCTCCCGAAATAATTAAATCTATCTCTTTGTTAAGCTCTCTGCATAAATCTCTAACCATTCTCGGGAACTTATTGAATACCTTTCCAATGGGGACCATCCTTGTTTTCATTACGGCCAATTGTAATTCTGTTGTAATAAGACCAAGATGTGAAGTGGTCTCAATGAGTTGCTCTACCAAAAAGTCGCCATCAAATTTTTTTTCAAATTCTGCTGATATCTGAGCAATTCTGTTTCTACTTAAAACAAGTTCACCCACAAGATTCATCAATGTATCAAGTCTGTTTACATCTACTCTGATTGTTTGCTCTATAGCCTTTGTTATTTTACTTATCTGTGAAGGCTCATTTTTCTTTGCAGTCTTTGATTTTTCTGCTTTTTGAACATCCTTCTGGGGTTCTTTCTTTAATGCCTTACCTTCATTTACCAATTTTAATTTTTTTACAATTTCTGTTGTATCTGTAGAATCAGTACCATTCTTTATATCCTCGACAATTCTTTTCACACAATCAACAAATTCCAAAAGAACATCCATCACCTCTGTAGTAACTACCATATCCCCTTTACGTAACTTATTTAATATCTCTTCTGCTACATGGGTAACTTCTGTTAATTTATCGAAACCTAAAAAAGATGATGATCCTTTGATTGTATGAGCAGCACGAAAAATTTTATTTAATAAATCCAAATCATCCTTTCTTTGCTCAAGTTCCACAAGATCTTGATCAAGCTGTTCTATAAGTTCTTCTGTCTCAATTAAAAAATCCTGTATTAAATCACTCATTTCATTATTCATTATAATCTCCTAAAGACCAAATTCTTCAAGTAATTTATCTACTAATTCTTGGTCCTCTAACACCTCTTTCTTTTCTTTCACTTCACTCAGTTTTTCTGGATCAAGTTTATTACTTTTTAACCCAAGCTTGATTATCAAATCCGCAATTCTATTTTCTATCTCATTCAAAATCATCATAAGTTTATCAATTTTTTGCTTGGTTATATCTTGAAACTCTAAAGCAGCTATCATATCAAAGCAGATATCCTCCCCTTCCATAACCGAATCTTTGATCCCATTTAAATAAATTTTTGCCCTATCAAAATCTCCATTTTTAATTGCTTCTTTCAACCCTTTTAAACTTTCTTTAATAGAATCTATATTAAAGTTAATTTTATCAATCTCACTTAAAATTGATTCAGTAGCATTTTTCATATCATTGATTATTTCACGCAAGATCTTCTCAAATAAAGGTAAATCCTCGTAAGCATCAGAAAAAGCATCATCTACTATTTTAAGCTTTTTCAAAGCTTCATTAAAATACTGAGCAATTTGAAATAATTCGCTCTCTGGTTTAATATTAATCTCTATTAAATCGTAATCCCCACTATTAATCTTTTTTGCAATATCAATTAATTCATTTAAATCGTTTAAATATTCACTCATTTTAATATCCAAGCAGTTTAAATACCTTCTCCTTTAACGTATCTGGTGTAAAAGGTTTAACCACATAATTGTTTACACCACTTTTTAATGCTATCAAGATATCTTCCTTAGCTGCTTCTGTAGTAACCATTAAAATAGGTATTTCATCATACTCTCTATTCGCTCTAACTGTCTTAACAAAAGTTAACCCATCCATTTCAGGCATATTCCAATCAGTTATGATAAGGTCTACTTTGTTTTTTGATAAAACTTCCAATGCCTCAACACCATTAGATGCTTCTAACACATTTGAAAACCCTATTTTATGTAGTGTATTCTTTATAATTCTTCGCATTGTTGATGAATCATCAACAGTTATAATAACGTCATCGTAAGCCATTAAAGCCTCCTAAAACTGTATTTAAAAATTAAATACATCTTAACTTAAGTTTATTCAAGATTTTTCAATAAATTAATCTTTTAATTTTTTTATCCGTTCAGCTCTACTAACAATCTCTTGAATTCTCAGGCCAAAATACCCGTCTACCACAACCACTTCTCCTCTTGCAATAACCTTATTATTCACCAATAGCTCTACTGGTTCATCGGCGTATTCCTCTAACTCTATAATTTTACCTGGCCCAAGCTCCAAAATATCTTTTAAATACATTTTTGTAGAACCAATTTTAACAGAAACAGGTATTTCCACATCAAGCAAAAGATCTATATTACCCCCAATTTCAATTTCCCCCTCCTCACCTAAAGTACCTGTAAAATCACCAAAATCAGGTGAAATATCATCTGCCTCATCTTTAAGGCTTACCATATTATTAAACTTAGCATCTACAAAAAATATATATTTTGAATCAATCTTATCAGCTTTAAGGTCAAATGTGATCCCAGAAATCTCATCCTCAAAATCTGGTTTCTCATATGTAACATCAACCACAGAAAAATTAAATTTTTTACCAACATAACCAGATAAAGGAACATTCAACGATGATATAATTTGATTTGTCAATTCCTTAGCAGCATCTCTTGTCTCATCATCAAGCTCATCTTTCGATTCTCCTTCCCCCATCATCATATAATCAACTAATGCTGTTATATCTTTCAAATTAAAAATAAATCCACAAAATAAGTTATTTTCACTATCTTCACCCCTTATAAAAATAGGGTTTTCTATATCTCCGATAATATCATCAAAGTAGCCTGTATAAAACTCTTCCACCTGCAAATTTACATCTTGATTTATCACAGTCTGTAAAGAACTTGAAAAATGCTCTTTAATTAAACTTACTACTTCCTTTAGTTTTGGCATTTCATCTAAATTAATTATATTTTTCACGAACCTACCCCAACTTTATTTTCTTCAATGATTCTTTTAAGTTTAACTCCTTTTTTAACACCTGAAATACCTAGTTCAACCTCGTACTTCCTCAAGTTATTAACATATAATATCGCAGGCAAAGATGCTTTATTATTTAAAATTACAGTATCTCCCGCTTTTAATGATAAAATCTCATTTACTGTCAAAACGTTTTCACCCAATATTGCATGAATATTTACTAAAATATCTTCCAATAATTGGTATATCTGTTCTTCATAATTTCCAAACTTACCTTTCTTACCACCTATTATCCAATCCTGTGAACTAATCTTCCCTAAAATTGGTTCCAAAGTTATTGCAGGAAAACAAAGATTTATTAAACCAGATGCTTCTCCAAACTTTAATTCAAACACAATTAAAACCACAACTTCATTTTGAGCAACAATTTGTATAACTTGAGGACTATTTTCACTAACTTCCTTTTTAAATTTCACATTAGGAATAACTTGTCTCCAAACATCTTCTAGCTCTTTAAGGAGAAGATTAATTACTCCATCTAATAGCTTTTGTTCCAAATCGGTTAATTCACGCAATTTGTATAACGGCTGGCCCGTTCCACCCAACAACTTGTCAACAATAGGAAAAACTATAGAAGGATTAATCTCCAAAACTACATTTCCTTCCAGTGGAATCATGCTTACCACATTAAAACTTGTGGGATCAGGAAGAGACATCAAAAATTCACCATATGTCATCTGATCCACACTAACCAGATTTATATCTGTAATCGCTCTTAAAACATTAGACAACGCTGAGCTGAAATTTCTAGCAAATTTATCATGCAAGTTCCTGATAGAACGAAGTTGTTCTTTAGAAACCCTATCAGGTCTTCTAAAATCGTATACCGATACTTTCTTAGGAACAAACTCTAAAGTATCAACCTTCTTTTCATCCAGCCCTTCTTCAGCTACTGTAGATAAAAGAGCATCAATTTCTTCTTGACTTAAGATATCAGCCATATTCTATCCATTTTTTTTTATTTACAATAATATTCAATTCTTTCAGCAATCTTATCTAAAGGAACCACTTCATCAGCTATTTTTGCTTCTACCACAGCCCGTGGCATCCCGTATACCACACAAGTTTCATCATTCTGCGCAATTACAATACCACCTTTCTGCTTCAACTTTTTCAACCCTTCTTTTCCATCAGACCCCATACCAGTCATAATCACCCCAAGGCCATTACCACCTATACACTCAACAGCAGAACTCACCATCACATCAACATTTGGTATATGTAGCACATTCTTAGGTTCTTCTGTAACTTCTGTATAATAATTCGTCCCAATTTTACGAACCTTTAGGTGAAATCCACCCTTTGCAATATAAACCACATTTGGCTCAATTTTTTCTTTTCCTTGAGCTTCTATCACAGTCAATTTGCTCAAAGAATCAAGTCTGTTAGCCAAAGACTTTGTAAAATTTGGTGGCATATGTTGAACAACTAATATTGGTTTGTTTATATCTGGACTTATCTGTGGTATAACACGCTGCAATGATTGAGGACCACCTGTCGATGTCCCTATCAAAACCATATTAATAGGAACTTTTTTTACAGGTCTACTTACAGGTTGAGTTTGTACAGGTTTAACCTCTGTATGCTCTCTTTTGAAAGTAACAGCTTGAGCTCTATGAGGAAAAATTCCAGTTATTCTTTTCCTTGCAAAATGCTTTATTTTTTCAATTAAATCTCTCTCTATTTTCATTACCGTCAAAGTAGCAAAAGATTTATCTTTCGGAATAAAATCAACCGCACCTAATTCCAATGCTTTAAGAGTAGCCTCTGCCCCCTCAGTTGTTAACGAACTCACCATTATTACCGGTCTGGGAAACTTTTTCATTATTATTTCTAAAGCTTCAAGCCCGTTCATAACAGGCATTTCTATATCAAGAGTAACAATATCTGGATTTAATGACTCAACTAACTCAATAGCTTCCTTACCATTTCTAGCAAAACCTACCACATCGATTTCAGGGTCTTTTCTTAACATTGTTTCTATAGCTTTTCTCATAAAAGCTGAGTCATCTACAATCAACACCTTTATCTTATTCATAATATTTCCTTAACCTCCTCTTAAGCTTATCCACTACACTGTTATGAATCTGACACACTCTCGATTCTGAAATACCTAAAACTTCCCCAATCTCCTTCATAGTTAATTCTTCATAATAATAAAGTGTAATAACAAGCCTCTCTTTCTCTTTTAAACTTTCAATTTCTCTTGCTAATATATTTATTAATTCACGTTTTTCTATATTTTCTTCCGGAGTTAAAATATCACTCTTAATAAAATCAACTAATGAGCTATTTTCATCATCTCCCACAACTGTATCAAGACTTGTCTTATCAGAGTTTTCAATCAGCTCTAGCAGCTTATTAACCTCGTCTTCTTCCATGTTGTATTCTTTTACCATTTCTTCAACCGTTGGTTTCCTTCCCAATTTTGTTGATAATTTTGCAATTTTCTCTTCCAAATCTTTGACCTTGCTACGCATTCCTCTCGAAAGGTGATCCAAACTTCTAAGGCAATCTAAAATTGCACCTTTTATTCTTCGCTCAGCATACGCTTTAAAATCAACACCTTTCGATTTGTCATATCTATTTAATGCTTCCACAAAGCCATAACATGCCGCAGAATAAATTTCGTCCACATCAACACTATCCGGTAGAGTATTTACAGCTCTAATAACCCATGATTTTATTTTAGGGATAAATTCGTTAATCAATTCTTCTTGATTTAAGTAATTGTTGTTTAATTTGTAGTAACTACTCATATTATTTTTCTGTAATTATTAAACATTTCCTCAATGTATCGAAAGAAATATTTTGCTATATTGTATATTACTATAAAAATTAACAAATCTCTAAAAAAAACCGAGCAACTTACTTCGTCCAAATGTATCACTTTATAAGTAAAAGATATTATAAACACTAAAGATGCAATGAGCAATGCCACATGTCCATAAATTCCTCTCATATCAGCCTCTCATAACAAAGAATTCTTCCATATTGATACTTCTGTTTTTATCATTAAATATCAAAACATTATCAGCAATCTTGTTCAAATCTTTGGCATATTCGCTCATCGGAAAAACTTCTGACAGAATTTTTTGCTTTGTTACTGCTTTTACAAGTTTTTCATCCCTTCTTATAAATCCTAATAATTTAACATCTTTTTTTAAAAAATTTATAATAACCTTTTTTAAATTCTCATAAACCGTTTCAGCTTGATCTTTCCCTTTGACCATATTTATAACAAAATATGGAGTAATAGCTTTATTTTTATTATGGACAACCTTAATCAATGCATAAGCATCAGTTATTGCTGTGGGTTCTGGAAGTGTTATAACTATAAAAAGATCAGAAAAAAGAACAAACCTGAGAACATTCTCAGCAATTCCAGCAGCTGTATCAAAAATTATATAATCATAGCTTTTATCAAGCATCACAAACATATCCAAAATCTTTTCAAAAGTTTCCATTTCAAAGTGTGCCAACTCCATAAAACCACTTGAAGCAGGAAATACGTCAATCCCTTTTACATTCTTTATTATTATCTCATCCACTTTTGCATTATTCAAAATAAAATCCTTAACTGTTTTCATTGGTGCAATATTTAAAATTACATCCACATTAGCAAGTCCCAAGTCAGCATCAAAGAGAAGAACTTTTTTCCCTCTCCTTACAAGCTGATAGGCAAGATTTACCGCAAAATTTGTTTTTCCTACACCACCCTTGCCACTTGAAACAGATATATAAATAGACTTTCTATTCTTAGCCCAAGCCATTTTTCTTAAAAGGCCTGCCTGATCAGTCACTACTCTCTCCACATCCTCTGAATTTCGTTTAACAACTTTATAGCAATCTTCCTGCCATCTGGTATCTCTAAATCTTCAGGTACATTTTGCCCTGTGGAAAGCAGTAACAGCGGTACCTTTTTAATAATAGGAACATTAATCAATGGTCCAAAATGCCTGGTTTCATCAAGTTTTGTAAATATTAAATATTCTGGATGCAACATTTTATATCTGTCAAAGGTGTCATACATCTCAGCATGATTTGAACTCATAGATAACACTAAAACCGTTGTAATTAATGGGCTTGCATCTAAAAAAGTAGCTAATTCTTTGATTTGTGCATCATCATATTGACTTCTCCCCATAGAGTCCACAAAGATGTATTCAAAATCTTTAAGCTCAGCAATATGAGACTTTAATTCTTCAGGCGTTGATGCAACCTTTAATGGTATATTGACAATTTCTGCATATGTTCTGAGTTGCTCTACAGCACCAATCCTGAAAGTATCAATGGTAATCAGTGCAACTTTTTTTTGGAATTTAAGGCTCAAATTTGCAGCAATCTTTGCAATAGTAGTTGTTTTGCCAACACCTGTTGGCCCCACCATTGCTACAATCTTTTGCTTAAGTGATGTAAAATAATCTTTTTCAACAGGAATAAGATCTCCCAATAATTGTACGACAATTTTTTTTATCTGAGCCTTACTAAAATCTGCAGATATTCTTTTCTCTATTTTTTTCAAAAATTTATATGCAATAATATCATCAACACCATTTTTTACCATAACACTGTAAAAAGAACCTAATCTTTCAGGCAGGTCAATGCCACTAAATTCTGTTTTACTCTGATTTTTCATCTCTGCTAGTTGTCTTTTAATTTCACTTATTTCTTTTAAAACTACTTCAAACTTATCAAGTCCAAGTCTATTTATGAGCTCTTCAATATCAATATCAGTTTTTTTACTTTCTACAGTATTATCAGTTAGTTTCTCTTTTTTACTTTTAACCTCTGGTTCATAATCAATAGCAGCAGTCACCTCAATTATTGGCCTTGAAAAGAGGCCAAAACTTCCATTTTTAACAATCTTTTTGGTGGATAAAATAACTGCATCAGGCCCTAAATCTTTTTTTATTAATTCGATAGCTTCTCGCATATCATAAACTTCATATTTTTTTATCTTCATCACTTAATCTCCACTGTTCCCAATGACTCAATTTGAACATTCTCAGAAATCTCATTATGAGAAATAACATAAAGATTTGGTACAAATTTTTCCACAAATCTTCTAAAAGGAAACCTTATAGGTGGTGATATTACCAAAACAGGATTAAATCCTTGTTCAGTTATCTCTTTTGTTTTATTTATAAGCTGTTGTAACAGTTTCTGTGCAGTAGTTGGCTCCATCACCACTTCCCTTCCATCATCTCCCTGCTGAATATTCTGAGCGATCATCTGCTCAATTTGAGGTGCTAAGGTAAAAACATACAGCCTACCATCCGGCGCTAAAAGACTTTCTGTAATTTGCCTTTTCAACGCAGTTCTAACCTTCTCCGTAAGATACTCAATATCTTTGTTTTGTGTCCCATAAGATGCAAGTGTCTCCAAAATAGTAGGCAAATTTCTAATAGAAACTCTCTCTTTTAATAAATTCTGTAAAACCCTTTGAACCAGACCAATATCTAAAATATTAGGTATCAAATCCTCAACAAGCTTAGGATACTTTTCTTTTAACCTATCAATCAACTCCTGAGTTTCCTGTCTTCCAAGCAATTCATAGGCATATGTCTTAATTATCTCTGTTAAATGGGTAGATATTACCGTAGATGGATCTACTACCGTCATCCCCTCAAGCTCAGCTTTCTCCTTCTCAATCTCATCCACCCATTTCGCATCTAGATTAAAAGCTGGTTCTTTTGTAGGTATACCATCAATATTTTCAAGATCTCCTTCGGGGTTCATAACCAAGTATTTATCTGGATATACTGTACCAGATGCTACCTTTACCCCTTTTATAAAAACCAAATACGAATTTGGATCAATCTGTAAATTATCTCTAATTCTAATTGGCGGAACAATAAATCCCATTTCCATTGCAATTTGCCTGCGTATCGATTTAATCCTGTTTAAAAGAGTCCCACCTCTATTTGTATCAACAAGAGGAATCAGATTAAAACCTATCTCAAGCTCCATCAAATCAATATCAAGAAGCTCTTTAACCATCTCTTCTTCTGGCGTTTCTTCAGCTTCTTCCTCTTCTTTCTCTTCAGCCTCAGCAGAAACACCCTCCTTTACATTCCTCATCATATAACCCATACCAAAAAGAAGAATAGCAAGTAATATAAAAGAGACCTTAGGCATCCCAGGAATTATTGCAAAGAAGAAAAGTATTCCACCCGCAACAAATAAAATTTTTGAACTTTGAAACAACTGACTTATCAACTGTCTCCCTAAATCAGCTTCTCCTCCTGCTCTTGTCACCACAATACCAGCAGCAGTGGAAACTATCAGCGCTGGAATCTGACTCACAAGCCCATCCCCAACTGTCAAAATGGTAAATCTTTTTGCTGCATCACTTATCGTCATACCATGCTGAGCCACACCAATAATAAGACCACCTACAATATTAATTGCAGTGATAATTAATCCAGCAACCGCATCTCCCCGCACAAACTTGCTGGCACCATCCATAGCTCCGTAAAAGTCAGCCTGTCTCTGTATCTCTTCCCTACGCTTTCTAGCAGTCTGCTCATCAATCAAGCCTGCATTCAAATCAGCATCAATGCTCATTTGCTTACCTGGCATTGCATCAAGAGTAAATCTGGCAGCAACTTCTGCAACCCTTCCAGAACCCTTTGTAATAACTACAAAATTTATAATTACAAGAATTAAAAATATTATAAAACCCACTACAAAGTTGCCACCAACAACAAATTGACCAAAAGCTTTAATCACAGCTCCAGCAGCCTCTTCCCCTTCACTACCATGGAGTAAGATTCTTCTTGTTGTGGCTACATTTAGCGAAAGCCTAAAAAGTGTTACAATTAGTAATACGGAAGGGAACGTAGAAAACTCAAGAGGCTCTTTTATGTAAACCGAAACAAGTAATATTATCACTGCCAATGTAATACTCAGTGTTAGAAAAAAATCTAAAAGAAGTGCAGGCATTGGTAAAATCATAACAATCAAAATGCCTACAATAGCAAGAGCTATAAGCATCTCTGATTGTTTAAAATATTTCATAATCATATTTTCAGCCATTTAATTACACACCTACTGATTGGAAATTTTCTTATTTTTCATTTTATATACAAAGGCAAGTATTTCAGCAACAGCTTTATAAAGATTTTCAGGAATTTCATCACCTATATCCACCTGAGAATAAAGGGACCTTGCAAGAGGTGGATCCTCATGAATAAACACACCATGGTTTTTGGCAATCTCTTTAATTCGTTGAGCAATAAGCCGTTGCCCCTTTGCCACTACCTTTGGGGCTTTATCCTTCCCCGTTTCATACTTTAATGCAACAGCATAATGAATAGGATTGGTAATTACAACATCAGCCTTTGGTACCTCTTCCATCATCCTTTTTCTAGCCATTTCACGCTGCATATTACGAATCCTCTGTCTGATTAAAGGATCCCCTTCCATTTGCTTAAATTCCTCTTTTACTTCCTGTTTTGTCATTTTTAAATCCTGCTCATACTGCCACTTTTGATAGAAAAAATCTAAAATAGCCATTATTAAAATCAACAAACCTATTTTAAAACACAACTCAAAAATCAACTTACCTAAAAAAGCCATACTGGAAAAAGGATCCGTATCAGCAAGATTGAGGATAGTAACCATCCTCCCTTTTATGATGTAAAATGCCACTATCCCCACTACAAAAATCTTAAATAAAGATTTTAGAAGCTCTGCAAAACTTCTTTTCGAAAACAGGTTTGAAAAACCGTTTACCGGATTTAGCCTATCCCATTTTGGCTCCAATGCTTTAGGTGATATAATAAATCCAAATTGTGCAATATTAACCAAAACCCCCACCACAAGCATCAGTGCAAAAAATGGTGCAAGAACTCTCAGTATAAACTGAATGCTAAAATCAAATACCTGTATAGCAATCTCTTTATCAATACCAGGCCTCGAAAAATTCAAAACATGATTAAGAAACTTTTCAAAATTTTCTATAAAAACTGGTGTGTAAAAATACAAAAAAAGAACACTCACCAAAAAAGTTACTGCCGTAGATAGTTCTCTACTTTTAGGAACATTACCTTCCTCAATGGCCTTTTGCCTTCTTCGCGGCGTAGCCTCTTCAGTTCTTTCAGCATCACTTCTTTCCGGCATCAGCCACCCAGCATTCTAAAAAGTTGATCAATACTTTTAAAGTATTGATATAATATTTTCTCAAAGACTGTATAGAAATATGTTAGGCTTAACAAAAGAACAACTAACCCAAAGGCTATCTGAACAGGAAACCCCACAATCAATATATTCATCTGTGGTACAAGACGAGCCATTATACCCATAACCACATGTAACAGCAAAAGAGTCACAAATACAGGAGCAATAATCTTAATGGCTGTTAAAAATATAGAACCAAACTCACTTACGAGAAAAAAGTAACTTTTACTATCAAATACAAACAATCCTAATGGAACAGTATTAAAAGAATAAGCAACTGCTTTTATAATCAGTCTGTGCCCTCCAATTGCTAAAAAAATCAAAATCATAATGATATTCTGAAACTGAGCAATGATGGAAACTTGTGTATTTGTTTGAGGGTCAAGAATATTTACTACACCAAACCCCATTTGAAACCCTATAAGCTGCCCTCCAAACTGAACTCCCGTAAAGATAAATCTTGCAAGCAATCCTGTTGCAACCCCTATCAATAACTCTTTTAAAACAATTAAAATAAACAACACAGTTGAGACATTTTGAAAAGAAAGTATCGGAACATTACTAACAATTAGCAATCCAATTATAATAGAAAAAAAGAGGCGTAAACGTAAATCTACTACACCACTACCAAATACAGGTGCAGTAAACAAAATACCACTTATCCTTATAATTACTAAAAAAAAAGTTATTAAGTAATCAACATTCAACAAACTCTCAATAGAACCCATTACACCTCACATTCTAACAAATCCATCCCACTCTACTCTCACACAATAATTTCTCCTCCCTCTCAACTTGCCACCTAACCTAGAACATTGAACCTTGAACTTCCTATTTCCTTTATTCCTAACCCTGGCGTCACCCCATTTTTTACAAAATCTCGTTTATATATGCTAGAGTTAAAATATCTTCCGGGTTTAAATCCCCAAAAATGAGCCATAGACGGCGGTTTTAGAGGGATTTACCTCGCAGTGGCACTGGATGTGCCACGAGAATGAGGAAGATATTTTATCTCTGGCTTTTTTCGCGTAATTTATTGAAATTAATAACATCTTCTTGTTCTGTGTCAAAAAAATGGGGTGACGCCAGTTATTCCTACTCTCCTTCATTATTCACAATTCAACATTTAAAATTCATCATTCTTAATTCACTCTTCACCACCTAGAATCTTCATATACTGAACTCTTTCAAGACTTTTAAACTCTTCAATAGTATCAATACCCTTACCTTTAATATCTTTAATTGAAGCCATATTTAAGTCGTCCATAATTTCATTAAGCTCTGTTAATAAATTCTCTGCATATTTAATACCATTCTTATAAAAGACCGATGCAAGCTCTACCACAGATGCACCCATAAAAATATGTTCCAATATTTGTTTTGCATTATGAATCCCCCCTGTCGCAGCAATGTCAATATCAACCTGTTTATGAACAATCCCTACCCATCTAAGTACCTGATAAGTTTCAGTATCACTGCTGAAATAATTTACTAGCATAAATTTCTCTTTCTCAATATCATACGATAATTGATAATACCTGTTAAACATCACTATACCATCAGCACCAGCATCCTTTAAACTTTTCACCATATATGGTATTGAAGTAAAATACCATCCAATTTTTACTGCTACCGGAATGTTCAAACTCGTCTTAACGTTTTCCACGATGTTTAAGTATCTTTTTTCTACCTCTCTTGGATCATCATTTATATTGAAAGAAATATAAGAAATATTAAGCTCTAAACCATCAGCACCAGCATCTTCAATAGACTTTGCATAATCAATCCATATTTCAGAATCAATACAATTGACACTTGCAAAAACCGGAATCTTTACACGTTTTTTAGCTTCTTTTATCAAATCAAGATACTTTGAGGCTCCATACATAAGCCCTGCTGAAGAATATTCATATTCATAAGCTTCTGGGTGAAAATCATTTGAAACTGCACCCATTTCAGATTTAATCTCTTCTTCAAATAAAGACTTCAAAACTACTGCAGAAACACCAGCACTTTCAGCTTGACAAATATTATCAACATTCTTTGTTAAAGAACAACTTGCTAATATAATTGGGTTTTTCAATTCATACCCAAGATAAAATGTCTTCAAATCAGCCATCTCTTACCTCTCATTCTTTTATTAAAACTTCTCTTGGTTTTGATGTCCCGTCACTTGGAGCTATAATCCCTTGTCTCTCCATAATTTCCACGATTCTCGCAGCTCTATTATAACCTATCCTTAAATAACGTTGAATCATAGAAATGGACGCAAAGCCTTTCTCTTTTACAAGCTCTAAAGCTTCATAGTACTTATCGTCAAGTTCACTCTCATCTACTCCGTTAGTGTCCTCACTCTCATCCCTTACAAGTTCCATATTGTAGACAGGTTCTGCGACCCCTTTTAAATAACTAACCACCCTATTAACTTCACTTTCACTTACAAAACATCCGTGAATCCTAATCGGCTCACTACTACCTGGTGGTATAAAAAGACTATCACCCTTTCCAAGTAAAACTTCCGCACCATTTTGGTCAAGAATTGTTCTTGAATCTGTCTTTGATGAAACCCTAAAAGAAAGTCTTGCAGGCATATTCGCTTTGATAATTCCGGTAATAACATTAACAGACGGTCTTTGTGTGGCAAGAACAAGATGAATCCCCACAGCCCTTGCCATTTGGGCAATTCTAATAATAGCCTGCTCCACCTCTTTACCCGCAACAATCATCAAATCGGCAAACTCATCTACAACTACCACGAGAAATGGTAGCTTCTCAAATCCTTCCTTTTCAGCTATTTTGTTGTAAGAATTTATATTTCTTACCTTTTTTTCAGCAAGAAGAGCATACCTTTGTTCCATTTCTTCCACAACATTTTTCAAAACATTCGCTGCTTTTCTCGGATTAACTACAACGGGTGCTGCAAGATGAGGAATTCCGTCATAAACGCTTAGCTCCACCATCTTTGGATCAATCATCACAAACTTTACTTCCTCATAGGAGGATTTATATAAAATTGAACAAATAATCCCGTTTATCGATACACTTTTACCGCTACCAGTAGTACCTGCAATAAGTAAGTGCGGCATTTTTGTCAAATCGGTAATGTATGGTTTACCAGAAATATCTTTTCCAAGGACAATAGTAAGAGGAGAGTTGCTCTTAACAAATTGCTCAGAAGCTAACAACTCTTTCAAATATACAGTCGCTCTTTTATCATTAGGTAATTCAATTCCTACAACCGATTTCCCAGGAATGGGAGCAATTATCCTCACACTTACCGCACTCATTGCAAGAGCAAGGTCATCTTCAAGATTCGCAATTTTACTGATTTTTATTCCAGGAGCAGGCTCAAATTCATACAATGTTACTACAGGACCAGGTTGGATATCTTTGACCTTTCCCTCAACACCAAAGTATCTTAGTTTTTCCTCTAAAACTGCAGCATTCCTTTTCAGCTCGTTTTCAGATACTGTAAAAACTTTACCATTATAATCATCAAGCAAATCTATGGGCACAGTATATCTCATTTTTTTGGCTTCTTTTACATCTGACATCGGAGATATTTTTATGTCATCTTCTACAATTATTTTATCAATTTCCATAACTTCATTTGCTTGCTCATCTTTCACGTCTTCTTTTTTCTTTTCACTTTTATTTTTTTTCCTTTTAGAAACTACATTTTTATTTTCTCTTTTAAAACTAATCTTTTTTATAAAACTAAAATCAAATCCCTTAAGCGCTATATCATTTAAAGCAAAAAACAAAGAAACAATAATCCCAAAAAAGGTCAAAATAATGCCGCCTATTTTACCAAAAAAACTTTCGATATAATAATGAGAAAAAATACCTAAAACCCCCCCTGCAAACTTTCCTTTGAAGAAAATATCATGTTCCCCTACAATACCACTAAAAAAAGCTAAAAATACAGATAGAGCAAAAAGCGAGACAAATCTTGAAAACAGTTTAAACCAACTTTCATTTCTCCAAATATCCCTGACAACAAAAATAGATGCTATCACAAATACAAGTGCACCCCAACCAAAAATTGTACCCATTAAATCAGCAAAATACGCACCAATTTTACCAAATCCATTGTTGACCTTTAGACTCAAATCTGTAAAAACCAAATTGCTAAATGACGGATCACTCTCTGAATATGTAAACAGTGATATTGCAACAAAAATAAAAATAAATACTGCTATTAAGAGCTTTAATATCTTTCTTTTTTTTTCATCTAAAGCCATACTACTGCAACTATCCCCACAATTAAACAGTATATCGCAAATATCTTTAAATTAGCTCTTTTCACAAAGTTAATAACCATGGAGAGTGCTATCAAACCACTAATAAATGCCGTAGCCATACCAAATAGATATGCATTTAAATTATTCAAACTCACTATATTCACATCCCTTAATTGCAGCAATGTAGCACCAAAAATAGCTGGGATAGACATTAAAAACGAAAACTCTGCAGCTTCTGCTCTTTTCACTCCTAAAAAAAGAGCAGTAGCAATAGTGGATCCCGAACGCGAAATCCCTGGTACAACTGCTAAACCTTGAACTATTCCAATAATGAAAGCCTTAGCTCCATCAATCTCAAGATGCCCCTTACTTTTATCTGATAAATAAAGAATTATTGATGTTATTATTAAAGCATACCCAACATAAACTATCTTTGAAAATAAAACCTCCGCATACTTATCCAAAAATAAACCGATAATTGCTGTGGGTATTGAAGCAATGATAATTCCCCATAAAAACCTTTTATTCTCATAATATGCCACTCTATATTTCCTCATAAAAAGCCCTAAAAAGGCAATAATAATTTTTCCTATTCTTTTTCGGAAATAAACAAGTATAGAAAGCAAAGTAGCAAAATGTAGCAAAATATCATAAAGAATACCAGGTTGATTAAAATTCTTCATTAAGCTTTGAGCAATCACCAGATGACCACTTGAACTTACTGGTAAAAATTCAGTCACTCCCTGAATAAATCCGAGAAGTACTGCATCACTAATATTCACTTTTCACTCCTTTATATCAAATATTTTACAATAGGTCTTTTATCGAATCTTCTTTTAAAGAATCGTTTTACAATTTTCTCTACAAGCTCCTCTCGAGGAATATCCATATCAATCAGATTATCTACCAAAAAATTATACAACATTATAATATCTCTTCTCTCAAGCTTAAAACCGATAATTTCAAAATTAAAGTCTCCATTAATTTCCTGTACAAGCACAATCCCATCCCTTGAAAGATGCTTCTTTATCTTTAAATCTTCCTCACTTAAAATAAAATCACCTCTTCCATCAATATATCTTCTACCAACTTCTATTTTGCCTTTGCCAAACAGTTTCTCATCCTCAAAAATTATAACATCACCATCTTCTACAAAAATACCTTCAGTTTGAATATCATAATGCACTTCTTCCAACAGCTCAATGTGAGTTTTCATGTGCCTAAATTCACCATGTATCGGTATCAAATACTTTGGTCTTATAAAATTTAATAACAATTTTGCTTCCTCTTTAGATGCATGTCCAGACACATGTATTTTCTTCTCTTCTATATCCACCACTTTTGCGCCATAATAATAAAGCTTATTTATTGTGTTGTTTAAATTCAGTTCATTTCCCGGAATAACCCTTGCTGAAATAATAAAAAGATCTCCTTCTTTTGCTTTTAAACTTTTTCTTTCATTTGCAGCTATTTTGTAAAGAGTCGAATTTACCTCACCCTGACAACCTGAAATTATATAGCAAATTTTATCATCGTCTATTTTGTTAGCCTCTGTTAAACTAACCATCAACTCATTGGAAAAATTTAACAAGCCTAATTCCCTGCCAATTTTTACACTTTTAATCACTGAAGTACCATCAACCACCACTCTTCTACCAATTTGCTGGCAAATTTCTATAACCTGCTTAATTCTATCAATATTTGAAGAAAAAGTAGTAAAAAAAACACGCCCCTTTGCTTGAAGAAAAACATCTAACAAATCATTGAAGACAGAAGATTCTGATGGTGTAATCCCATCATTAATAATATTCGTAGAATCTGATAATAATACAGTAATTCCTCTTTTCCCAATCTCCATAAATCTATGAACATCAAAAGGTTTCCCATTTACAGGAGCTTGATCCATTTTATAATCAGAAATATGCAATGCTTTAAAATCTTCATTTTCAATATAAAGTCCAAAAGTATCCTGAATAGAGTGTGTTACTCCTACAAATTCAACTTTAAAATCACCAAAATTATAAATATCACCATCATGTACAACCGTATCTTTTACTTTAATCTTTCTCTCTTTTAATTTGTGTTCAACAAGCCTTAACGTTAACTCCCCTCCATAAA
This sequence comes from Deferribacter autotrophicus, assembly GCF_008362905.1. Taxonomy (NCBI): domain Bacteria; kingdom Pseudomonadati; phylum Deferribacterota; class Deferribacteres; order Deferribacterales; family Deferribacteraceae; genus Deferribacter; species Deferribacter autotrophicus. The sequence continues at coordinate 161,741 of NZ_VFJB01000009.1, forward strand.
TAGGCAATTCATATTCTTTAAGAAAATAGCTCAATCCCCCTATATGATCCTCATGACCATGAGTTAGTATTATTCCGCAAAGCTTATCTTTGATTTTATCAATATATCCCCAATCAGGAATAATCATATCAATACCTGGATAACTACTATCTGCAAATTTCACACCACAATCTACAATTATTGCACTATTGTCACTTTCATAAAGATACATATTCATACCAATTTCGCCTGCACCACCGAGAAATATTATTCGAGATGACATTTACAACCTTCCTGATTTAAAATAACCAATTGCTAACAATATCCCCATCATCATGGAAGCAAAAAGACCTGCAATACCAAAAGCTGAAATACCATAAATTTTTGGTCCAAAATTTTCTATCAACATTATAGTACTTGAAAAAACTGTAAAAGCAATCATTATACTAAAACCTAACCTGTTTGATGCTCTATCATGATGCTTGATATACTCATCAAGCTCCTTGATTATAACATTTACTCCTAATTCAGCATTTTCAATTTTTTTTACCAACCTCTTATAGTTTTTAGGAAAATTTTCAATTACATATTTGTAATCAGCAATAAGTCTTTTAAAATCATTTAATAAAATGTCAAACGAAAGTTCATGTTTGATCACTTTATATGCATACTCCTTTGCATATTCAATCATGTTAAAATCAGGATACAATTTTCTACCAGTAGCTTCTAAAAACATAAAAGTCTTCATAATTAAAAAATAATCTTTAGGAAAATAAAACTTAAATTTTTTCCCAATTACAAATATCCTTTCAATACTTTTCTTCATATTTACTCTTTCAAGTTCTTTACCATAAACAGGAAGCAATAAATCGGTAAGTTCACTTTTTATCTTTCTAATATCTTGATCTTCATTAATAATTCCAAAATTTACAAATTCATCAACAAGTGCTTCAATATCAAACTCTATTAAACACTTAAATAAATGACTCAAATGTATTAATAACTCTCTATCTATCTTCCCTACAATACCAAAATCAAAGACAACAATTCGTCCTTTCTCATCTATCACAAAATTCCCTGGATGAGGATCTCCATGAAAAAGATGTAAATCAAAAACCTGCTGCATATAAAAATCTACACCAACTTCAGCAATTTCTTTAGTATCAAAACCAGCCTTTTTTAATCTTTCTATTTCATCAATAGGGATACCAGAATGATAACTCATTACAATGACATCATCATTACTTATATCTTCAAAGACTTCAGGAATCACAATTTTTGAATTATCTTTGAAGAATTCTTTAAATCTTTTCATATATGCAATTTCAATTTCAAAATCCAACTCTTTCTGCAATTGGTTGTAAAACTCTTCCAGATACTCACTTATTCTCAATTCCGCTGCTTCTTCGATATATCTCTCTGCAGTCTTTGCAATCCACAATGCAATTGCAAAATCGGTTTCAACCTGTTCTTTTATCCCCTCCCTTTTTATTTTTAAGACAACATCTTGACCATTCTTCAAACGTGCTCTGTGCACCTGAGCAATGGAAGCAGCTGCTAAAGGAGTTTCTTCAATATAATCAAAATATTTAGATGGTTCTTTGTATATTCTCTTTAACTTTTCATTTATTTTTTCAAAAGGGATAGAAAGAACTGAATCCTGTAATTTTGAAAGTTCCTGAGCAAGTTTAGCTGGGATTAAATCATCCCTTGTGCTTAACATCTGCCCAAGTTTTATAAAAGTAGGTCCAAGAGTTTCAAGCATTTCTCTGATACGAACTTCTACAGGTAATGCAGACGTTCTCTTATATCTTCCAAACGTTATGATTTTTTTCCCAAAACCAATCAAAGATGACAAATAAATATCATCTAGATATTTACCAAAACCGTGGCTAGCTATTACAAAAAGAATCTCTTTTAATCTATTAATATTACGAAAGGTCCTAATAAAATTCAAAATTCACCTCTTCTGATATTTTAGCACAAAACACTCATATATCAATACACAAGTATTAAAAAGAAGTTAGGAAAAAATCAAATATCTCTATCTATCAATTTTATAAAATATAAATTAGTTCTCACTTTTTCAGTGAGAACTAATTTAAAAATAATATTTTTTTATGATTTTGCTAGTTTTTATCCCACAATTAATAAAATTTTATATTTTATATAATTTTTTGTAAACTCAGCATTTTCGGGGGTTCTAAAGGGGGTGCTAACCCCCTTTAAGTTACACCATTACAAATGCTATAAATAAAGTATTTTTTAATTATTAATAAGATATACTTTTTCAGCAGAAACGAATTAATCAGTAATAACTGCTGAATGATAAATTTTTTATTCTCTGGAACCTAAGTGATATTTGTTAATTCGCGTCGCCCTTTCGAAAAGAGTAAAAAACTTTGACCGCTGTCTTTATATTTAAATATTAAATTCTATTTTTACTGCTTTTTCATAGAAAAACTCAAAAAAACTCATAACTTACTGTCATAATATATAAATTTTATATTGAAGTTACACCAGAATAAATAATCTTGTCGCAATATTGCAAATTAAACACTAAAAAAGTAATGTGATGCCAGTCTTTTTAGCGTAAAAAAATCCCACACATATTCCCAAAATATCAGCTACTCCCCCCATGGTAAGATTCAATTTTTGATATTCCCTATTTATGCTTATAAGCAAATTTTTATAATTTTCCCCCAATAAAATCGATCGTTCAATTTCAAAACCATCTCTTTTCAATCTTTTTAAGCCTTCTATACCACATCTGCGAATAGCAGTTGTATCTTCCACAGTCTGCATCAACCTCGCTAACAAATAAAAAAGAGAGGTTTTAATATCTTTCGAAAAACTGTAGTAAAAAGACAAAGCCGGCAGTCCTTCTTCAAATACAGAAGGCAGTCCTTTCAGACATTCATTAGCAATACCACCAAAAGTGTTAGTAAACTTTTTATCATCTGAAAAATGCTCTTTAGACAACTCTATTATCTTTAACCTTATATTATCCTGACTATCATCAGAAAGATATAAACTGCATAACAATAAACCACTCAAAAAAATATAGCCCTTATGAGTGTTTGTTCCAAACATATCATACATTCTTGTTTCTGCTTTTATCCCAATCTGTTGCAAATCTGCAAAACTAAAGCCATCGCAAAGCCCCGTAATTAGCTCATCATGATAATCTTTCATAATTAAAATAGATCTATACATCTTGTCAAAATCAAGATCTCTATGAGAACCAGAATCAATTAAATCTACAAGACCGGGCTTTGGCGTAAGAAACAGCTCTACCAATGCACCTATTCTAAGAAAGTAAGCTACTTTTTTTAGATAAGAAGTTTTCGATGATTTCAAAAACACGTTTGACAAGTTCATCCTCTCTGTGTTTTCTTTCAGTGATGCATTCGTAAGCCAGTTTATCACAAATTAAGCATTTTCTCTCTGAAAGTCCCAAATCTTTCCGTTTAATCTGCCTTGCAGAAACATCATAGACATCAATGTCAAAAAGCCTGCAAAAATCGAACATCTCTTCTATTTCAACCATCTTCCTCTTTATATGGCAAACATCTCCATTCACGATAAAAAGAGCATAATGGCCCAGAGTATCCACTCCATCCTCGATAAGCTGAACATCTTTTACCTTGGTGCATATAAGTTTTATACCAAAAGAAGCAAGTTCTTTTGTCCCAGGTAATGCTTTATTTTCCCCAGGGATATTCAAAGAAAAAAAGACCACAGGTATTTTAACTCTTTGCAACAATTCACATATCTTTTCCTCACGCTTTTCTCTATCCAATAATAAATCATTCCTTAACTTTTCTAACGACATCGATGATAGATCCATCCCTGTATTCAATCAATGCTACTACTTCATCTTCAAAATCCAGAGGCTTTGGCCTGCCAGTTATCGCATAAATTTCCTTTTGCAACTCGCTTATGTCCTTTACAGGAAGCTTTCTCTTTATCAACTCCTTCTTCAAATCTTCATGTTTATCATTAACAGCAATTCCCCTTTCCGTCACAATAACATCTACAGTTTCTCCAGGAGTAGTGATTGTAGTAACTTCATCTCTTATTATAGGAAGTCTTCCCCTTATTGATGGAGCCACGATAATTGCAAGTTTTGCTCCAGCTGCAGTATCGCTGTGTCCACCTGTATTGTGAAGAAGATAACCGTTTGATTCAGTGTTTACGTTAACATTGAAATTGACATCAACTTCGGTGGCACCCAATATAACAGCATCCAACTTATTTACAACAGCACCACAATTAAAAGGATTTGCATACATATCTGCGCTTATTTCTATATGATTCATATTTTTCCCAATAGACTGAACAGCCTTTAAATCAAAACACTGAACGTCAAAAAGAACATTAAACAACCCAGCTTCCAACATCTCTACAAAATATCCCGTAATACCACCACATCCAAAACTTCCCTTTATCTTCTTCTCAATCATTTTATTTTTAACATTTTCTGCTACTGCAAGAGAGATCCCACCACTACCTGTTTGAAAAGAAAATCCATTCTTAAGCAGCCCCGATGCCTCAATTACCTCTGCTGCATATTTTGCAATTATCAATCCTACAGGATCCTTAGTTATCCTTGTTGTGGTTGAAACAATTTTTTCTGGATCACCCAATTTATCCACAGTTACAACATAATCTATCAATGTCTGCGGAATGCTTATCGGTGAAACTGGATATTCTACTAAATTGTCAGTAACAGCAATCACAGTTTTTGCATACATAGCATCGGTATGTGCATATCCAAGGCTACCACACGCCGAAGGACCAAAATAACCATTTATATTACCATACTCATCACAGGTAGGTGCAGCAATAAAAGCTACATCTATCTCAACGTCTCCTTCAATTACAGACCTTGCTCTGCCTCCATGTGTTCTAACAGTAACAGGGCACTTCAATTCTCCTTTTGATACAAGCTCACCTATAGGGCCATTCACTCCACATTCAAAACCGGCAATAACCCCTTTTTCTATATATGGTATGAGAGCAGCATGAACGGGATGAATGGAACTGGAAGCAATTTTTATCCCTCTAATACCCAACTCATCAATCTCTTTTATAATCATATTCAGCAGGTAATCCCCATTTCTCAAATGGTGATGAGTTGAAATAGTCATTCCATCCTTCAAACCAGCAGCTAAAATTGCATCTTTAAGACTTTTTAGCAGCTTTTTGTGTCCAGGGCCTACTCTTTTTAGAGATTTTTCCGCTCTTTTCCCTTTCGGCATAAGACTATATGGATCTTTATAAGGGATAAGTTTTTTTCCATTAAAACTTTCAGGTATAATCCTGCCCAAACTATTCTTCACCATAGATTACCTCTTCATCAATGTCTTCATCAATCAAACCTAAAGAATAGGCAGTCTTTAATACTCTTACCGCTCTTCTTACTACAGGAGCATCAACCATTTTACCATTCAACGATACAACACCTGTACCCATCTCCCTTGCTCTCTCAATAGCTTCAACAACCTGTAAAGCATATTCAATTTCTTCTTTGCTAGGAGCAAATACATCATGTACAACATCTATTTGTCTGGGATTAACCAGAGATTTACCCGTAAATCCCAACTTTTTAATAAGCTCAGTTTCTTTCCTAAGCCCATCCATATCACTTACATCAGCAAAAATCGTATCAATTGCCTGGATCCCTGCAGCTTTTGCCGCCCATACTACCCTTGTTCTTGCATGAAACAATTCCTCACCGCTCTTGGTTCTCTCAATTTCCATACTTGCTGTATAGTCTTCCGCACCAAAAGCTAAGGCGATTACACGTTTTGATGAACGAGCTATTTTTATAGAATTAATAACACCCAAAGCACTCTCTATTGAGGGGATTATTTTGAAATGACCAATTTCAAATCCAAGCTCTTCCTCAAACTCTGTCAAAACTGTATCCAATCTTTCTACAATCTCAGGAGTATCTGCTTTTGGAAGCCTGATACCATCAGGTTTCTCTGGTAACACTGCCTTCAAATCTTCATACCACCATTTACTATCAATTGGATTAATTCTAATGAAAATTAATTGTTTTCTATCATGAAATATCTTTAAAAAGCTTTTTACCAAAATACGTGCAGCATCCTTTTCATTTATTGGAACTGCGTCCTCTAAATCTATAATCACGCCATCACAGTCAAATATCGGGATATTTTGCAGCATTGAGGGCATATTACCAGGAACATAAAGTAAGGATCTTATAAGCTTAAAATTTTTTGCCATTTTACTCCTCAATAAAAATAGTTTTTACACCGCCACTTTTAGATCTATATCTTTCAACTCCACTAGCAAGAATCTCTGTAACAACCACTTCACAAGTAGCGAACACCTCTGCATCAAACAAATGCCCACCCAAAACCTCGCCAGATGATTTGGCAACCAAAATATGTAAATGACAATCAACTTTATCGTCCTCTGTGGGAAAGATATTGCCTTCTAATCCAAGCAGTTCCAAGGGACCCTCAACTCTATGAATGTGCATCCTAGGCTCGGTAATTGGAAGCTTTGCACCTGTCTTTATCCCTCTGAATACAACATCTTTTACTGAACCAACGGCAGAAACTACCACAGCATTTTTAATTTTTACCTCTGTAGCAAACTCTATCAACTTCTTAACAATACTCTCTTTAGGAGAGATTTTGATAATAAATCTTCTGCCCTGGCTACACTCTTTATACCACATTCCTTCCATAATCTACTCCGCTCCTCTTCTCACAGCAGTTTCAACCCTTGCTTCTATACTATAATCCAACGCTCCCCTATCAGAAATTTTGAAATACCCCTTTTCAACATTTAGTCTTTTCAGCACATCCATTACCCTTTCTCTAATCAAATCCTCAAATTGTTTTTTCACGGTGGATTCTATTTCTATTTTTAACTCATGAAATGGTTCTACAAATACCATCAAGTCTGATGACTGCATGGTACCTGCTTTTGCCTTTCTTTTGATCTCCATCAGTGTCTCCCCTTTATATTTATCGAACATAACTTTTCTTTTTCTTTCAAATCCAACAAATAGTTATAAGTAACATCTGGGACCAAATTCTTTATTTCTTCTATTCTGTTTTCTGCCAAGAATTTTCTCACTTTTGATGCACTAACAAACCCCTCACCATTTTTAAGCCTTTCGATCTCAACAAGCTCAATACCGTATGAAGGTAGTATCTTCTTCATCATCTCATTATATGTGTTAGTAATGTTACAATACGGTTCTGTCCCAACAAACCTTTTTCGAATATAAAAAAATGGAGCAAAGTATTTACAGAATATTTTTAGATCAACTTCTATCTGAGAAATCATAGTATCTTTTTTGTCATGCAAAAAATAGGATGGGAATGTAACACTACTGACAGCATAAGGCCCTGTATTTAAAACAACAACATTTTTTAAATCTTCCACACCTTTTTTCACCAGCTTATATCTGTCTTCAAAGGAGAAAGTTGACCTGTCCTCTCTCACAACAAAGACATATAACCAATCAACCTCTTTTGATGCTCTCTCAATTAAATATCTGTGTCCTTTGGTGAAAGGATTACAGTTTACAACAACCCCTCCATTTTCACCTTCATGCACATAATCTTTATATCTGTTTAAAAATGTATTTATATCATTTCCATATTCTAACAGAGCAGCTTTAGATGTGGTGATGAGCAGTTTAAAATTCAATGCGGTAAAACTTTCTATATTTGAAGGAAGAGTAAATAGAAATAAATGCTCATATCCTGCCCTGTAACATCTATCAATTAGCTCGGTTAAAATAAGGCCCAATACATCCTGATTTTGATAATCCTTATCAACAGCTACCATTTTCAAAACATTTTTGTGGTAAGCTCCAGTTCCTATTAACTTTTCTCCTACATATACCCCAATAATCTCATCATATGTATCTTCAAAAGACAGTCCAAAACCATTTAGAAATTTTCTTGCTTTTTCAATCTGATTTTCCGTGAGTAAATCAATTATTCTCATAAACGTTACCTTTTTATGGAGTTTATAAAATTACAAATATTATTTCCATATTTTTTTATTATAACATAAATTTACAACATTATTATATTTTTTAAACATATTTATTGAATTTATCAATAATCTTTTTTGCTGCTCTTAAAAAAAGAAATTAACAATCTACCTTCAATTAAATACATTTATAATATTATTTTAGAATTCCTATACTATACTCCTTGCGTTTCATCCAAAGTAATACAATAAAAGAGGCTTATAATAGTCATCTTAACAACTCTCTGAAATTAAATCCCCTGTTAAAATTAATTCAAAATCCCACCTTTAGGTACTTTAAATTCCTTTGTTAATTTTTATTATTTTCACTCTTTGTAAACGTGGGTAAAGATAATCAGCAACTTTCCTTTTTTACTGAAAACTTATCCTGATCTATAAATTTTTCCATAACAGAATATTTACATACTAAAAACCTAGTCCCTTCATCTCTATTTAACAAAATCAATAAATGTCAGCAAAATATCCCCAATAAAGTTTTTATTCCAATTCGTGGATAAGCAAGATCTGAAAAATTCTTCATCAATAAAATGTTCATTTTTTGAAAAAAACATAATTAAGGAAAAGGCAATGTGCTGCCCCTTCCTTTTTAACTTACATTTTCCGCTTCAACAATTTTAGGAAATCTAAATTTCATCATAAATGTGATAAAAGACAATATCGCCACAACAATACCGATTATTGTAGAAGTGTTCAGATTTAATCCAAAACCAATCTTAGCATAAGCAAGGTAAGTTGTAACAACAGCTGTCATAAATGTTGCAGGTATTGTTGCTATCCAGTGCAATTTGCCCTCTTTAATGAGATATGCTGCAGCAGCCCAGAGTGTCACCGTTGCAAGTGTTTGATTTGCCCAGCCAAAGTATCTCCATATAACTCCAAAATTGGACTTTGAAATTATGAAACCTACAATAAAAAGAGGAACTGCAATTAATAATCTTTTAACACCTTCTTTTTGAGAAATTTTAAGAAATTCTGCAATTATGAGCCTTGCACTACGAAATGCTGTATCACCAGAGGTGATAGGGAGTACAACAACACCAAGAATTGCAAACAATCCTCCTACTGCGCCAAGCAAAGTAGTAGATATATCTTTAACTACCAGCGCAGGCCCCCCTTTCGCAAGAACAGCGTTCAACGCCTCTGGATTATTGTAAAAAGACATACCCAGCGTCGCCCAAATCAAAGCAATTAAACCTTCACCAACCATTGCTCCATAAAACACCATTCGACCATACTTTTCATTTGGTAAGCATCTTGCCATCATAGGAGATTGTGTTGAATGAAAACCACTAATAGCACCACAAGCAATTGTTATAAACATCAAAGGCCAGAGAGGTAAATGTTTAGGGTGCAAATTTGTCAGAGAAACCTCTGGGTAGAAATGATACCCCTTCACCATCAATGCTGTAATCAAGCCCACAGCCATAAAAAGTAATATCGCGCCAAAAAGAGGATAAACCTTACCAATAATTTTATCAATTGGAAGGATTGTAGCAATAAAATAATACGCAAAAATAACAGCTACCCACAAAGCTGTATTTGCTCCTGAAAGATTAGCAAGAAGTTTTGCTGGTCCAAGTACAAAAACTATTCCAACAAGCAGCAATAAAACTACAGAAAAGACTCTCATAAACTGCTTAAATCCAAAACCAAGATTTTCCCCAACAATATCCGGAATACTTGCCCCTTTATACCTGATGGAAAGCATACCTGAAAAATAATCATGAACCGCACCAGCAAAAATTGTACCGATAACGATCCATATCAGGGCAATAGGCCCATACAATGCTCCCAATATAGGACCAAATATTGGCCCCAAACCAGCAATATTCAGTAACTGAATTAAGAATATTTTTTTCGGAGACATCTCCACAAAATCAACACCGTCATTCAATTCTTTGGCTGGAGTGATACGGTTTGGATCTGAGCCAAAAATCCTGTCAACTATCTTACCATAAATGAAATATCCGCCAATTAACAGCGCTACACATGCAAAAAATATTAACATATTGTCACCTCCCAACATTCTTAATCAACAAAATAAAAAAATTTTTTAGCTGTTTAAATTGACACTTGTTTAAGAGGCACTATTTTTTTATGAAAGGTAAGAAAATGAAAATAAGCGGAATTAACTAAATACCTAACACTTCTTTCAATACCTTAAAATATCTTCTGCTTACAGAAACACGGAATTTGTTGTGAGTGATAATTATAGCAGAACCATTTTCTTGAAGAAGTATTTCATCAATTTTATCAAGATTTATAAGATATTGCTTATGACATCTGAACAGATCAGTTTTTTGTTCTATTGTCTTCAACGTTAAATCAGTAAAATACTCTCTCTCTTCTGTAACAATATGCACACCTGTAATATCAGATTTTACATACTGGATCTCATCCACATCAACAAGTTTTATAACGTTTTTTATACTGCAAGGAATTTTTGAAAGTTTTCCCATATTATAATGAGGTTTGCTACCTTGAATCAAAGCTCCACGAATTTTTTCAATCGTCTTACTTAATCTCTCTTTTTCAACCGGTTTTAACACATAATCAAGAGCATCCTCTTCAAACGCCTTAATGGCATACTCGTCATAAGCAGAGACAAAAACAACATAAGGAATTTTTTCATCATCAATCAGTTTTAACATATCAAAACCATCTATTCCAGGCATCTGAACGTCCAAAAAAATGATATCAGGCTTAAACTTATTTATAATTTTGATACCCTCAAAAGCATTTGAACATTCAGCAATTACCTCGATTTCCTCAAATTCATCAAGTAAAAACTTCAACTCTTGTCTTGCATAATGTTCATCATCAATTATAACTGCCTTTAGTTTCACAAGCACCCCTTTTCCGGTAGTACTATCTTCACTTTTGTCATCTCACCATCTATACACTCAACAAAAACACCATATTCTGATCCACAAAGGTTTTTTATTCGTTTATCAACAATCTTCATACCCAATCCATTTTTATTTTTAAAAAGATTGTAAGCCCCAGCGTTATCCTTTATTTCAATAATGCATTTAGAGTCATCTTTATAGGCAGAAATGCTTAAAATTCCACGATTAACCATTTTTGAGATGCCATGTTTTATCGCATTTTCTACAATAGGTTGCAATGTAAAGGTTGGTATTTTTAAATCCATGAGAGATTCATCTATATTCCAAAATACTTTCAATCTGTCACTAAAGCGAGCCTCTTCAATAAACAGATAAGATTTAACGTGCTCTATTTCATCTGCTAATAAAGACAAATCACTATTCCTTTTAAGATTTTTTCTGAAATAGTTCGAAAGATGTATTAAAAGGTCCTTTGCACACTCTGGTTTTGTTCTTACAACTGAAATGATAGTATTCAACGCATTAAACAAAAAATGAGGATTTATTTGAGCCTGTAAAAGTTTAAGCTCTGATTTTACAAGTAAGTTTTTCTGTTCCTCATATTTTGATATTAAAAGCTGTGTAGATAATAGATTTCCGATACCTTCACCAAACGATTTATTTATATTCAAAAATGTTCTTGATTTTGGTTCGTAAAGTTTAATAGTCCCAATCACTTCATTTTCTAGGATTAACGGTACAATAAGGACAGAACCTAAAGGACAATTTTCTTTTATACTGCATTTGTATTTCAATTTCACACCATCAATAAAAATGACTTTTTTTTGCTCAATTGCTTCAATAGTCCTTTTTGAAGATATATATTCACCTGGCAAGTGATGGTCAGAACCTAACCCTTCAAAAGTAAGCACCCTTTTTTTATCAGTAATCGCAACCGCTCCAACGCCTGTTTCTTCTAATATAACTTTAGCTAAATTACTTACAGTTTCTTTATTGAATCCTTTAGATAAAATATTCAACGTTTTTTCGGCAACATTCAAGGCTTTTTTTGAAAATATTGAACCATATTCATCAAGCATGTTTTTTTGGTCTTTCAAGATACTTATAAATAGTGCAGAACCAAAGGAATTTGCAAATATCATTGGAATAGCAATTATTTTTACTAAATCTAAAGCTTCGCTAAAAGGTTTTGATAATAAAAGAATTATTATCATCTGTATAGTTTCACCAACAAATGTCACAGCAAAAGCAACTTTATAGGAAAATATTAAGTCTGACCTGCCCTTTTTAGTTAAATAGTAATTCATCAAACCGCCAATAATGCCCTCAGTTGTTGTAGATACACCACAAGAAAATGCAGTAAATCCTCCTATAAAATATCTATGTAATCCTCCAGTAAATCCAACCAATCCTCCAAGCAAAGGTCCCCCTAAAAGTCCAGCCATTATAGCACCTATCGCTCTGGTATTCGCAATAGCATCCTTAATAGGTACACCAAGATATGTGCCCAAAATCGTAATTGTAGAAAAAAACAAATAAATAAAAAGCTTATCACTCAAACTCTGCTTTTTAGTAATTAAGGGTTTAAAAGCTGGAGTTTTGCTATAAACATAAGCAATAACAGCAAAAAATGACATTTCTAACAATAAAGAAAACAAAATATGCATGAGCTTAAAATAAATTTTTTTATTCATTTACACAAGAGTAAAATTATCCTAGCACGCAGATAGGTGCAAAAATATTTACAACCCATCTTTGAAATTCAACTAAAATGATATTGACAAAAATATTTCATTATTATAATTGTTTACTAGAGAGGTAAACAATGTCTGGTTTTATATCAAGAGAAGCAGATTACGCTATAAGGATTGTTGCATATCTTGCAGGCAAGAAGGGGAAAACAAAAATCAGTGAAATATGTGAAAAGCTATACCTTACCAAACCCATTGTCATAAAAATCATTCATAAACTAAATAAGTGCAATATTGTTGAAACACTTACAGGGAAAAATGGAGGAGTTACCCTTATAAAAGATATTTCCGAACTAAGCATCTATGAAATATTAACATGTATAGGTTTAAATAGCAGTTTCAACATCTGTGTAGACAAACCAGAAATCTGCAAACTAAATCCAATTTGTAACATAACCACATTTTTCAAAACTATACAAGATAACATAATCCATAACCTAAAAAGTGCTAAGATAAAAGACTTCATCTTTGATGACGACCAGTTAAATATAATCAAATTAAATAACAGATAAATATTTAAGGGGGTCGATATGAACGAATATCAGTATGATTATGAAACTGTCAAAGGTTTCATAATCTCCGCAATCTTCTGGGGTGTTGTTGGCTTGGTAATAGGGTTATGGATATCCATTCAGATGTGGAATCCTGACTGGAACATTGCTCCATACTTTACCTTTGGCCGCCTAAGAACAGTCCACACCAACATTCTTGCTTACGGTTTGGGAATAGGTGCTGAGTTTGGTATATTTTATTATCTCGTCATCAGGCTAACTAAAAGACCTTTAGTTTTTCCTAAACTAGCGAGATTTCACCTTTATCTGTTTAACATAGGCATTGCTGTTGCTGCTATCACTCTTTTTGCTGGAATGACTCAGTCGCTCGAGTATGCAGAGTTTGAATGGCCTATTGATATTGCAATAGTAATTCTATGGGTCATCTTTGCAATTAACATCTTTGGCACAATCATAAAAAGAAAAGAAGAACAAATGTATATTTCACTATGGTACATTATCGCGACAGTCATTACAGTAGCAATTTTATATATTGTAAATAACCTTTCAATTCCTGCCAGTCTAACCAAGTCTTATCACCTTTTTGCTGGTGTAAATAGTGCAAATGTTGAATGGTGGTTCGGGCACAACGCTGTTGGTTTTCTTTTCACCACACCTATACTTGCGATGTTTTACTATTTTCTGCCCAAATCAACAAAATTGCCCATTTACAGCCATAGATTGTCAATAATTTCTTTCTGGTCATTAATTTTTGCATATCTTTGGACTGGTGCACACCATCTTGTTTATACACCGCTGCCAGATTGGCTGCAAACCTTAGGTATTGCATTTACCCTCTTCTTAATAGCTCCTTCATGGGGATCTGTTATAAACGGTTATTTTACCGTTGAAGCTGATTGGTCTGTAATGAGAAAAAATTATCTTACAAAATTTTTCATTGCAGGCATAACATTTTATGGACTCCAAACAATTCAGGGGCCTTCTCAGGGAATAAGAGTTATAAGCTCACTGATTCATTACACAGACTGGGTGCCAGGTCACGTTCATATGGGAACAATGGGCTGGGTTACTATGACAATTTGTGCATCAGTCTACTACATCATTCCACATATCTACAAAACTAAAATCTATAGTGAAAAAATAGCAAATATTCACTTCTGGCTAGTTTTAATTGGTCAACTCATGTTTTCCATCACAATGTGGATTACAGGTATTCAGCAAGGTTCAATGTGGAAAATGACAAATCCTGATGGCACATTGAAATACACATTCATGGAAACTCTAGTAAGAAATTATCCATACTGGGAAATGAGAACAGTTGCTGGAATTATTTTTGTGATAGGGATGCTGTTTTTTATCTACAACATTTTCATGACAATGAAGAAAGGCAAAGAAGCGCTCGCCACTTCACAAGTTGCAGCTTAAGGGGGTTGATATGGAAAAAAAGAGTATATACAGCAAACCAGTAATTTTTTCTATTGTGGCAGCTGTTGCTGTTTTGATAGGTACTTTTGTAACCATGTTTTTACCCATGTTCACAGAACAGATGCACCCAAAACTAATAAATTTAAAACCATACACAGCATTGCAGTTAGCCGGTAGAGACATCTACCAAAGAGAAGGCTGTGTAAACTGTCATACCCAAACAGTTAGACCTCTTAAAGCAGAAGTATTAAGATACGGAGATTACTCTAAAGCTGGTGAGTTTGCTTATGATAGACCATTCTTATGGGGCTCTAAAAGGACAGGTCCAGATTTGGCAAGAATAGGTGGTAAATATCCTGATGAATGGCACTATCAGCATCTGGCAAATCCTCAGGCATTTTTTCCACAATCAAATATGCCAAAATATGACTTTCTGGCAAATAGGAAAATTGATGCTAAAGAAGTTGAAAAACATATGAAAGCACTTGGCTTTCCTTACTCCAAAAAAGAGATTGAACAATTAAAAGATATGACTGAGATGGATGCCCTTGTAGCATACCTGCAAACCATAGGCACAGCTGTTGCAAAGAAAAATATAGTCACTTTCGATGAGTCAATGGTTGAAGAAACAAGCCCGCTTGCCGGGGTGCCTGATGCGATCAAGGAAGGTAAAAAACTATATATGAGAGAATGTGCAGGTTGTCATGGCCAAAATGCAGAGGGCAACATAGGTGGCTCTTTAAGAGATTACGCAGAGGCTGAAATGCCTGACAAGGATACATTTCTAACAGTAGCAAATGGGATTGAAGAGGCTATGCCAGGTTTTGCCAATAAGCTCACTAAAAAACAGATCTGGTCCCTTGTTGAGTTTATAAAAAGCCTAAAACCTAAAAACTAAAACCTTGGAGGTTTTTATGTACAACGAAGAATTTGACAACTTGGAAACATTTGAAAGAGAAGATACAAAAAATAAGTTGCCAATCGCCTGGGTAATACTTTTTGTGGGGTTAATAATTTTTGGCATATATTACGTGATTGCCTACACTCCAGCAATAAGCGGCTGGTCACAAGAAAAGGCATATTTAGAATCGATTCAAAAAAAGTAAGGGAGCAGAGGCTCCCTTATTCAAAAAAGAGGTGAAAAATGGCTGGTGATTTAATAGCTTATCTAATATTTGGAATTACATTAGTTGTCCTTTTTGTTTTTATAATTTTCTTTTACTACTCCAAAAAAAGGCATCATAAGGTTGAATCTCCAAAATACAAAATCTTAGAAGATGATGATGAATAGTTATCAAACTTACCGCAAAATTGTCAGAACAGTTCTCATTATTATCACAGCAGGATTACCGTTTATTAAAATTAATGGCAACAGTGCATTAAGATTTGATATTCCGACCCTAAAGCTTTTCTTTTTTGGACAAACAATTAGAATTGACAATTTTTTTACTATCCTGATCTTTTTTCTCTTTTTAACATTCCTCTTCATTCTTATTACGATGCTATTTGGCAGGATATGGTGTGGCTGGCTATGTCCACAAAGTGTGACATTAGAAATCACCTCTTTCATGGATAAGTTTAACAAAAAATCTACAATTAATAAGCTTTTATCAATCATTGCGTTAATATTTTTCAGTGTTATAATTTCCACAAATATTTTGTTGTATTTCATACCTCCTGAGCAGTTTATACATTCATTTAACAAAGTCACTTTCTATTTTCTACTATTTATCGCTGCAATAATTTTTCTTGATTTACTGCTCGTAAGATACAGGTTCTGCGCAACAATATGCCCATACTCAATGCTTCAATCAGTTCTTATAGACAACAACACACTTGTCATTGCCATGGATCCTGACAGAAAAAATGAATGTATAAACTGCTTAAGATGTGTAAAGATATGTCCCACTGGAATTGATATCAGAAATGGTTTGAACTCAGCATGTATAGCATGTGCCAAGTGCATAGATGAATGTTCAAAGACAATGACAAAACTTAACAAAACCACTTTAATTGATTATCGATACGGCATTCAAAACAAACCAAGGTTTTTAAGAACAAACATCGTAATTTTATCTGCGATTTCAGCAATTTTTCTAGCAATATTCATTTTTTCAATGTCAAGATTGAACAACTTGCAGGTTGAAATTATCCCAAACAACCACTTTCAACCAAGATACACCAACAATTTTGCGATAAACTCCTACAACTTCATATTTGAAAACAACAGCAACAAAGAAATAAATACAGAGCTTTCAATAAAGAATTTAGACAGGTATTACATTCTTCCAACAAACAACTTTATTATACCACCTTCAGAAAGAATCAGTAAAATTATCTATATAAAGATACCAAAATTACTGCTGGAAAATAAGCATTTTTTAAACTTAGACGTTTCAATCAAGCTAAAAAATTCTGATAAAATCATATCCAAAACAATAAGTTTTAGAAAACCAATAACAAGGCGAGGAAAAAAGAGATGAAACAGATGATTGCATTATTATCAGCAGGAGCAATGCTGCTTTTTATCACCTTTTATTTTGGAATGAAATACTTTGATGGTAAAAGTGTTGCAAAACCTTATAATGAAGCCTTGCACTATGATAAAAACAATTCAATAATAAAAAATTACAACCTCAAAATCTCAATCCAAAATATCTCCACCAAAACAAACCTATGCACACTTAAGTTCAAAATCCTATCCAACAACAAAAAATCTTTTAAGATCGAAAATATAAAAATTAGCCGACCAGTTGAAAATGAAATTATAAAAATAATATCTTATAGAATTTTTGAAAATTCAGGAACAATCCAGTTTAATTTTTCCAAAAAAGGATACTATATTCTGACAGTAAACCTAAAATTAGACAATTATCAATTAACCCTTAATAAATCGTTTTATATAAATTAGAGGAGGTGTATCATGAAAATAGGCACAATTGTTATGATTCTCTCATTGATAGCTATGTTATTAATACCACTTTTGATAGCATTAAAGTTTTAAAATGAGCTCACTTTTTATACTAATTCCGATAAGTCTTTTACTGGGTTTTGCAGCATTATTCCTTTTTTTGTGGGCAGGAAAAACAAATCAGTTTGACGACATAGAAGGCCCAAAATACAGAATTTTAGACGATGACGACGAATAATATTGTAGTCTGCAAACACTGCTTACTAAAAATCAATAAAAATGCAGCTATCAAAGAAGAAATCGATGGTGAAACCGTCTATTTTTGCTGTGCTGGATGCAAAAACGTTTATCATATATTGAAAGAAGGTGGTTTTGAATCATTCTATGAAAAGAGAAAAAATTACAAACCTGGTCCACCACCAGAAGTCACTGTAACAGAAGATTTATTCATTGAAGACATTAAAGAACTGGATGACGAATATGAAATAGAACTGTTATTAACAAACATAAGGTGTGCTTCATGCATATGGCTCATTGAAAAATATCTGCAAAAATTATCAGGAATCACCTACATCAGGGTCAATTATGCCACTCATAAAGCCAAAATAAGATGGAAAAAAGAAAAAACAACGCTAAGAGAAATCATAAACAAAATTCAATCCATAGGTTACTGCCCGCTACCAGCATCCCACACATCCACAGATAATATTCTTGCAAACGAAAAAAAAGATTATTTCTACCGTTTTAGTATTGCAGCATTTTTCACAATGCAAATAATGATCTATTCTTTTGCTCTCTATGCCGGATATTTTCAAGGGATTGACCCAGAACTCAAACATCTATTTCAAATAATTGTCTGGATACTTGCCACCCCTGTGGTTTTTTATTCTGGCTGGCCATTCATGAAAAACACCCTGCTTTTCCTAAAACAACGAAAATTTAATATGGATACCTTAGTGTTTCTAAGCTCTTTCACCGCTTACGTATATAGCGTAATAGCAATATTTAACGGCAAAGAAGTTTATTTTGACACATCTTCGATGATTATTACCCTGATTTTGCTTGGAAGATTCATAGAGCTAGATGCCAAAGCCAAAGCTACGAGAGAACTGTCACTTCTTTACTCTCTACAACCAAAACAGATAAAACTTTTAAACAATTTTAACTTAAAAGACTACCTTGCCGGTAAAATAAAACCTGTAATTACACCTCTCTCAAATGTTACGATAAACAGCTACATTGAAGTGCATCCAGGAGAAACAATCCCGGTGGATGGAAAGCTAATTTCAGGTGAAACAGAGGTTGACGAGTCTATGCTGACTGGAGAAGCATTGCCTGTGAAAAAGGGAGATGGTACACATGTCTTTGCTGGCACAATCAATCTAAATAGCAGAATTGTTATCAAAGCAACTGTTCATCCAAAGGAAACAGTACTTTCAAAAATCATCGATGCCGTCCAACAAGCCCAGCAATCCAAGATTCATATACAAACACTGGCCGAAAAAGTAATAGGTATTTTTGTCCCAGCAATTCTGCTCATAAGTTTTTCAACATTTATATTTTGGTATTACACTTACGGTGCCACTTTAACTGCACTGATGAATGCAATTTCTGTGCTTGCAATAGCATGTCCATGTGCACTTGGTCTTGCAACACCACTTGCCATTTTGGTTGCTATCTCAAATGCTACAAAAAACGGTATCATCATCAAAAATGGACAAATTCTGGAACTTTTACCCAAGTCAAAACACTTTTATTTCGATAAGACCGGCACTCTAACCATAGGAAAGCCAGAAATTATCAAAATCATCCCCTTTGGTATATCAGAAGAAGATGTGCTTAAATATGCAGCATCTGTTGAAAGGTTATCTTCTCATGTTCTGGCAAAAGCTGTAACCTCTGCCTACACTGGAGAATTCATCAATATTGTTAAAAGTAAAGAACTTCCAGGAAAGGGAGTAGAAGCCAGCGACGGCACTAATTTATACTATGTGGGCAACTTAAACCTTATGAAAGAAAAGAATATACACATTGACAGCACTGTCTTAGAAATATTTGAAAAATATGCCAAAGAAGGTTATCTGACCATCTTCGTTGCAAAAAATGATGACATACTGGGATTAATACTTCTTTCAGATAAAATAAAACAAAGTGCTTCATCAGTAATAAAATTTTTACTGGCCCAGAAAAAGAAAATCACGGTAATAACTGGAGACAATTACTTTTCAGCTGCCAAAATAGTCAAAACCTTAGGGTTAAATGTCAATCTAATAACTGATATAACCCCACTTGATAAAGCCAAAATAATTAAACATTCAAAAGAAATGAAAGAACTACCTGCCATGATAGGAGATGGCATAAATGATGCCCCCGCTTTAAAAGAAGCAGATATTAGTATAGCCATGGGTAAAGGCACAGACATTGCAATTGAGAGCTCAGACGCAGTGCTTTTGAACAGTGACATAAAACTCTTGATTTACTTTCATAAACTTTCACAAAAAACAATGAACATCATCAAAGGTAATCTCTTCTGGGCTTTCTCTTACAACATAATTGCCATACCTCTTGCGGTAAGCGGCAAAATACACCCCATTATCTCTGCCGCATCAATGAGTATAAGCTCCTTGTTTGTTGTTTTTAATTCACTGAGAATAAAACTCTTAAAAGCTGATACCAGAGTAGATAAAGAATCCACCCATAGCTAACATTACAATCACACTCACAAAATTAAAAATAATCTTATTTCGCATTATAAAGTTGCCAAATACAGCAGCAACCATCATCGCAAATGTGGTGCCAAATCCAAAGAGTATCATTGCCATAATGCTAAAAAAAATGCTCCCCTTTGATGCAGAACCAATCAGAGCACTGTATAGTAATCCACATGGCAGTAATCCAAGTACCAATCCCAATGCAAAAGGACTGGAAGGCTGAATTTTCTTCAATAAGCTCATAACATTATTACCAACAATTTTATCTTCAAATTTTCCTATAAAATTCTTTCCAACAAGTGTCAAAAACGCATAAACAATCAAAAAAGAACCTGCTACAACAGCAGAAATCTTTTGCACACCAATAAGGCCTCCTGCAATATTTACAATGCCACCAAAGATACCTGCAACAAACCCTAAAATCGAATAGGTTATCACTCGGCCAAAATTATAGAAAAAATGAGGCTTCAGTAAATTCCAATAACCAATCTGGCCATTTGCAAACCTGCTTGAAGTGTAAAGCACAAAAGGATGACACATGGCAATGCAGTGACCAAAACCTCCAAAAAAACCAAGACTAAAAAAGCTGAAAAGCTCAATCAAATTCATTTCATATCAAAGATAAATACCCTTTCATATTCTTTCCCATTGTACTCAAATTCCACCTTACTATACCACCTTTTACCACCCATCATGCATTTTGGCAAAACAACCTTCACATAATAATAACCATCTTTAAATATCAAAGGATACTCAAAATCTCCCATATCCATTTTCATATTAAATTTTACCTCAGCATCGTCTACTTTAACCATTTTACCATCTTTAAGAAACTTAAAGGTAAAGACAATCTCTTTTAGAGGTTTTGCAGGACGAGTCATTGAAATAAATAACTCTACATCATCAGCTTCAAAACTTATATCAGAAATAGAAACATCAATAGATTTGTCGTATTCAACAACAAATCTATCCCCTGCAAAAGAAGATAATGATAATAGTAAACAAAAAACTGCTATTCCTAAAAACCGCACACCTACCTCCTTATTTAAATTATTCTAATTATATTTACTTGACAAAATTTTTCAACATTAGATTGTACCTTGTGTCATCTCAAAATTTAAAAAAAAGTATAAAAAATGGAGATTCTGAAATCTATAAAAGGAATAAGGCGTTAAAAAGATAATATTTTTGGTAATTTTAGAAATGAATGAAAGTTATTCTCGCCGTAGGATGAAGTATTGGGGATATTTTCTTTCTGTTTTGCGTAATAAACGTAAAGAAAAATATAGTATGCAGGAAGATAAAAATCTTACACAAAATTATCTATGAACATTGTCAACCTACATTATTTTGGCTCTGTAACTAAAACTGTGTAAATCCTCCTGAAAATATGTTAACTAAAGAAGGAACAGGAGGATTTATATGTTTATCAACAAGGATGAAATAAGAAGAATGTTTAAAGAAGGTAAGCTTAATACCCAAGAAGATTTGCAATCGGTATTATCTTCAATTATTAAGGATGTAGTAGAAACAATTTATGAGGGAGAATTAACAGAATTATTTGGTTATCCCCGTTATGACAAATCATCTAAAGAGACAAACAATTCACGAAACGGATACAGCAATAAGAAAGTAAAATCAAATTATGGAGAGATAGAATTATCGATTCCAAGAGACCGTAATGGGGAATATGATCCAAAAATAGTGAAAAAACGTCAGACAGATATTACAGGTATAGAAGAACATATAATTTCAATGTATGCCAAAGGTATGACAACAAGAGATATCCAGGCCACATGGAATCTTTATACGGTCTTGAGTTTTCAGCTGAGGCAATCAGTAGGATTACAGATAAAGTTCTTGAAAGAGCAAAAGAGTGGCAAAATAGGCCCTTAGAGCCAATTTATGTAGTAGTATTTCTTGATGCATTATTTTACAAGATGCGAGTTGATGGTGTTATAAAAAACGTAGCAATTTACGCAATAATAGGCATTACACTTGAAGGTAAAAAAGAATGTCTTGGTATATGGATAATGGAGACTGAATCAGCGAAATTTTGGTTGTCAGTATTAAACGAACTTAAGAACAGAGGTGTTGAAGATGTTCTTATATTCAGTATAGACGGTTTGCCAGGTTTAAATGAAGCTATCAAGGCGGTATATCCAGAATCTGAAATACAACGATGTATAGTTCATCAGGTAAGAAACTCACTGAAATTTGTATCTTATAAAGACAGAAAAGAATTAGCAAAAGACTTAAAGGCCATTTATGCATCTCCAACGGAAGAAGCTGAAAGAGTTGAATTAGATAGATTAAATGAAAAATGGGGGGAAGAAATACCCTAACGTGATAAAGTCATGGGAAACCCATTGGTTGGAACTTTCAACGTTATTTAAATATCCACTGGAAGTTAGAAAGTTTATTTATACTACTAATCCCATAGAGAGTTTTAATAGCAAATTGAAGAAGGTTACTAAAAATCGAGGGGTATTTCCTACAGAGGAATCATTGTTTAAATTGCTATATTTAGCGATAAATGACATATCTAAAAAATGGAATGGCAGGCTAAGGGATTGGTCAAAAATATATCCGCAATTGTATATTTACTTTCAGGAAAGGATTGACAGGTTTATAAATGGTTAATATGGTAGATAATAAAATGGGGATTTACACAAATAACGTTACAGGGTCGGGTGACACAAAAAAGTTGACATTGTCCTTACAACTTGAACTGTATAAAGAAATTTATTTACATATTTTTTTATTTCATCAAAATTGTACACACCTGCTTCCCACTTTTTAGCCATAAATTCTCTTACACCTTCAGCAACAACAATAATATTTCTGGCCCTTTCTACCTAGGATGCTATAGCAGCTTTTTTTGCCATTTTTGCACTAAAAATAAACAATATGCTGAAAGAAATAATCATAACAACAGAGATAATTATTGCTAGTTTCAATTTTAGATTTATATATACCCTCCTACCTTAAAAAAACATTATAAAAAATATATTCAAATAATCCTATAAACACTATCATTGACTTTTCTTATAAAAACCATATTTAATAAGTTAAAACTAACGAGTTAAATAATGAATAAAAAGTTTGATATTAAAATGCTTTACATCCCTGGTGGGTATCTACCGTTTTTTCTCACTGTTATTGGTACTGCAATTGTAAGCTATTTTCATTTTAACTTACCTTATAAAGCAAGTGTTATTCATTACACTCATTATTACTTCTTCTATCTTATTGTCATTTATGGAGCAGTTAAATTTGGAATACTTGGTGGAATCCTCTTTTCTATGGTTCTTTCATCCATTTACAACTTTGATGTCTATCTTAATCTTTTTCGATTGCCACACTATTTAATAAAGCCATTTATAGAAGTGTTGATGATTTACACTGTTGGATTGTTAACAGGCGTTTTGTCCCAAAAACTCTACAATGAAAACTTAAAACTTAAAATGCTGACAGAAGAGCTGCAAGAATCCCTTGAACTACTAAGAAAGAACACAGAAGAAAAATTAAAAATGGAACGAGAAATAGCCAAAAGTGATAGACTTAGGGTGCTTGGTCAATTAAGCGCAGGAATTGCGCATGAAATAAGAAATCCTTTAGCAGCAATAAAAACAGCTGCTAACATGTTAAAAAATGGTAAATATAAAGAAGAAACTTTACAGATTATTATAAAGGAAATCGACAGGCTAAATGAATTTTTAGAGCGGTTTTTACAATATGCTAAATTTGGAAAACGATTTAATGAAAAAATAAATATCAAAATTTTTATTGATGAAATTATGGATTTTGTAAAATTGATAAATAAAGACTATCCTAATGTTCAGGTTAATACAAATATTGCGCTTAATGAAAACGTGTTTATTCAGGGTGACTTAAACTATTTAAAACAAGCTTTTATAAATATATTTGCAAACTCATTTGAGGAGTTAAAATCTGTAGATAAAGGACAAATCGATTTTTCTGTCAAAGTTGAAGATGGAAAAATAAAATTTATCATTAAAGATAATGGTAAAGGCTTTGAAAATGATAACCTTGAAAAAGTTTTTGAACCCTTCTACACAACAAAAAATGATGGTACAGGTCTTGGCTTAACTATAACTCACAAAATTATCAAAGAACATGGTGGATCAATTATTATAGAAAACGACAATGGTGCTAAAATTACCATAGAGTTAGAGGTTTTAGAAAATGAAAATTCTACTAATTGAAGATAATGTATCATTAGCCACTTTGATGAAAATGATGCTTGAAGATGCTGGTTATGATGTTGTTCATAAAGACGATGGGCTTGAAGGTTTAAAAACTTTTGAAAAAGATAAGTTTGACATCGTAATAACTGATATAAGGCTACCTGGAGTAGATGGATACACAATATTAGAAAATATTATCTCCAAAAATACAAATATCCCTATAATTATTATAACTGCTTATGGGAATATACCTGATGCTGTTAAAGCTATTAAATCAGGAGCTTTTGATTACATAACTAAACCTTTTGATAATGAAGAATTCCTGATAACGGTTGAAAAAGCTGCAAAATATAAAATGCTAAAAGATGAAAATTCAAATCTCAAAGAAATTTTAAAAAACTCATTTAATGTGGAAATAATAGGAAAAAGCAATGCTATGAAAAAGGTTTTGAATTTAGCTGAAACCGTTGCACCCACAAATGCACCTGTACTGCTCGTTGGAGAGAGTGGTACTGGTAAGGAGTTGATAGCTAAAAAAATTCATTTGTTAAGCAGCAGAGCTGACAAACCATTTATTGCAATTAACTGCGCAGCCATCCCAGAAAATTTATTCGAAAGTGAGCTCTTTGGTCATAAAAAAGGATCTTTTACTGGTGCCCATAAAGACAAAAAAGGTAAAATTGCTGAAGCAAACAAAGGGACAATTTTCCTTGATGAAATAGGGGAAATGCCTCTTAATATCCAAGCAAAAATTTTAAGGTTTTTACAGGAAGGAGAAATTGAACCAGTTGGAGAGACCAAAGCTATTAAAGTAGATGTGAGAGTAATTGCTGCAACAAACAGAGACCTCAAATCTCTAGTAGATAAAGGAGATTTTAGAGAAGATTTATTTTACAGATTAAACGTCTTCCCAATAAACCTTCCACCATTAAGAGAAAGAAAAGAGGATATACCCGAACTTATAAATTATTTTAAGACTAAATATGGATTTAAAAATACAAAGATTAGTGAAGAAACATTAAAAAAATTAAAAAATTATGACTGGCCTGGCAACATTAGAGAACTTGAAAATCTAATATATAGATTATGTATAATGGCTCAAAATGGAATTGTTACAGATGATTTACTCCCTCCTGAAATCGGAGACAATATAGCAAAATGTTTCGATTTAAATCTGCCTGACGATAAACTTGATTTACAACAGTTAGAAAAAACATTGATTCTTAAAGCACTTAACAAGTTCAATGGGAATAAAAGTAAAACTGCTGATTATCTCTGTTTACCAAGGCATGTCTTATTATATCGACTTGAAAAATTCAATATCAAAGACTAACTTTTCGCAAAGATAAATAGAAATCTTAAGTCGATTTAAAACTTTAACCAATTAGTTTATTTTAAACACCTTATACTCTAACTCTTTACTCTTATACACTTTTTTAAAAAATATAAAATATAAAACAATAACTACAACTGTTGCTACTGGTGTCAGTATATTATCATTAGCACTCAGTGATGATGTTATAGCTGCAGTAAATAATGCCAAAAACACAGGAACGATGTAAATCATAAATATTGAGCTGTAAAAGCTATTCTTTTTCAAACCAACATTTACAGTCTCACCCTCTTTAAGATCTTCTAAACATTTTACCTCAATAAATGTATAATTATCCCCTGTAGAGCAACAGGACTGATTATCATCACAAGAACCACATGCTGAACTTCTCATTACTTTCAAAACTGCCTTCCCATCAGGCTTAATTTTTATAACTCGAGCCTTATGCAAAACATATTTACTGCTCATAATAACCTCCTTCAATAAAAATGTTGTCATTCTTCTCCTTTGCAACATTTAAAAGCTCTTTTTCTTTTTTATACAGTTTTAGTTGCATATAACCAATTAGTGTTAAAGTGAATATAGAAAACATCAATATCTTATCCATAAATTCCTCCTCAAATTTCTTGATTTTTAATTATTCAAAAATCATGCCAATATTAAAATTTCTCTCAAATATTACGAAAAATTTTTAAATTATAAGAAGTAATCAAACCCATCTGAATAAAACTAATTCAATTCAAAAAAAAGAATTGTATAAAATTCTACAATAAAAATCGATCAACTGTAGAATATTCTACATTTATTAATCGTCTCCAACTACAATTTATTTATTTATCAAGAAATTAACATTCTGGCATCAAAATTGTTCATAGTTGGGAAAAACATTGGAGGTTTATTTATGAAGACACCAAAAAACCTGTTTAAGAAATTTTTAATTTTAATTTTTCTATTTATCAGTGCAAGTGCATTTGCAGAAACAATGACAATGAAACAGCTATATTATTCTATATGGCCTGAGTATGATAAGCCATCAGTTTTAGTCATCTATTCAGGAAAATTCATCAATGATACCGGCAAACCATTTAATGATGAACTCATTTATTATGCACCAAAAGGCGCAAAAATTAATATGTTGTGCGAAACAGAAAACGGTATGCTCTGTCTGAGATATCTTGTAGAAGATATGGGTGATTATATTAAAATTACTTGGAAACCTTCAAGAACAATAAATCCTGGAGAAGAATTCCCTGTAATGTTTGAATATTACATCGATTATTTAAACCTTAATAATAGCAATAGGAGCTTTAATCATCTTTTTAGAGCAGCTTTTCCTATTCAAAATATGACAGTTGAAGTTAAACAGCCTACAGATTCCACCCAATTTGAAATGATACCAAAACCACACTGGAACCAGTTAGATGGAGA
Organism: Deferribacter autotrophicus; assembly: GCF_008362905.1. Lineage (NCBI taxonomy): Bacteria > Pseudomonadati > Deferribacterota > Deferribacteres > Deferribacterales > Deferribacteraceae > Deferribacter > Deferribacter autotrophicus. Next base: position 188,903 of record NZ_VFJB01000009.1, read on the forward strand.
TTTTACAAATTACTATCTAAATCTTAAAGATATAAAAGAAAATGAAAAAATATCATTTAAAATAAGTTATGTAAGAAATTCTTCTGAACCTTCAATCAAAAATATCAAGCAAAGCAATTTAAATGAAACAAGCATTCCTACTGACAAAAAACTTATATTGATAATTATAGTATTTGCCGCCATATTAGGTTTTACTGTTGCATACATGCTCAAAGGTACTTCTTCCAAACAATCCAAAAACTCACCTAAACAAAAAGAAAATAATAAAAATCATAAACAAAGAGAAAAAGAAAAATTAAGAAAATTACTGTTAGATGGAAAAATCAGTGAAGAAACATACAAAGAATTACTTAAAGAATTAAACAACAAATAACCTTTTGGAGGAAATACAAATGACCTTTATTGGAACCAGTTCATTGGTAATAGCTTTGTTATTTTGCATTTACGCATTAATTTGCTTAGTGGTAGGGATAGAAAACAAAAATTCAAAACTTTTATTAAGTGGTAGAGGAGCAACCTTATCGGTTGCTTTTCTATCAATAGTAGCTTCTTTAATACTAATTTACTTTTTAATTACAGGCAATTATCAAATAAAATACGTCTATCAATATACAAACAAAGATTTACCCATTTTTTACAAATTTGCTGCTTTTTGGGCTGGAAACGCAGGCTCTTTGATGCTTTGGACGCTTCTTCTTACAATATATACTGCTGTTATAGCATTCCCTTTAAAAAGAGTGTTTAATAAGTATTTGGCATACGCTGTCATAGTGTTATTGATGATAAACATCTTTTTCTTAAGTGTATTAATATTCATAACAAATCCTTTTGAACTCCTACCTGTAAAACCTGCAGATGGAAATGGATTAAATCCTTTATTGCAAAATCCAGGAATGGTTTTTCACCCTCTTACCTTGTATCTTGGATATGTCGGATTTACTGTACCATTCGCTTTTGCAATGTCAGCTCTGATAACCAAAAAGGTTGATGACTGGTGGATTAAAACTACAAGAAGATGGACAGTTTGGGCATGGTTGTTTCTAAGCCTTGGCAATTTGTTTGGAGCACAGTGGGCTTATGTAGAATTAGGCTGGGGCGGCTACTGGGCATGGGACCCTGTAGAAAACTCCTCTTTTATGCCATGGTTGACTGCTACAGCTTTTGTACATTCCATCATAATTCAAGAAAGAAAAAATATGCTGAAAATTTGGAATATGTTTTTGATCATCGCAACTTATTTGTTAACTATCTTCGGTACATTTTTAACAAGAAGTGGAGTATATGCATCAGTACATTCTTTTTCTGATTCATCTTTAGGCTCTGTATTTCTTAGCTATATAATATTGCTTGCAGCTTTATCTTTAGGATTAATATTTCACCGTTTAAAACTTTTAAAAGAGCAACGTTCTTTTGAATCGTATATTTCTAAAGAAAGTAGCTTCCTATTTAACAACCTGTTGCTTGTTGGCGGTGCATTTGCAGTTTTCTGGGGAACGAACTTTCCTATTATTTCTGAAGCCATTCGTGGTGTAAAAGTTACTGTAAGTGTTCCATGGTACAATCAGGTAATGAGCCCCATACTTCTGGGAGTAATTTTACTTATAGGAATATGCCCATTGATTGCTTGGCATAAATCATCTTATGAAAATTTTAAGAACAATTTTTTGATCCCCACAATACTAAGTATAATTTTTGCAGTAATAGGTTACTATTTTATCTTTTCTAAAAAACTTTACGCAACCATCGGATTCACAATATCATTTTTCGCATTGATCACAACTATACAAGAATTTGTTAAAGGTGTTAGAGTTAGAAGAAAAGTTGTTAATGAAGGATACCTTGTATCTCTATGGCGCTTAATTTCTAAAAACAGAAGAAGATATGGTGGCTATATAGTTCATATAGGCACAATTCTTATTGCTGTGGGTATCATTGGTTCAAATGCCTACAAAATTGAAAAAGAAGTAAGAGTAAAACTTGGTGATGAGATTGCAATAAACGACTACACAATGAAGTACAAAGGGTTAGAAATGACCAAAGAAGGTAGTAATCAAATAGTCTTTGCAAAACTTAAAGTGAAAAAAAATGGAAAAAGTATTGGCATTCTCAAGCCTGAGAAAGTGTTTTATAAAACATGGGACCAACCCTCAACAGAAGTAGCTATCTATTCTACATTGAAAGAAGACCTCTATGTAGCACTTGCTGGCTGGATAAATAATGGCAAGTATGTTGACTTAATGATCCATATCAATCCATTAGTTATATGGATCTGGATTGGTGGATATATTTTAATAATCGGTTCAATTATAGCCTTGTGGCCTGGAAAAGGGGCCCAACTCAATCCAAAATATATTCTGTGAGAGTGAATTATGAAAAGAGTTAAGATTTTTCTTATTATCATTACAATAATTATCAATGGTCAGCTTGCATTTGCTATAGACAATGGGTTTGATTACGCTCTTTTTAAAAAGATTGAAGCAAATCTTATGTGTACTGATGGGTGTGGAATGTACTTGAAAGCCTGCTCGAATAACACTGCTGAAGAGATGAGAAAATTAATCAAAAAACTTTTAATTGAAGGGAAAAGTGAAAAAGATATCTACGCTTACATGATAAATATTTATGGTGAAGAAGTCATGGCTGCTCCGCCTGTGAGTAGCTCATTTAACATTTTAGCTTGGGTAACCCCATTTTTAGGTTTATTAGCAGGAGCACTAATAATTTACATTGCCCTTGACAAATGGGTATTCAATAAACGTGCAAAAAAAGAACCCGACATAGAAATTGATGAAATTACCAAAGCTGAATTCGATCCACTTTTAGATGAAGAGATAAAAAAACATTTTTAACAGGGAGGTATAAATGATTTATTTAATAGCATTAATTATATTTTCAATACCTATAATATTGGTGATAAAGCCTATAATAACAAATGAAGAACTTATTTTCATTAATATTGATAAAGAAGAAGATAGTATGTCATTAGATGAAAAAAAGAAATCAGTATTTACCACATTAGCTGAAATTGAGTTTGATTATAAAATGAACAAATTGTCCCCAAAAGATTACAAAAAGTTAAGTGATTATTACCGAAAAAAAGCTGCTTTAATATTAAAGGAAGAAGAACTAATGCAAGAGAATAATAATCAAACATTTTCATCAATTGATGATGAAATAGAGAAGGAAATCAGTAAATATAAAAAACAAAAAATGGGGAGCCATAAATGAAGTTAATAAAAGGTTTAGTTGTTGTTCTTTTTGTAATTTTTACTATGATCAACGGCTATACTTATAAAATAGCTGATGTTGATAAAACTGTTAAGATTTCCGCACTTCATTTATACATTAATCCAATATCTGCAAATAGTGTATCTTTGACATATAGTTTATTTATAAATTATCAGGGAAAGGAAAAAACTAATTCAAATGTAATTGAAATATCTATTCCCAAAAATGTTAGTAATTTTGAATTTCTCGCAGGTGTAAACAAACAAAACGTAAATTTCAATCAAAACAAGATGATAATTAAAGCAAACTTAAAACCCGGAGAAAACAATATCGTAATAAGGATGTTAAAACAAATAAATTTACCACATTTTATACTCCCTTTAAAAATCAATAAATTTACAGAAAATATCTACATCCTAACACCACCCAGTGGGATTAAAATAAAAGGTGAAGATTTATATGAAGGTAAAGAAGTTGAAATACAAAACAATAAGTTAAAATACTACTTTTATCCAAAGCTTTTTCCCAATATGGAATTAAGCTTGTTTGTCAATATAAAAAGTGAAACAACATCGCAAATTATTGATTCATATCAACCCAAATTTCACAGTGCTGCACATGTAAGGTTCTGGCGTCAATCCCCATTTAGAGGAATCAACCCACATATTTTCTTAGCTATATTAACAATACTGCCAATATCACTATTCATTTATTTAAAATACAAAAAAAGAAAAAAAGCATCAAATGTTGAGGATATAAATGAACAATTGAAGCTTTTAAATTTAAGAAAAGAATCACTATTGGAAGAAATTGTAAATCTTGACGAAAAATTTGCCAATAATAAGATTGATGAGAAAACATACAAAGAAATGAGAAGCAAAGCAAAAGAAAGGTTATCTAAAATACAGATGAATATTGAAAGGCTAAAGAATTGAGCCAAAAGGAAAAACTATTATGAAAACTATTTCTGTTAGAAGAAAAGTTGGAATTGAAGATTTAATGTTTATTGGTGCCATAGCTATTTTTATTGCAATTTCCCTTACCAAAATTAATTACTTTCTAATCACAGGGAAAATACCAAATTATTTCTCAAATATGAAATTTAAGAATCTTGTTTATGGTGATAAAGCCATTGAGAAAATCTCTTTGTTATTTGGGAAATATAATATTCACAATAATGCTTATATTGCTGAATACGAATCCAAAAATGCAAAACTTACAGTAATATCTATGGAATTTAAAGATTTCAATCAGCTCATCAGTTTTGAAAAAACATTAACTGCCAAGCTTCACATAAGAAATATTAAATTAAACATCAATGATTCAATAAAATTTATTGAAAGAAAATTATCTGATGAAACCGAACTATTTTTTTATCTTTTTACTAAACAAAACAAGATATTTTTACTTATTTCAAATACTATCATAGACAACAAAAATCTCAAAGAAGCCTACAAAATATTTGAATAAAAAGAGGTGTGTTATGGATAAAAGAAACGAACTTAAAGAAAAATTGATGAAAGAAGAAGAAAGATACAAGGGACCAAACAAAGTAATAATATTTATGTTTATTTTTATTGCAATTGTAGGTTTAGGTGCATTTGTGTTTAATGCTAAAAAAAACTCTATGCCAATAAAAAGATATACTGGTGGCAATTATAATATAGGCAAATCTATGAATTATAAAGGTAAAGAGATAAATATGACAGATATCTCATATCAAATAGAAAATAAGAAATTGGTTTTAGACTTAAATCAAGTTATAAATAACAAAATAATTTATACTGTTTATCGTAATAAAAGTTCAAACAAAGAAGTACCTCTTGCTGCATATATAGCACCTTCTGGAAGACTTGTTGTAGTAATTGCAATGTGTGAGCCTTGCCGTTCCCAAAGATTTAGAATTAGAAACAACATTCTTGTTTGCGAAACATGTGGTACAAGATGGTTTTTAAACGATTTAAGAGGTATTTCTGGTGGTTGTGTAAAATATCCACCTGAAGAAATCCCTTATAAAATAATTAATGGAAAGATTTACATCGATCTAAATATCTTGGACAACTGGAGATTGAGAATTTAGTACGGAGTTATTTAATGAGAAATGACCATATCGCCACAAAGAATTTAATTAGCAGGAGATATAAAACTGTTTATCTGATTTTAGGGATATCTTTATCAATGGCTGTCATAGTTTGTCTGTATCTCTTAAATCGCTCAATGGAGGAAACTATAGCAAACAGTTTTGATGAGATAGGATCCAATATTGTTGTTACATTTAAGGAAAATCTCATAGGGAAAAAATCGCTAACAGTAAATGATATTATAAAAATCAACTCTATAAAAAACAGAAAAAATATAGCAGTTATCGCACCAAAATTAATTGATAAACTTAAAGTAAAAAATATAGACCTTATAGCAGTAGGTGTTGATTTCCCAGCTGAAATTAATCTTAAAAAGAAATGGTGGATATTAAAAGGAGACAAACCTTATAGAAGCAACGATCTACTTCTTGGTAGTTATGCAGCTAAAAAGTTATCTTTAAATGTTGGAGATAAATTAGATATTTACGGAAAAGAGTTTATTGTCCGCGCTATTTTAAATAAAACTGGTACTGATGATGACAATACTATTTTTGTAAACTTACTTACTTTACAGGAACTCTTAAATAAAGAAGGTGAACTTTCATTAATAGAGGTTGCCGCTTTCTGTTACACATGTCCAATTGAAAGTATCTCTTCTCAAATTAGTAAAAAACTACCTTATGCTGACGTAAAGATCATTTCAAGCATTTTAGAGCAAAGAAAACAGACTGTAGAAAAGTTTGAAGTGTTCTCAAGGGTCATTACAACTTTCACTTTTATTACAATGATTATCTTTGTGTCTGTGGTTGTTTTCTCCAATATTATGGAAAGATTAAAAGAAATAGGGATTTTTAGAACTATCGGATTTAGAAAATCTGATATTGTCGAAATTTTCTTTACTGAAGCAATAATTGTTGGATTTATTGGCGGCGCTATCGGATATTTAATTGGCTTTCTTCTTGCAAAAATTGCTGATCTGAAACTGTTTACAGAGTTTAATCTTAACATTAATTTTAGTTTTATATTATTCGGAATAGTAATTATTGTTTCTGTTTTTATAGTAATAATATCTACTTTAATACCTGCTATTAAGGCTGCTAACACAGATCCTATAAAAACATTAAATTTTACATAATATAGGAGTTTAATATGAGTTTTATTGAAGGAAAAGAGCTAGTGAAGATTTACAAAGGTTCAGACTATGAACATACCGCTTTAAAAGGAGTTAGTTTCAAAATTGATGCAGGAGATTTCGTTGCTATAGTTGGCCCATCCGGTTCAGGCAAAAGTACTCTGCTCAGTATCATTGGATCATTAAACCCTCCTACTTCAGGTGTGCTGAAAATTGATGATATTGATATTTACAAGCTCTCAAACGAGAAAAGAGCCGACTTCAGATCACATTATCTTGGTTTTGTATTCCAACAATATAATCTAATCTCATACCTCACAGCTATAGAAAATGTTATGTTACCTTTATCCATAAAAAAAATATCTCATTCAAAGCAGAGAGAAATGGCTCTTGCAGCCCTTGAGAAAGTTGGTCTGAGAGAAAAAGCTGGTAGAATGCCTTCAGAGCTTTCTGGTGGTGAACAACAGCGTGTAGCTATAGCAAGGGCTATAGTTCATGAACCACCTTTAATATTAGCTGATGAACCTACAGGTAATCTGGATACAAAAAACAGTGAAGAAATAATGAAAGTATTTTCAAGTTTAAACAAAGAGGGGTTAACTATTCTGTTTGTAACACACAATATTGAAAATTTAAGCTTTGCCCGAAAAGTAATTTATATGAGAGATGGCTTGATTGAAAATATAGAATATTCAACAAATGTTGATATTGAATTTTGTGCTGTTTCAAGTTGTTGAAGCAAAAAATACTTTGAAAATTTAGCAAGAGGTGTTTTGTGAGTTTATTTGAAATAATTTTCAAAATGTGGATAAAGCAAAAATCAAGGCTATTTTTTCTAATACTTGCTGTTGTTATCCCCTCTTCTATAATTATCACCCTATATTGGGCAATAAATATTGTAAAAAATGATATCAGTTCCTACATAGAAAAAACAGGAGTAAAAATAGAAGTAAAACCTGTTGGAGATATCACCTTAAATTATAAAGGGTATAGCATTGGTGGAAATAGCGGTAAATTAAAGCTTTTTTCAACAAAAACTATTAATAGGTTAAATAATTCAAAGTATAAGAACTTTTTTTTGAGTGTTATTCCAGAACTAACTTACAACTACATTTACAAAGGTAGCACTATTAAAATATATGGAATCGAATTAAATAAGATAAACAAAATGAATCTATCTGTTAAAGGAAAATTGCCAGACTCTGCAAACGAAATAATAATCGGGCACAAAATAGCAAACATAGAATCACTTAAAATTGGCAATAAAATATTCTTAAAAGGAAAAGAATTTTTTATATCTGGAATCTTAAATACTTATGGAAATGTTTATGACAACTCAATAATAATGGATTTAATGTCAGCAAATACGTTAATTAATAAAAAAAACAGTATAAACAAAATCAAAATAAGATTGCCCTATTCTTTATTTGAAAAAAGGGTACATAAAGAAGTTTTAAATGAGCTGAAGTCTTTACTTGGAAAAGGATATGATGTTTATCTTGTTAAAGATGATAACATTGTAAAGCTCAACAGCATCAAGAATATTGTATTCTTTTTGCATTTATTATCCATTATAATAATTGTTTTCAGTCTATTATCCATATCAAACTTTTTAATGAACTCTGTTAAACGTAGAACCAAGGAAATTGGAATTTTAAGATCTATTGGATACAAATCAAAGCATATAATTTACCTAATTCTTTCAGAAATTTTCTTGATCAGTACTATAGGAGTTTTTATTAGCTTTTTACTTAGTTCTTTTCTGACGTATTTTATTGTTGAATACTTCATTAGCAGTGATTTCCGTTTCGTTTTTGACTTAAAAGATATCGTGATTTTTATATTAGCTATAACCACTGTATGTATCCTTTCAGGATTACTCCCTGCTAAAAAAGCAACTGAAACAGATCCAGCAGAGGCATTAAACTTTATATGATATTTTTTTTTATATTTAATTATCATATTTTCTATTGATATAATGATATAACTGCTTTTGCAGTTAAAAATAAAAAAGGAGGAGATCATGAGGAAAATATTTTATGCACTATTAATTGTCATTAGTATAGTCAGTTTTGCAGCTGCCAACTTAAAGGAAGATATTGCAAGCAATATCAAAAACAATCTAATAAGACAGGGGGCAAAAAATCCAAAAGTAAAAGTTACTATTCTCGAGAAAATTAAAGACACAAACATTTATTTTGTTAAAATAATAGCAACTGGTGATAACATAAAAAGACCAATAAATGCGTTTTTGCTATCTGATGGAAAGTATCTTTATCCAGATGCAATCAACTTGATAAGCGGAGAAAAGATGTTAGAAACATTAAAGAGTAAATACAATATTGTGAAATTTACCAAAAAGGATCTCAAAAACTTTACTCTGATAGAAGGCAACAAAGATGCAAAAAACACTATAGTTATGATAACCGATTTTGAATGTCCATTTTGTAAAAAAGCACACTTTTTAATAAAAGAACTTCTCAAAAATAAATCCAAAAAAAATTATGCTTTTTACATCCTTCACTATCCTTTAAAAAATATGCATAAAAAGGCTGAACTTTTTTCAAAAATTCTTATAGCTGGAGCAAAGTTTGGATTGGATTTCAGGGATGAGCTTTATAACTTTAATAACAAATCACTTTCAGATAAAAAAATACTAGAGATTTTTGCAAACAAAACAAAAGATCCCAAAAAATTTAAAAAAATAGCCCTTTCAAAAGAAACTTCTGAACAGATTAAAAGAAATATTGAAAAAGGAAATTCACTCGGTGTAAAAGGCACACCTGTAATTATAATTAACGGCAAAAGAATAGATGGTTTTAATCAAGAATTAATAAAAAAGTACATAAACGAAATATAATTACAAATTAAATTTTAAAATTAAACAATATAGAGGGGGCTCCCCCTCTATATAACTCAATAATTAGCTTCACATTAATAACCAAATATAGATCAAAGTTTTATCACTATATTGGTGATATATCTATATTATTTACGTATTTTTTCCAAACAAATATCATGATTTTTCTTGACATTTAAAAATTTTTACATATATTTTTTCCACATGATAGTAGAAAAAAAATACAGATCTATAATTAAAACAATTTCATGGAGATTAACTGGAACAATTGACACAATCATTATATCTTTTCTGATTACAGGTAATTTCTCAATGGCTTTTTCTATTGGCTCAATAGAAGTTATTACAAAAATGATATTATATTATTTACACGAAAGAGCATGGAGTAAAATAAACATTGGAAGAAAAGTACTTAAAGAAGATTACCAAATTTAGGAGAACATATTATGCAAGGAATTTATGAAATTATAAAAAAACTAAAGCATGTTCACGATAACGAAATATTAAATTTAATAGTAAATAACTATTCAAGTGTTTCAGCTTTCTCAACAAGTTTAGGTCCTGAAGATCAAGTAATAACACATATGTTATCGCAATTGGATAAGGATAGAAATATTCATGTTTTTACCCTGGACACCGGAAGATTGTTTGAGGAGACATATAGGTTATTAGATGAAACACAAAAAGCATTGAATATAGCTATAAAAGTGTACTTTCCTGATTTTAACCTTCTGGAAGATTTGGTTAATAACCACGGGATAAATCTTTTTTATGAGAGCGAAGAGCTTAGAAAAAAGTGTTGTTATGTCAGAAAAATTGAGCCGCTGAAGAGAGCTTTTAAAGACAAATTGATATGGATTACTGGACTTAGAAAAGAACAGTCGACTTATAGGAAACAAATGGAGTTAATAGAATATGATGAAAATTTTAAAATTATCAAAGTAAATCCTCTTATCAACTGGGATAGAAAACAGATTTGGGATTACATAGTTTCGAATAATGTTCCTTTTAATGAACTGCATAAAAAAGGTTTTCTGAGTATAGGTTGTGCACCATGTACAAGATCTGTACATCCAGGTGAAGATGAAAGAGCTGGAAGATGGTGGTGGGAATTAGAGTCCAAAAAAGAGTGTGGACTACATTTTAAGGAATAATTTTTAGATTTTAAAATTTTAAACATCAAAATTGGAGGTAATTATGAAATTAAAAGTGAATGGTGAAGAAGTAATTGTTAAAGAGGAAAAACTAACGGTTGCAGAATTATTGAAAATAAAGAAAGTGGAAGATCCTGATACAGTTGTAGTTCAACTTAATGGCGAATTCTTAGATAAAAGCAAATATAATAATACCTTACTTAAAGAAAAAGATGAAGTTGATTTCCTGTATTTTGTCGGTGGGGGGTTGATTTGAAAGGGGTTACAACCAAAATTCTTCACACAAAATTACCAAAAAATGACCCACATGGTTCTATCCATATGCCTATATATGGTAATGTATCTTTTGAATTTGAAACCTCTAAGGAATTAGCAGATGCATTTAATGGAAGGATAAACAAACACATTTATTCGCGTATATCCAATCCGACTGTAAGCTATTTCGAAAAAAGGATTAAAAGTATTACTGATGGGTTAGGTGTTTTAGCATTATCTTCAGGTATGGGAGCAATAGCAAATGTTATTTTAACACTTGTTGGAGCTGGTGATAATATAGTTTGTACAAAATACGTATTTGGCAATACATATTCATTGCTCAAATACACATTAAGCAAATACAATATTGAAACCAGATTTGTTGATCCACAAAATTATAAAGAAATTGAAGAGGCAATTGATGCTAAAACCAGATTGATTTTCTTAGAATCTATAACAAATCCACAACTTTATGTAACTGATTTCGAACGAGTTGCGAAGATAGCTAAAAATTATAAAGTATTGTTAGTTGCTGATACAACTGCAACTCCACCTCCAATTTTTAGAGCAAAAGATTTTGGTATAGATATAGAAGTTATTTCTTCTACAAAATTTATATCTGGTGGGGCTACATCTGTTGGCGGTTTAATAATCGACTATGGCTCATATAAGTGGAGTAATAATCCTTACTTATATGATGACTACAAAAAATTTGGCCCATATGCTTTTATATCAAAATTAAGAAATGAAGTGTTTAGAAATATCGGTGCTTGTTTATCACCTTATAATGCTTATCTGCAAAGTTTAGGATTAGAAACAATTCAGCTTAGAGTTGAAAAAGCATGTAAAAATGCATTGGTTGTTGCAGAGTATTTGAATGGTATATCTAAAGTTAAAAATGTTAGATATCCAAGATTGAAAAACTATCCTGATTACACTCTAGCTAAAAAGTTTTTTCCAGATTATCAAGGTGCAATTCTGACCTTTGAATTATCGTCAGAAAAAGAATGTTTTGAGTTCATGGACAATTTGAAGATTATTAAAAAATCTACAAATATTCACGATAACAGGACGTTAATAATACATCCTGCATCAACAATATTCTGTGAATACCCGAAAAAGGAAAGAGAGCGTCTTGGTGTAACTGATTCAATGATTAGGCTTTCTGTGGGGATAGAAGATGTAGAGGATATATTAGAAGATTTAGATAATGCTTTAAAGGGTATTGGAGGTGATTAAATGTTTAGTGAAAAAGATATAGAAAGATACAGTAGACATATAATTTTACAGGAAATTGGCGTAGAAGGCCAAATGAAGATATGTAATGCAAAAGTTTTAATAATTGGTGCAGGTGGTTTAGGCTCACCCGTAGCACTCTATTTAGCTGCTGCAGGGGTAGGGACAATAGGAATAGCAGATATGGATAATGTTGATTTGTCCAACCTGCAAAGACAGGTAATCCATTTTACCGATGATATTGGTAAACCAAAAGTCCAATCGGCAGCTGAAAAAATTAAAAAGCTAAATCCAAATGTCAAAGTTGAGACTTATAATGAAAAAATTACCTCTGAAAATATACTTGATTTGGTTTCGAAATATGACTTTGTGGTTGATGGGACAGATAACTTTGCTTCAAAGTTTTTGATAAATGATGCGTGTGTATTTGCGAAAAAGCCATTTTCTCATGGAGGCATTTTAAGATTTATCGGTCAATCTATGACGATCATTCCTGGAGAGACTGCATGCTATAGATGCGTATTTAAATCTCCACCACCTCCTGGATCGGTACCAACATGTGCTTCAGCTGGAATTTTGGGCGCCATAGCTGGTATGTTGGGGACAATCCAGGCGGCTGAGGTGCTGAAATACATTACAGGAGTTGGTTACTTGTTGACAAATAGGATTTTATATTTTGATGCAAAACTAATGGAATTTAGAAATATTGAAGTTAAAAAGAATGATAAATGCCCAATATGCGGAACAAATCCTGTAATACGCGAATTAAAGGATGAAGAAGAAATTGTTTGTGAGCTAAAAGTAAATTAGAAAAAAAAGGTAAATCTATGCTAAAAATAAAAAAAGAGATAGTGGAAGAGTTATTTGAATATGCTATAAGCGGACTGCCAAATGAAGTTTGTGGATATCTTGCTGGGAAAGGTGATGTAATTACAAATTATTATAAAATAAAAAATGAAGATCAAAGCCCAGAGCATTTTACTTTTAATGTTCAAGAGCAGTTTAACGCATTTAAGGATGCAAGAAACAGAGGGTTAGATATAATAGCCGTATATCACTCGCATCCAAGTACTCCTGCAAGGCCTTCAGAAGAAGATATCAGGTTGGCACATGATCCGAATGTTTACTACTTTATTATTTCTTTAATGAATGGGCAGCGAGATTTGAAGTGTTTTGAGATAAAGGATGGAAAAGTAAAAAAAATAGAATATGAGGTGATATAAATGTTGACATATACTTTACCGTATACAATTTATGAAGATTTGGCAAAATATGAAAAAGCAGTAGATGATTTCCTGAAAGGGAGAATTGAGCCAGAAAAATTTAAAGGAATACGTGTTCCTTTTGGTATATATGAGCAGAGAAAATCTGGAACATACATGGTAAGAATTAGATTATCAGGAGGGATCATTACTCCAAAACAGCTATATGTAATTGCAGAACTTGCAGACAAATATGGTTCTGAAAAGTTACATGTTACTACAAGACAAGATATTCAGATTCATGATGTTGTAATAGAAAATACAGTTTATATTTCTAAGGGACTTATTGAATGTGGATTATCTTCAAAAGGTGGTGGTGGTAATACAGTTAGAAATATTGTGATGAGTGTTGATGCAGGAATTAACCCTTTGGAACCTTATGATATTACTCCAGTTGTTGTGGGTCTTACTAATGATTTGTTAAAAGAGGATGATTCATTTAATTTGCCGAGGAAGTTTAAAATAACTTTTTCCAATACTTATGAAGATTCTGCTTGTGCTACAATTTCTGATGTTGGGTTTATTGCCAGAATAAAAGAAGGTAAAAAAGGGTTTAAAGTTTATGTAGGTGGCGGACTTGGCAGAAAATCAAGGATAGCTGAACTTTTATATGATTTTATTACGATAAATGAGGTTTATCAGGTAGTAAATGGTGTGAAGTTACTTTTTTATAAATACGGAAATAGGAAGAATAGACATTCTGCTCGTTTGAGATTTTTATATAACAAACTTGGAAGAGAAGAATTTATAAAACTATTTGAAAGAGAAAAAGAAAAGTTTGAATTAAAGGATTATGAAGCATTATATAAGGAAGAAAGAAACTTTTTAAATGATATTATTAATTTAAAACCTGAAGAACCTATAGATGAAGGGTTTGGTGAATGGAAACGTAATTATGTAAAAGAGCAAAAGCAAAAAGGATTTTATACAATAGAAATACCTTTAAAAAATGGTGATATAAGTACAGAAGATGCTAAAAAGCTGGCCAAATTTTTAGAAAATTTTGGTGAAGATGTTATAAGGTTTTCAATAAATCAGAATATTCATTTGCGCAATATAAAAGGTGAATATTTACCCAATGTTTATAATATTATCAAACAGCTTGATACAAATTCTGATAATCCACGTATAATTTCTGATATTATTGCATGTAAAGGTGCAGATACATGTCAGCTTGGCATTTGTAAGCCGAGAGGTGCAGTTTCCAAAATTTATGAATTAATTTCAGAGAATATAGAATTGTTTTCTGCTTTAGGTAGAATTCAGATAAATATTTCTGGTTGTCCAAATTCTTGTGGTAAACACCTGATAGGTAACCTCGGATTTTTTGGTAAAGCAAAGCGTAACGATGGATATTTATATCCTGCGTATAATGTGCTTGTTGGTGGCAAAGTTGAAGATGGTGGTACTAAATTTGGCGAGAAAATTGGAGAAATTAGCGCTAAAAAAATGCCTTACTTTGTTATTGAAGTTTTAAAAGATTTTGCAGAATCAGGGTTAGCAAGTTTTCAAGACTATTTAAATAAGTTTGGTGAAAGCCGAATTAGAGAAATTTTGAAAGATTTTGAATATGTTCCTTCATTTGAAGAAGATAACTCTTTTTATTATGATTGGAATTCTGATGAATTGTTCAATGTGAATGATATTGGACCGGGTGAATGTTCTGCAAGTATGTTTGATTTAGTAGAGTTGTATTTAGAACAGCTTGTAAAATATAAAAAGAAAGTAAAAGAAATTAATGGTAAAGACAAGTTAGATTTATTGAATGAAATGATTTTTAAGTCAGTTAAAATGTTACTACTGCTTAAAGGATATGATGCAGAATCTAATGAACAATTGATAAAGCTCTTTGATGAGCATTATTTTAAAACAGGGCTTGTCAGCACAAAATATGAAAATATTGTAAGACTGCTTATTGATAATCAGTCTTTAACAACAGAGCGTGAAGATGAGATTTTGGAGTTTGTTGATACAGTGAAACGTTTTTATGACGAGCTTGATGAAAGTTTAAATATTGTTACTGGAATTGATGAACCAAAAGAGAAGGATAAGGTGTCAGAACCTGAAATTAAGGTGTTTAAGGATTATCGAGGTGTATCATGTCCGTTGAATTTTGTGCGTATAAAAGTGGATTTAGCTGGAATGAAAAGCGGTGATTTACTTGAGGTATATCTGGATGATGGTGATCCAATAGACAATGTTCCAAGATCCGTTGCTATGGAAGGACATGAGATTATAGAACAAAAGAGAATTGATAATTACTGGTCTGTCGTTATTAGGAAAAAGTAATTTAGTTAGATAGTGTGAGTGTGAAAGTAAAGGTGTAAGTGGTATGGTAGTGGTTAGTGGTGTGGTGATGAATGCAAACACCTTCACTTTCACTTACACCTACATGAACCATGAACGTTGAACATTGAACTTTATGTGAGGTTGTTATGATTACAGAAGAGAAGTTAACGCATTTAAAATTATTAGAATATGAAAGTATTCATATCATCCGTGAAGCGGTTGCAGAGGCAGAAAACCCTGTAATGCTCTATTCTATAGGAAAAGATTCGTCAGTAATGTTACATCTGGCTATGAAGGCTTTTTATCCTGCAAAGCCACCTTTTCCATTGATGCATGTGGATACAACTTGGAAATTTAGAGATATGATAGATTTTAGAGATAAGAGAGCAAAAGAGTTGGGATTAGAATTAATAGTGTATGTTAATGAGGAGGGGGTTCAAAGGGGGATTAACCCGTTTATACATGGTAGTAAGGTTCATACTGATATTATGAAAACAGAGGCTTTGAAAAAGGCTTTAAATAAGTATAAATTTGATGTGATTTTTGGTGGTGCAAGAAGGGATGAAGAAAAATCAAGAGCTAAAGAAAGGATATTTTCTTTTAGAGATAAAAATCACAGATGGGATCCTAAAAATCAGAGACCAGAACTCTGGAATGTATATAATTTGAAGAAAAATAAAGGGGAAAGCATACGGGTATTTCCATTGTCAAACTGGACAGAGCTTGATGTGTGGCTTTATATTTATCTTGAAAATATTCCTGTAGTGCCGCTTTATTTTGCAAAAGAGAGACCTGTGGTGGAGTATGAAGGTGCGCTGATTCTGGTAGATGATGATAGGATGCCAGAAGAATTAAGAAAGAAAGCACAAATGAAATGGGTGAGATTCAGGACATTGGGGTGTTATCCACTTACTGGGGCAGTAGAATCAAGAGCTACTACTTTGCCTGAAATTATACAAGAGATGCTCCTCACAAAATACTCAGAGCGTCAGGGAAGATTGATAGATTTTGACCAGGTGGGGAGTATGGAAAGGAAAAAGATCGAAGGGTATTTTTGAGTATTAAGTGCTAAGCGCTAAGTACTAAGCACTAAGATTTAAAATTTAATTCTTTTTTCTTAATGCTTAACGCTTAACACTTAGTACTATTATGGAGGAGTAATGAGTGAAGAAAAGTTGATAAAAGATGACATACTTGAGTATTTGCATCAACACGAACAAAAGGAGCTTTTACGTTTTATCACCTGCGGTAGTGTTGATGATGGAAAGAGTACGCTTATAGGCCGCCTTCTTTATGAGACTAAGATGGTTTTTGAAGACCATCTTATGGCTTTGAAGGCAGAAGCTAAGTATAAAAGGACGGAAGACGAAATAGACTTTTCTCTCTTAGTAGATGGTTTGCAGGCAGAAAGAGAGCAAGGGATAACCATTGATGTAGCCTACAGGTATTTTTCGACAGAAAAGAGGAAATTCATTATTGCAGACACTCCTGGGCATGAACAATATACGAGAAATATGGTAACAGGAGCATCAAACGCAGATGTGGCAGTAATTCTTATTGATGCGCGAAATGGTGTATTAACACAAACTAAGAGACACACGTTTATAGTAACCTTACTTGGTATTAAGCATATAATTGTGGCTATTAACAAAATGGATTTAGTAGGCTACAAGCAGGAAGTCTACGAGAAGATAAAGAGAGATTATATTGAGATGATGAGGGGGATTGGGGAGACGATAGGGGAGATTGTTCAAAGTTCAAAGTTCAAGGTTCAAGGTTCTGATAACGTTGAACGTAGAACATTGAACGTTGAACTTACTTTTGTCCCCATTTCCGCTCTCAAAGGTGACAATGTTGTTAAAAAAAGTGAGAACATGTCCTGGTACAATGGCAAAACCTTACTTGAATACCTAGATACAGTAGAAGTTCAAAGTTCAAAGTTCAAAGTTCAAAGTGATAAAGGAGTTCAAGGTTCTGATAACGTTAAACGTAGAACATTGAACATTGAACAATTTAGATTTCCAGTTCAGTATGTCAATCGTCCGAATTTGGATTACAGGGGATATTGCGGCACAATAGTTTCTGGTAGTATCAAGGTGGATGATGAGATCACGGTTTTACCATCTAGAGTAAAAACAAAAGTTAAAGCAATAGTACCACCAGCATATAAAGAAGTTCAAGGTTCAAGGTTCAACGTTCAAAGTGATAGAGAGGTTCAAAGTTCAAAGTTCAACGTTCAAGGTTCTGATAACGTAGAACATAGAACGTTGAACGTTGAACATACGAGCATAGCTCGTTCTCCGATGGCTGTTACATTACTCACAGAAGATGAAGTTGATATAAGTCGAGGAGATTTGATTGTAAAATCTAATGAGTTGCCTGAGATGAGTGATACTATTGATGTGTTTATTGTGTGGATGGGTGAAGAGCCTTTGGTGGTAGATAAGACTTATGATGTGAAGAGAGCTACTTCTTATGTATCAGGATATGTTGATGAGATATATTTTAAAATAAATGTTAATACATTAGAAAAGGAAAAAGACAATAAACTCCAGATGAATGAAATAGCTTATTGTAGGGTAGTGTTAAATACGGAAATTCCATTTGATAATTACTGGGAAAACAGACATACAGGTGGTATTATATTTATCGATAGAATTACAAATAATACTGTCGGCGCAGGCATGATTATCAAAGCTGCCTCCTATAAACAAAATACTTTATATAGTGAACCGAATAGAAAAAAATATACTGAATTCGAAATTGAACTAAACAAATTAATAAGAAAATATTTCCCTGAATGGAATTGTAAAAAGATATAATGATAAAAAATAAGACAGCAAATTTTATGTGAAATTTCTATTCCATTTTAATCTACTACTTTTTCATTTACTGCTTAAATCTTAAAAAACACCTCAAATATTTTATTCTTTTAAAACTTTGTAGTAGGATATAAAAATACCTATTAGTTAAAAGTTAATAAAAAAAAGTAATAGATAACAGGAAGATAGAGATTTTATCAAAAACTAATTGTAGTATGATTAGTAAAAAATTATATTTTATTGTATTGTTAAAAAAGTTAAGGTATAATTATATAAAAAATAGATCTATTTCAAATAGTGTGGGTAATGTGTATAGATATAATCAATAGATAAAGGAAATTATTCTAAAATTTCAGTGAGAAATCACTTGAAAGATGGACAGGTTAACCTTAAATTTTTTGAAAAAAAACAACAACAAAAAACACAAAAGGAGGTTAACCATGTCCCTCAATGAAAAAATTATATCAACCTTTTTTAAAATTCAAGTGTATAAATAGTAGATTTAGAGGAAGAGAATAACTCAATCGTATTATATTTAGAGCGTGTATCACCATCAATATGCAGAGAGTGCGGAAAAGTTCACAGCTGATATGATTCCAGAAAGCGAAAATTTTTTATTGGCAGCGTGAATGGTATGGGGGTATATGCTATAACTCGAATATATCGTTTGAGATGCCCAGTAACTAATAAAGTTCATACAGAGGTACATGGTATATGTTCTCCACGTCAATCATATTCGAAATTTGGAGGGGAATTAATAACAAGATATACAAAATATATTGATAATAAAACGGCTTCTAGATTACTAGGAATACCTACGTCGATTTTATACAGGATAGATTACAACGAATTGAAAAAGAAGTTTTCTTTTTACAAGACTGAGCGATTGAGTATAGGTGAGATATCATTTAAGCGAGGTCACAGATATGCGACTATATTGTTTGATTATGATCGCAATAAGGTGTTACGGGTTGAACGAGGCAGGAAAATTGATAATGCTAAGACCGCCTTGGAGCAAATAAACGATTGTAATTTAAAGGTAGTCACAGTGGATTTTTGGTTATCTTATGAAAAAGCAGTTAAGGAATTATTTCCCAGGGCAGATATAGTATATGATTATTTTCATCTGAGTAGGATATTAAATTGTAAGATAGAGGAGGAGCGGCGTGATATTTGCCTGTATCACTGTCCGAATGTCAGCGATACAGGCAACTTGAGGGTGTAAATAATGTGATTAAGACGTTAATCAAGCGAGCGTATGGTTATAGAAATTTTCAATACTTGAGGTTTAAGATATTACAAGTTTGTGGTGATTTGATGTGTTACCCACACGAAATGAAATAGAACCTAAAATCTGGGTGGAGTTTTACTGCACCGATTTCTAATATTTTATCCCCATTTTCTGGATGAATACCAGTAGTTTCTATGTCAAAAACTACAAAAGTTAACATGTTTAAGGGGGTGTCAAGAATTTCTTTTACTTCTGAGCTATAGTTCATGTTGGTAATTTTAGTTAATTGTGTCAAATTGTCAATTTAAGATTGGATAGTGATAATTGGTACATCAAAATATTTGTTTATTTTCTCACGAATTATTTCTTTATCGTTCTTTGTCAATGAGATTTTGTTTTTGAATTCAACTTTAATTTTATTTTTAAGAACTCTGATTCTTATTGTAGGATATCTGTATCTGAGGCTGTTTTCTGTAAGCTCTATTTTTCTCAATAGATCTAAAGTAATTTCTTGTTCCATTATTCTTGTTGCAGCACAAGATTCCACCGTGAAATGGACTCCTATTTTTTGAAGAAACGAGGTTTCTTCAGCCGCAAACTTTTTGCCGAAATTATTTTCAAGTAGTGGAGATCTGACACTGTATTCGTGTAATGCCTTCATCCCAGGACGGTAATCCTTTAAATCATCTGTATTTGTTCCGTCAAAAATTATATCAAGGCCGTATTTATCTTTTATCACTGTCAGTGTTTTTAAAACTTCTTTTTTACAGTAGTAACATTTGTCTTTAGGGTTTTTTAAAAACTCATGTGATTGATTTGTATAAAAAGGGATCCAAGGTACTTTAAAATAATCAGCTATTCTTCTTGCATTTTCAATTTCATAGAGAAACACATTGAAATTAACACAGGTTGCGGCAAACACATTTTCTTTACCAAGAAATTCCACAGCAAGTTTTAGGACAGCGGCGCTATCTCTTCCACCGCTTAATGCAACTAAGCAGGAAGTGAAATTTTCAAAATACTTCTGCAATGAATCCTCCTCCAACTACCCTATCATCAATGTAAATAGTTGCTATTTGGCCTGGTGTCGGTGCAAATTGTGGTTCGTCAAACAACAAGAAAGCTTTGCCATCTGGCTGAACTTCAACCTGACAGGGAGCGGAATTCATTCTGTATCTGATTTTTGCTTTTGCTCTAAATAAGCGTTTGTTTTGATCAAGAAAATTGCAGTTTTCTAATTTAACACCTCTATAAAAAACCTCTTCTTTTTTCCCAAGATAGATATTACCAGAATCAGCATCTATTTTTTTGACATATAGGGATTCGTGATAGTTTAATTTTAACCCCCTTCTTTGACCGACAGTGTAGAACTCTATTCCGTCATGTTCTTTAATCTTTTTACCATTTAGAAGAAAATAGCCTTTTTTGAAACTATTTGCTTTTATTTTTTCCTTAAGAAAAGTCCTGTAATCTTTGCCCATCAAGAAGCAAACTTCTTGACTATCCTTTTTCTCTGCCACTGACAGTCCAATATTTTTGGCAAGTTTTCTAACCTCCTCTTTTGTAGTTTCACCGTGTGGAAAATATAACAGACTTACCTGAAACTCATCGAGAAGGCTGAGATAATATGACTGGTCTTTTTTAGGATCAAAGGCTTTAGCTATGTACTTTTTACCATTGAATTCTACGACTCTTGCATAGTGCCCTGTAACAATCATTTCTGCATCATGCTTTTGCATTTCGTTAAAGAGAAAAGAAAATTTGGCGTTTTTGTTGCAAAAAGAACATGGGTTTGGTGTTTTACCTTTTCTGTATGTGTTTATGAAATATGAGATGACATCTTTAAAATACTCTGAATAGTCAGCCATTTCCCATTTTATCTGAAGAAAATCTGCAACACGTTTAGCATCTGTAAGTAGTTTTTCCTGACCGTCAAACAGCTTCAAAGTTATACCTATTACTTCATAACCTTTTTCTTTCATTAAGTATGCTGCAACAGAGCTATCTACCCCACCACTCATGGCAACTATTACTTTCTTTTTCATTATAACCTCACTTGTGTTTATAGTTTTTAAGCAAAATTTTGCAAAAAACTGTATGTAAAAATATTGATTTTATACAATTTTCTCATATGATTTTTAAAATTTTTGTTTAAAAGCTTAAAAAATTTTACAACAACCTATAAAAATGTTTATTGTTATATTTAAGCTAATATTTTAAAAAGTCAATAATAATTATTACAAAAATCATCGGATAGGTGATATATATTGAACGATGGATTGAAGAACGAAATAGGCATTCTTGTTGAAAATGTTGCTCGAAGCAGAACTGTTGCAAGAAGTGTATTGGATTCGTACCTAAGGGAAAAACAGTTTAATTCTTCACTAAGGAAGGAGGTTACTGACTATTTTTACAAATGTATAAGATTCTATGGATTGTACAAAAAAGAACTTAATTTTTTTGATTCTTATGATACTGAAGAGATTTTAGAAAAACAGGAAAATTGTCGAAAAAAGAACTGGTGGAAATATTTTCTTTTAATGCTGATGTTGCAAAGATGATTGCAGAAAGTTTTGATGATTTAAATGTTTTTAAGTCATTTTTTAAGAGGGCTCCTTTGACAATAAGGACAAATCTTCTGAAAAACAGTAGAGAACTACTGTATAATAAACTGTCTCAAAAGGTTGATTTAACTTACACAGAAGTTAGCCCTTTTGGACTAAGATTAAAAGTAAGGATAAATGCCCGCCAATTTGATGAGTTTAAAAAAGGACTTTATGAAATTCAGGATGAAGCCAGTCAGCTAATTTCTCTGCTTATTATGGCAAAACCTGGTGATAAGGTGGTGGATTACTGTGCAGGCACAGGTGGTAAGAGCCTTGCCCTGATGTCTGTTATGCAAAATTCAATTAAGCTTGAATGCTACGATGTTGATAGAAACAAGTTGAGTATCCTGATGAGAAGGGCGAAAGTGTCTAATTGTGAAGTTAAGATAATAAAGAAGCCAAAGCTGAAATTTTATGACTGGGTGCTTATTGATGTGCCCTGCAGTGGGCTGGGAAGTATCCGCAGAGATGTGGATTTAAATTTGCGACTTGGACTTGATGCTGATAAAATAAGCACTTTGCTGCAAAAGCAGCGGATGATAATGGATAATGCAGTCAAATTTGTGAGAAAAGGTGGGCATATTGTGTATGTGACATGTTCAATATTGAAAAGAGAAAATGAAGATCAGGTAGATTATTTCCTTGATAAGTATAAGAACTTAGAGTTGATTGATGTTAAGACTATTTTAGATATATTGTAGAGAAGCTTGATTTGGATGTTTTTTTTAAGACGACTCCTCTTAAATATGAAATGGATGGTTTCTTTGCTGCTGTGTTTAAAGTTTTGAAAATACGGCAATAAGTAAAGGGCTTGTATATTTAGAGTATTTGTTTTTAGAGTAATCTCCAAAAAACTGGAGATAACAGTTATTAAGGCTATCTGCTACAGTAGTAAAATTTTCGTAGAATATTGGAGTAAGTTGAGTTTCCTGTATGTAGGTTTCTTTATTTTCTTTGATTGTTAAGACAGTTTTGAAAATGATTGATTCTGTGCTTGATAATGTATAGTATCTTTTAAATATGAGATTTTCGGTTTCAATGGTAGAAAGCTCTGTGATTTTTTCTTTGAAAATTCTATCGTAATTCATTATTTGTATAATCAGCTTCCCTTTGCTTTCAAGAAGGTTTAATGAATCTCTGATAACTTTTGCGGCTTCAAGCTTGTTGTTTACATGCACAAGAGTGTTGCCTATTATGTAGATTGTGCCGAAAATCTGTTTTCTTAAAGGTAACATTTTCATGTCGGCTATTGATACGTTTTTAGTGATAAAAGAGAAGTGTTTGGTGTATTCGATACCGAAGGCTTTGTAGCCGTTGTCAATCAATGCCTTGGTGTAATATCCTGTTGCGCAACCGATATCCAGTATAGTTTTATTCTTATCTGCAAAATCGGTGAGAAAGTCGAATATTTCTTCTTCAAATGGGAATATTTCATTGTAATGTTTGGCTAATTCTTTGTAAAACTCTATATTTTAAAATTATCACGAAAACATTAAAAACTCAATTGTAATGTTTGCAAAAAAATGGGATGATGCCATGTGTCACATTTCTTGACATAAGTAGCGCAAGTAGGATAAAATGAATTTATGCTCAGTTAAAATTAAAAGAGGTTATATATGTCTAATAAGTATCAAGCGTACTATCCAAAAAGAAGGGGTTTAAAGAAGTTATCGTTAA
The DNA here is from genome assembly GCF_008362905.1 of Deferribacter autotrophicus. Classification (NCBI taxonomy): domain Bacteria; kingdom Pseudomonadati; phylum Deferribacterota; class Deferribacteres; order Deferribacterales; family Deferribacteraceae; genus Deferribacter; species Deferribacter autotrophicus. Next base: position 212,736 of record NZ_VFJB01000009.1, read on the forward strand.
AATATTCTTTTTCGTGATGGGCAGAGCGTTTCAGGTGATATCAAAATATGAAGATAGGATAAAAGAGGAAATTTCAGCTTGGCCTGATGGTTATTGTGTGATGATGAGGGTTAAGCCAGATGGGTTTGCTTTGTTTTACAAAAGAAAAGAGGAGTTTTGAGATTTAAAAACAAAGTTGAAGGTAACCCAAACTTGATAGTGAATTTTAAAAACGTTGAAGCTGCATTTTTGGTTTTGACTGCGAGACTTACCTCAAAAATTGTGTATATCAAAGACCTCATCTTCCATCAAGTTAAATTTTAGTGAAAACATTTATTTCAAATCATAGGCTTTACTTTTAAGGACAGGAATAGGCTTTGTTAACCAGCTATCATGAAGATTTATCAACTGAACAAAAAGATTAATTTCAATTGTTTTCATAGAACCAAAATAACCGCCAACATCATATCTCATACGTTCTAAGCCTGCATTTATGGATTCAACAATATTTGTAGTATACACATACTTGCGAATATCCTCAGGGTATTTTAAGAAATTTAAATAATTTTCTTTATATTTTTGCAGATACTTAGCATAATCAGGCTTGTTTTTCTCTACAAGAGTCAATAACTGATCGTAAAGTTTACAACCTTCATCATAATCATAAGCCATTTTTATCTTCTTCCACAGAGCAATAGCTTCTTTTGATACCTTTGGAGAGAGCTTATTCCTCAGATTCCTGGCAAAATGAACATAACAAAGTTGATGATCCGATAACGGGAAAAACTTTTTCAATAGTTTGTCTAACCCTGAAAAATTATCAGTTACAAATACAAATACTTTACTCAAACCTCGATTTATCAAATCCTGAAATACCTCGCTCCATAAACCTAAATTCTCATTACCCTTATGTACCCAGTAACCCAAAATATGCTTGTAACCATCCATATCTATTCCTACTGCTACAAATATGCTAATTTTTACCATCTTGCCTTCTTCTCTCAATTCACAGTGATAAGCATCTATAAATACTGAAAACCAATCTGATTTCAGAGGACGAGTCTTAAAATAATCAAGCTTTTCGTAAATTAGCTCCTCTACCATTTCCAACGAATCTTCGCTGTTAAAGTCAAGTAAAAATCCCCACCTTAGGGCCCTTAAAATTCCCCAGTTACCTTTTAGTATTTTTCATAGATTGTAAACTTTTGATTCTATAGCTTTCACCATTGATTCTAAAAATATGAGCATGATGTACGAGTCTATCTATGATAGCAGAAGCTAAAACAACATCACCAAATATATTACCCCACTCTTCGAAAGGCCTATTAGTAGTGATAATTATAGAATTATTTTCATATCTATGTCTGATTATTTCAAAAAATTCATCAACATGGTTTAAAGGTATTTTCTTAAAACCAACCTCATCAATTATCAGTAAATCCACACTTAAAAACTGTTTTAATACACTAAAATAACTACCATCTCCTTTCGATGATACTAATTTTGATACCATGTCATTGGCGTGAATAAATAAAACCTTGTATCCTTTCTTTAAAGCCTCTAATCCTATGGCATTTGCAAGATGTGTTTTGCCAACTCCTGGATTACCCATGAATATTATATTCTTCTTTTCTTCTATAAATCTGCAACTACTTATATCAAGTATTTCTTGCTTATTCAGTTCAGGCTGATAAGTAAAATCATACATAGGTAATGTTTTGGATGAATCCAACTTAGATTTTGAAAATCTTCTCTTAAAAGAATTATTCTGTCTGTTCACTGACTCATCATCAAGTAACAATTCAAGAAAATCCAGGTAACTCAAACTGTTTTCTATTGCATATTGATTTCGGCTTTCTAATGTCTTTGCCATTCCGGATAACTTAAAATTTGTTAGTTTTTTTAAAATATCTTGCATTTATACCCTCCCCCTCATCAATTAACTAATAAATCATATTTACTTAAATCATTCGAAAAACCACCACAGTTAACCGATTCTTTAGATGACGCATCTTTTTGAGTATATAAACCAGTTTCACATATCCTCTTTACTGACAAATAACTAATGGAATTAAACTCATTTGCTCTCTTACATGCCAATTCCACTGTATCTTTATCATAACTCTTCATCAAATTAAAAATTCCTTGCATCATACGGTGATAATGATGGGGCTTTTCTTCCTTTAACCTGTTATAAAATTCAAAGGTGTTTGTACCTATCTCAAGCGATTTTGCTTCATAATCTACAGATTTTAATTTCGGATTATGAGATTCTTTTGTTATGAATTCTCCTACTGATTTAGATATATTGTGAATTGCTATCTCTTCATATTTATCATTGTAAATTTTTAATATATTACCATTGCTGCGAATACTTACTTTGTTGCCTATGTAATTGTAGGGTACTGAGTAGTAATTATATCTGTAAGTAATGTGACCATAGCGGTTTACTATTCTTTCCGATATGTCATAAACCTCGTATCTCTGAGATGGTAAAGGCTGCAATTTACTTTTCTCCTTATCTACAAATTGTTCAAAAGGAATTTTTCTTGTCGTGCCATGTATTTTCTTGTTACATACATTGTCTTGCCACTTTCGTAGAAGACCTTTGACTTTATAATAATCTTTTTCTTGAATTGATTTGAAAAAATTATTCTTCACATATTTAATTCCGCTTTCCACTTTCCCTTTCTCCTGGGGATATCTCACCTTACAAGCAAATGGACTGCTACCGTAATATTCAAGCATTGCAGCATACTCTTTCTGTATTACAGGTTCATAAAAATTTGCTTTCAATACTCCAGATTTTAAATTGTCTATCTTGATTACTCTAGGAATTCCTCCAAAATATTCAAATGCATTAATGTGGCATCTTAAAAATGTTTCTACGTCCTGACTCCTAACTATTTCATAATATTTATATCTGCTATGAGATAGCACCATGCAAAATATCCAGCTCTTTACTTTTTTACCTTTTTCGCTATCATAAAGATAACCTATGTAACCGAAGTCCACTTGGGCTTCTTCGCCTGGTGGGGAAATTAATGGGACATAAATTCCATCCGGGCCTTTTAATTTCCTAACATACTTTTTCACACAACTGTAGCTTACGGATAAACCATGATCACTTATTAGTTTCTGATGGATTAATACTGCTGTTAAACCTTCTGAGAGGTATTCGATTATTTCTTCTTTGTAAGCCTCTAAAACACTTACTCTTGAAAATTTGGGTGTTTCTACTTTACCGTCTTTCACTTTGTCCCTTATCTTTCTCACTGTCTTCCTGTCGATCCCTAATTCCCTGGCTATTTGGGAAATATTTTTGCCTTGCGACAACAATGTCTTTACTGTGTAATACATTTCTACCCCCAGCATTTTATTTCCTCCAACCTGTGTATTTGTTGGAGGATGTTAACATACACAGGTGGGGATTTTTAAGGGCCTTTTACTGGGGAATTATTGTACCTTTAACATCTTCGCTAAATGATAAACCCAGTTTACGGACCGTTCTTGATATCTTGGATTTTGTATAGCCATTGGTTAGCATTGCAAGTAGAAGCTCTTCATATTCTTTGTCCACTCTCTTCCAATGAGTAGGAAGTAACGAAGGACGAAATGTATTACCAAATCTAACTCGGGGAACTTTTATATCAAGTTCCCCGTATTTTATGTTTAGTTTGCGATTATAAAATCCGTTTGCCAAATCAAAAGGATTCTTCTTCAAATACTCTTCTCGTTCTTTAGCCATAACGTAATTCAACAATTCTTCAAAAAGATAGCAATATTAGGCTTATTCCCTTTTTCCAAGTATTCGTCTATTTTTGAAAAAAGTTCTTGCAGGTTGTTTTCAGATATTTCTCTCTTTCTCTTACTCATTGTACAACCTCCAGAGTTTTTTACTTCTTTTTCTATCTCTACTATTCTTGTTAACTCAACTATTTTTTTCTCATACACAATTTTTCTCCCAATCCCCCATCATTAATGAGACCTTACATTTATACAACGAATTCATTAGAGAGATTTCATAAAGAGATTAAGAGGCGTAGTAAAGTTATAGGGTTTTTTAATGATAAGAAAGCGTTAGAGAAAGTAGTATTTTTAGTAATTTTGGAAATGAATGAGAGTTACAATCGTCGGAAAACAAAACATTGGGGATATTTTTTATCAGTATTACGAAAAAAACGAAAAGAAAAATATAGTAGATTACAGGAGGAAAAAAATCTTACACAAAATTAGTCAACTATAAATATTAAAGATTATTAAGATAATCCAGGCATATGAAAAACCTCTTTTTTTGTAAGCATGGCATAAAGTACACGCACAAGTTTGTTACACAGTGCAATCATAGCTTTTCTGTGTGGCATACCTTCCTCCTTCTTTTTCAAATAATACGCTCTAAAATACTCATTAAACTTCATAACACCGCTTGCCATAAGATAAAGAATACGCCTAAGGGACTTGGATCCTTTTTTACTTATTCTGCCGTTACTATACATACTTCCGGATTGTTTAATAGCAGGATCTATCCCAGCATAGGCGGCAAGTTTACCTCTGTTGGCAAATCTGTTTATACCTTTAATTTCTGCAAGAAAATGGGCAGCGGTAATATCATTAATTCCTTTGATAGAAGTAATAATCTCCATATCATCTTTCTTGGAAGATTTTATTCTATCAATAAATTCCTTCGTAATATTATTAAGTCGACTATTAAGAAATATGAGCATTTCAACATTTTCTTTGATGACAGTAGCCCAGATATCAGAGGAAATACCAATGGAGGATTTAGCAAGGGATATGAGCTTCTGAGGGGTAATATTTGACTTATGTGCAAACTTCAATTCATCAAAAATCTTTTGAAGATCATTTTCATTAGCATTCCTGATGAGTTCAGCTGTAGGCATATGTTTAAGGATATGCAAAATGGATTGAGTAAATACATTGGCATTTGCCACAAGTTCAGGAAATACTACAGTAAGATGCTGTTTAAGCTGAGTTTTAATTCTTGCAATTTACTGAGCAATATTTTCTTTCATCCTGGCAAGTGCGATAATATCATTGGACTCAGGAAGAACAAAATAATTGAAATGTTCAATATTCTTAGCTATAAATTTAGCAATAATAACAGCATCAATTTTATCGGTTTTAGTTTTTCTGAGAGTAACTGATTGGGCAAATTTTTTAATGAGAGCTGGATTAATAAGACAGACATCTTTCTTTTTGGATACAAGGAATGCTAAGAGGTTAATGTGATAGCTGCCAGTAGATTCAAGAGCAATAACAGAGGAGTTATATTTTTTAATCAAATCATAGAAGCTGTTAAACCCCTCAATATCCATTTGAAATTCAGTTTCTTTAAGAAGCTCAAGCTTATTGTTAACAATAGCAAGGTTAAACTTATCTTTGGAAACATCTACCCCTATAAAGAAAGCAAATTTGTCATTTTTCATGTCAAACCTCACTTAAAATATTTTAGTCCCGAATCCAAACTCCCGTTTGACAGTGGCTTGATAGCCAAATCAACCAATAGGGACTTTCGGGACGGGGGACAGACTAAATATGAAGCTTTTAAGCTTATTCCCACTGTAGTCCTCTGTCCCATTTTTAATTCATTACATAATATCATTTTCTTATACAACAAAAAAACGTAGGAGTTGCACTATGTCCAAATCACTTTTCATTTCTTCAAACTCTTCTTTTGTGATTTCACCTTTTGCATATCTTTCTTTTAAAATTTCTAATGCTCTATCTCTTTTTTCTACTATGATATTTGATTTATCAAAAAGTTTAAATCCAACTGAAATGACCCATACCGCTAAGATTATGAAAATTGCCCAGAAAATTATTCCAAAAATCCCCATAAATCCAAAGCCGTATCTATGCATAATAGCCTCCTTGAAAATTTAAAAAGGGGAGAGAATTCTCTCCCCTTAATCGTTATCATTTTCTTTATCGTAATTATCTGGAAATGGCCCCATTACTGCACCAAAAGGGTTTACATGAAATTCAAACCTGTTACCAGCCGCATCTACAACATCAACCTCATACATTGTACCCATAGGCATTCTAAATTTCTCTACTTCTTTGATTTTGTACCCTTTAAAATTTTCTTTTAGAATTTTACTAACCAAATTTTTAGCTTCTTTTTCAGAAATTCCGTTTGCGTTTGCAAACCATTTTTGGCCGTATCCCATGCAAAAGCCTGGGCCAAAATTTTGTTGGTATGGTACTGAGTTGTAACCTCTGTTTTGAAATTGTGGTCCCATCATTCCCATTCCGTATCCTTGCTGATAACCGCCCCACATACCTCTTGCAAAACCTGGGCCGTGAGCGAATGCAAGTGTTGCTCCGAAAATTATTAGACCTGCTAAAAGTAATAACCTTTTCATGGCTACCTCCTTATGTTTTTGATTTGTTGCACCTATGGTAATGCATAATGGATGCCAGAATGCCAAAATTTTTAATTTACTGATAAATAATAGATATTTCTTAAGGTGTATTTAAAATGTGTGTAGACTTTACACATGATTAGGTAATTTATACACACTTAGTCAGTATGGATTAGAAGACTATAAACATTGTATAATTTTATCATGACTATAATACTGATCTCTTTTTATCTGGTACTAAAGTATCCGTTTTGTTTTTTATAAAACATAAAAATCATAAAGAGCATGATTTTTATATTGACAAGTGATATGATTTTAATTATTATTTTTGTGAAAGGAGTTTTGTATGAATGCAACATCAAAGACTATTTATGCTATAATTGCCTTGATTGAGTTAGCGAGGCAAAAAAATGAATTATTAAAAGGAGCAACTATTGCTAAGAAATATGGAATTCCTCGTAGATTTCTCGAGCTCACCCTTTCAGAGTTAAAGATTCACGGCCTTGTTGACTCAAAAAAAGGAGCTCATGGTGGATTTCTCTTAGTAAAACAACCTGAAGAAATCTCTCTTTATGAAATAATTAATATAACGGAAAGAGACTTAGTTATATTTGATTGCAGGAAGTTTATAAACAAAGATGGTTGTGATATGTTAAGAATTTTTGATGAATTGAACGAAGAGATTCTTTCCATATTAAAAAAAGTTACGCTGAGAGATATTTTGAATAAAGCAGATAAAATTTACAAAAATTTAAATTTTATAATTTAGGTTGAAGGAGAATAAAATGAAAAAGGTTGAAAGTTTACTACTGCATCATGGTTATACGCCTGATAATACTGGAGCAAGAGCAGTTCCTATTTATCAGACTACGTAATATGTTTTTAAAAATACCAAACATGCTGCAAATCTTTTTGCATTGAAGGAATTTGGAAACATTTATACAAGGCTTATGAATCCAACTCAGGAGGTACTTGAACAACGACTTGCAGCACTACATAAAGGGACAACCGCTCTTGCAGTATCTTCTGGTCAAGCAGCTATAAGCTACTCGATACTAAATATTACAGAGTTAGGAGATAATATAGTATCGAGTTCATATTTGTATGGAGGAACATCTAACCTTTTTAATTACACTTTGAAAAAACTTGGAAGAAAAGTGAGGTTTGTAGATTCATCTGATCCTGAGAATTTTAAGAAAGCCGCCGATGAAAATACAAAAGCCTTTTACTTGGAAAGTATAGGAAATCCAAAGAATAATGTAAATGATTTTGAAAAAAATAGCTGAATATGCTCATGAATTAGGCATACCTTTGATAGTAGATAACACGGTTGCTCCTTATATTTTCAATCCTTTTGAATATGGCGCTGATATTGTTGTTTATTCTTTGACGAAATTTATAACAGGAAACGGTACAAGTATTGGTGGAGCCATCATAGAAAAAGGTGATTTCAATTGGGAAAATGGGAAATTTCCTGAATTTACGAATCCTGATGAATCTTACCACGGTTTAATATACTGGGATGCCTTTGGAAATCATGATAAAGCTGTGGTTAAGGGTATTTCTTTTGTTATCAAGATACGATTACAACTTTTGAGAGATATAGGTGCATATATAAGTCCATTTAATGCGTTTATGATAATTGAAGGGTTAGAGACTTTACCTTTGAGAATGAAGAAACATTGTGAGAATGCACTTGAAGTTGCAAAATTTTTGGAAACCCACCCCAAAGTTAGCTGGGTAAATTATCCTGGACTTGAGAATCATGAAGATTATGAGAATGCAAAGAGGTATTTAAAAAGTAATTTTGGTGCAATCATAGGGTTTGGTATAAAAGGAGGATATGAGGCAGGAGTTAAATTCATAAATTCTGTAAAAATGATATCACATCTTGCAAACATAGGGGATGCAAGAACTCTTGTAATACATCCTGCAAGTACTACTCACCAACAATTAACTTCTGAGCAGAGATTGGCTACAGGTGTTACGGATGATTTTATCAGATTGTCTGTTGGGATTGAAAATATTGAAGATATAATAGAGGATTTAGATCAAGCATTATCAAAAGTTTGAAAGGAGTAGTGTGATGAAATACTTTGATAAATACTTTTTTACTATTGGTAATACCCCGCTTGTTGAACTAAAGAAAGTAAATGTTAATTTTAGTTTAAGGTGAGGTAGGGTAGTGTTTGGCGCACATTATGGAACTGGTTGGAAATAAAAGGTTTTATTTGTTTTTGGTTGCCTAAGGTAAGTTGGAGTTTTTGGTGGAAGTTTTGTTTTTTTGGTGTGTTTTACAGTGTAAAGTGAGGCAAGTTTAAATCCTTTGAAAAGTTTTATAAAGTTTTATAAAGGTTCTTTTGTTGGCTCTTTTTCTTTTATTTTGTCTAAGATTACGAGTTTGTAGATTTCTATTACCAGTTCTTCAGTTGATTTTATTTTAGGTGACAGTTTTTCAAGTTTTTTAAAAAAATAAGAAATAGGCACGCCAGGAATTAGAGATAGAATAAAAAATAAAAAGATTAGCTTTGTTGCGTTTGATATTATGGCAGTAATAAGAAACGTTGTAAAACCTAGAAGAGGTATTAATAATAAAAAGATTTTATTTATGATATGTTCTTTTTCTTTTCTGAGTGATGTTTTGTGTTTTTCTATTTTTTCAAATAGATCGTTTATGTTATTAGTGTTTTTGATTATGCTAAACAAAGGGTCATGAGTGATTATGTTGTTGTTCCCAATTATAAAGTTTTTGCCTTTTATAAAATTATTGCTGTTTTCCATTTTTAATCCTCCTTTAATTCGGTTTCAAGCGCTTCTGCTTTTATTTTATGATAAAAATATTGCTGTTTTTTCTTTGGTAGTTTCCTGAAAGATTCTATTAGGTCTTTTTCGATATCCGTTATCTCTTTTTCACGGAACCCTGTATTATTGCTGCCTATTATAAAATTACTACCATTTATTATGTTTCCAGAATTAATATTTTTTGAATCGTTTGTACGAAACATCTCACCTTCACCTGTGAGGAGCCAGTCAGGATTTATTCCATACGAATATGCGATAGACATAATTATTGGTTTATCTGGAGAATGTTCACCTCTTTCAATCTTGCTTAGATGTCCTTGCGAAATACCTATTGTTGCAGCAAATTCTTTTTGAGAAACATTTAAATCTTTTCTTATTTGTTTAATTCTTTTGCATATTTCAATATTCATAACAAATTTTCCCTTGACAAAAATATTCGTATCGAATAATACTTAAATATGAGAGCTAACAAATTACCTTTTATTGACAAAAAAAATTATATTAAAGCTCTTTTGGTTGCAAAAGGCATTAAACTCACAGATATTGCAAAAGAGCTTAATGTTGCCCTTCCTACGGTTTCCCAAGTCATTTCTGGCAAGAAAACCTCCTTTCGTATTCAAAAAGCTATTTCTGAAGCCCTGAGCGTCCCCTACGAGGATCTCTGGGGCGATACATATAGAATAGTTAAAACTGAGGGAAAAAGCAATGTCAAATAAGGGGAAATGTTTGACTTCTGGCTCTGGTGTGGAGTGCGGCAAGTTTAAGATTTCTCAAAGATTTAGAGAGGCGCTATCTGAAGCTGTCAGGGGTTCGAAGTATTCCAGAGAGGAGATTGTGAGTCTTTTACATGGCCTAACCGGTCATAAAATTACAAAACAGTTTTTTGATCAGATGACAGCTCCAAGCAAAATAAACCACAGGTTTCCTGCTGAACTCTTGCCTGCGTTTTGCTTTATTACCGGCAACATAGAGCCTCTTAAAATTCTTATTGAAGCAATCGGTTTTGAGATGGTGGATGAGGAAGAAAGTAAAGAGCTGAATCTATTAAGGCTTATGAAAGAAAAAGAGAGGATTGAGAAGGAAATAGAGAAACTAAAAGGTGGCAAATGAAACTAACGGCGAAAGAGATAGCGGAAATACTTGGTGTTTCAAGAGTGGCTATAATCAAAAGGGCCAAAAAAGAGAATTGGCTTTACGTTGAAGAGGCCAACCCTAATGGTGGTAAGCCAATTAAGTATTTTATTGCAGAATCTTTACCTGATGAAATTCGCACAAAATTAGTTGGCAATGTAACCGCTCAATGTAACCACAATGTAACCGAATGTAACCACAATGTAACCACGCAACTGTCTGAAGATAAAGAAGAAAATAAAGCCGAAAAAATTAACAATGTAACCTTAAATGTAACCTGTGAAATTGGTTCACATTTAGAAAATACTGATAATAAAAGTAAAATTGAAAAAGGTTCCTTAGTAACCCCTCGACTAAGGAACCAAAACTGGGGTTACAAAGGAACTAAGGAACCTAAAAATTGCCCGACTAAGGAACTTCCAAAAGATGAAATTTGGATCTCAATTTCGGAAGCGTCAAACCTCATCGGGATTTCTGAGCGTGGTGTTAGGAAGAGTTGTGACAAAGGAAAGTATAAATTTATTTATACACCATCAAACAAAGGTCGTGGCGGCAAAACCTATAAAGTGGCTCTTTCTTCTTTGCCGGCAGAAGCTCAGGTGAAATGGGTGTTAGATAATAATGAGAAAGCAAAAGGATTGGATGCAGCAATCACTGACAAGCTTTCTCCTATGGCTATTTTGGAGATTGAGAAAATGAAAAACGTTATTTCTGTTGGCAGTACCAAACTTAACGACAAAGAGAAAGAAGAGCTTGGGTTGATCCTAAAGATGATTGATGAAGCTAAAAGAGCGCCTATCGGCATAAGCAAAAGAAAGCATATAGAAAACGTGGCAAGAAAATATAAGAAAGGCAGAAGCACTCTAGAGAGGTATATAAAGATTTTCAACAACAGCGGAATTGCTGGACTGAAGAAACTTGTGAGCAGAAAACGTGAAAAGAGTTTGTATGCGTGGGATGTGGAAGCGATCGAATTTTTGAAAGGTGTGTATTTACGAGGTATACGAGCCGGCAACAAGATAAGTAAAGAGAAGGCTTATGATGCTGTTGTAGCCGAAGCTAAAAAAAGAGGCTGGAAAGTTGGCTCAGTCTCTTCTGCATATCAATATCTAAACGACATCAATCACCTTTTGATAAAATATGCAAAAGGTGGAAGGCAAGCTCTGGATAACTTTTTCTATATTGCAAGAGATTATAGTGATCTTGAGCCGTTTCAGATTGTTGTGGGGGACCAGCATCAATTTGATTTTTGGGTTAGAGATATTGAAACAGACGAAATTTTCCGGCCGATGGGATACTTTTTTGTGGATGCCAGGACAAGGCTTGTTTACGGCTTTGCTCTGAGTGGTAGAAAGTACAGCTCTTACACGATCGGGCTTGCTTTAAGGATGGGGTTAGTAACATTTGGTTTTTTCAAATCGATTTACACTGATAACGGCAAACCTGAAATCAGTAAATATATAAGCAGTATTACAAAAGATATTACCAGTTTTGGTGCCGAGAGTAAGGATTTTGCTGAGCTTTATAAGACTAATGATGGGCACTGGGTTATAGAGGATGAAAACGGCGAAATTATAGCTGCAGCTACAGATGTAGAAGATTATCGTAGAAAGGCAAGGGCCTATAATGCGAAAGCTAAACTCATTGAGAGGTTTTTTAGAACATTTGAAGATTTGCTGGTGTATCTTGGTGTACCTGGCAGAGTTGTGAATAAAAATGACAGCTCTGAAAATAGGCGCGAGAGCGAAAAGAGACTAGCTGAACAAATAGATAAGGAAAATGTGCTTACTTATGAAGAGTTTGCCTTAAGGGTGTTTGATGCTGTCAAGATTTATAATAACAGAAAACACGAGTCTCTGAAAAAATCTCCACTTGAGCAGCTTGCATACTGCATCAAGCATGAAGGGTTTACGGTTGTGCTGCCTGAAAGTATTGAAGAGATCGATAAGGTATTTTTTGTAAGAGCTAAAAGGAAGGTACATAGAGGCAGAGTGCAAATCAACAATATTTTATATGAAGCAAACGCCGAGCTTAGGGATGGTGATCTTACCGCCGGTCTCTGGCATTTACCAGATAAAACTGAAGTGGAAATTAGATACAACCCGTTTGATGCGTCTATTGCTTATGCGATCTTACCCGACGGATCTGAGCGTGAGCTAAAACCTATAACTTATGGCAGTATGATAGACAAAGAGCTCACTAAATCGTTGATTGAAAGAAAGCGTTCATTGATGAGTGCCGTTACAGAAAAATATAAAGAATATATTAAAGGTGTTCCTGAGGTTCTTAAATATTCTAAGATTAAGACAGTTAAAAAGAAATCTAAAAAAGCACAGGATTCCTGTGAAAATCTTACAAACGAAGAGATTTTAAAGAGAATCAAAGAGCACAAAGAGGAGAGCAATAAAGTCAAGCCTATCAAGCTTATGAGGAGCAAAATAATCACATCGAGCGTTGATAAATATGAAGATATTTTAATTAGAGAGCTGATGGGCGAGTTTTTGAGTAGTGCTGATCTGGATTTTAAGCGTAGGTATGAGGCGCAACTGAGTGATGAGGAGAAGAAGTATTGGGAAGCGTGGAGAAAAATACATGGGGCAAAAAGTAGTTATGGAGGTGTGTAATGACAAAGTTGGCGCAAGTAATGGATAGGTTTGGGTTGACTGTGGCCGACGTAGCAAAAATAACAGGCCACAGCCAACCAACCATTTCCCAGTTAAAAGCTGGGAATTATAACGGAAAAAATGGCAAAGAGCAAGAGGTTTTAAACATTTTAGCTGAAAGTGGGTATATGCTTGAGCCTAAAAAAATTGTGGTACGCAGTGATGTGTTTATCACTACAAAAAATGTGAAAAGGTTTAACGAGCTTTGCGATGAGATGTTTAGCGAGGAAGCTGATTTAACATCAAGTATCGGCGTTGTGATCGGCAGAGCTGGCAGAGGTAAAACAAAGGCAGCAAGGCATTATTGCATCAATAAGCCTGAAGCTGTGTATGTCCAGTTTTTAGACGGTTTTAGTCTGGTGGATGTGGCAAGGGAGATTGCATATGAATTGGGTGGTGTGAGGCCAAGAGGTTTTCGGGCGTGTCTTGATGTGATTGAAGAGTCAACTATTGCTTATAGGAAGATCGCTATAATCGATGAAGCCGACAAAATGCCTAAAAAATACTTTGAAATGATAAGAGGTTTAAATGAGCGCTGCAATATGCCAATTGTGTTGGTTGGTGAAGAGAGCTTGAAGAGGATTCTTGATTCAGAAAGAAGATTGAAAAGTAGGACAAGAAGGGTTGTGGCGTTTGAGCCTATAAGTGTTGAGGATGTTTTTGTTTATTATGAAAAAGCGCTTGGGCTTTCTCTAGATGTTAGTATCGTCAAAAAACTTCACAAAAAAGCAAGCGGAGATTTTCGTTTTGTGGTGAGAGATGCCATCAATATTGCAAGGATAATAAATATCAACGGATTGACGGAAGTGGATGAAAAAGTATTGAGGGCGCTGAATGGCTAAAGGATCGGCAAAGAAAGTGAGAAACTTTTTCGTGAAATATAAGCGCTTTTTTTACGATAATAGGCGCATAGCTGAGCTTTTAGGGTTAGATGTTAGCGACGTTAGATATACCATAAGAGATTTTTTGAAGCGTGGAGAATTAGAGGTTAAAGACGGTATGCTTGTTTATGTGGAACGTGAGCGAAGGGACTTTCTGTTGGATAAAGTGTGGAGAGCGTGGCGATATTGCCCCGTATGGACTATTTCGGAGATTGCAGCTTTAACTCATGCTTCTAGAGAGACAGTCGGCTCTTATGTAAAACTGTATCGGAAAGCAGGATATGTGGAGAAGGTCGGGCGCAAGAAAATAAATGGTGTGATATGCAATCTATATAGGTTGAAGAATAGGAAGATAAGGGAGCGTCCGCAGATTTTAAATCAGCGGAAGTTGAAAGGAGTGAAGCAATGAAGGTTTTAAAAGGGAGAGATGGGATAAGTGAAAACGAGCTTCGCAGAAAGATGATTGCAAAAGTGCATATAGCCAAAAAAGAAGCAAAGATTTGTAAGCTTTGCGGGAATGTGCATTTTGCTGAATTGTGCACAAAGTGCGGTTCGATTTACAATCGTGAAATGACAGATTTTGATTATAGAACGTTTTTGCTTTATGCGAGCGGGAAAACAAGTTGTAAAAATATGGACATTTTTGAACTTTCTGAAGTGCTAAGATTTTTTAAGCTTGCCGGATTTCAGGGTGCGAAAAAGATGAATTTTGAAGAGGCTGGCAGGGAAGTTAAGAAGAAAATGCTTAAGAAGCTCAAAGCTGAGGCTGAAAGGAAGCTTGGAGCAGGCTGGCAAAACAGAGTAAACAGATTTTGTCAGGAGCGAATAGGAGTATCCGCTCTTGAGTTTTGCGATATAGAGCAGCTTAGGCAGGTGTGGGCATTTTTAAGAAGAGCTTCTAAGGGGGTGTGAAGATGAAATTCAGTAAAGCGTTTATGAAGAAATGGATGGAGTATTTCGGATACGAGCCTTATGAAGAGGAGATAAAAAAGATGATTGAAGATTCTATTGTAGTACAACGGTTTAAGGTTATTAGAAAGCGAGATGGCAGTGTGTTTAAAATTGCGCAAATTTACTGGAACACTAATGAGAATATCCTGTTTAAAATGGATGAGGATACAAAGACTTTAATTACGTTTGCAGCAGATAAAAAGATGTATGGAGAGAGTTATGCAAGGGTATAGCAATATTCCCGGAGCTTGCTGCCCTGTTTGTGGAGCAAGGCTCGCATTTCAGGAAGGCTGTGCCATTTGTCTGATATGCGGCTGGAGTGCGTGCGGAGGCTGATATGTTGTGGATTTTAGGCACATATCTAAGCGGTGTGGCTCTTGGCGTGATCCTCACGCTTATTGTGTTGTGGATTTTAATTACAAAATAGGGAGTAAAAAATGGATATGCACAACGAATACAATGTTTATCTTTTAGAAAATAAAAGTAGCGAAGCAGTCCTGAAGACAATGAATGATTGCGCCAAAAAGTGCGATACATTTGACGATTTTATGTTAGAGATTCATAATGTTTTAGCAGATGAATACTTATCAGTTGTGCTGGACTCTCTTTTTTCAGCTGGATTTATCGATTTTGAAAGTTTTTATACTTTTGTGAAGTCAGGTTTAAAACTCGAAAATAAGGGGGCTAAATGTCTGATGTAAAATACAGGGTCATGACTGTGCTTTCAAAACATATAGGCAAACATAACGCAATTAGTATGGTTGAACTTTATAAACATGTTTTTAGTGAAGAGCCTGAGAGTAAAGTTAATGGAACAAGGAAAATTAGGAAAGTTATAGAGATGATGAGGCGAGAGGGAGTGCCGATTTGTGCAACTCAAGAGAAAGATGGCTCCGGGTATTATCTGGCTGCTGCTGGTAGTGAGCTGGAGGATTATTGCAAAAGGCTAAGAAGAAGAGCCCTGAAACTTCTGGCGATGGAGTCGAAACTTAGAAAAATAACTTTACCAAAGTTAATCCATGATATCTCAATAAATATTGATGGCACGGAGGTAAAATAATGCAAATGTTAAAAGAAAAAAACAGCGAAGTGCTGGCGGAGATTGATAGTAAGCTGGCAAAAATTAGAGAGTTGAAAATACAGGCTGAAACGATCAAGGCTGAATCTGATAACGAGATGAAGAAAATTAAGGCAAAGTACAGCAAAAAGCTTCAGGTTGTGAAATCTGAAATAGACAGGCTGGATAAGGAAATTAAGGGATTAATGAAGAGGAAAAGAGCAGAAATATTTGCTGGTGGTGATACTGCGGAGCTTCAGAACGGAAAATTATATTTTATGGTGAGGCAAGTTGTCAGAAAAGCGAGAAACGTCACTGTGTCTCTACTGAAAAGTCTTGGATATGCTGACGGAATCCGCATAGAGGAGTATGTTGACTGGTCAAAAATTGAGAAGTGGCCTGATGAAAGGCTTGCTGCGATCGGAACTGAGAGAATGGAAAAAGAGGAGTTTAAATATGAGCTGTATTCTAAATGAATTATCTTTTGATGAGAGGCTGGTTAGAATCATGAAAGAAGTTGGGAAAAAAGATGAAACTCTCGCAAATATTATTATTCAAGAATTAATTGTCAATCCTGTATTGGGAGAAAAGCTTTATGAAATGTTTAAAAGAGGAGAAAGTAAAGAACAAATTATTGCAGAAAAAGATAATTATTTAAGTAGGTTCTACAATAAAAAGTCTTACAATAGCTATAAGCTACATGCAACTTTTTAGGAGATCGGGCAATTAAGCCCGATTTTTTAAAAGGTTGTATGGAGGGACTTATGGATAAGAAGAGCTATATTTTTAATGTTTGCATAAGCTGTAAAGAGCCTGATCTTTTTGCTTTAAGAAAACTTAATGGTCACGAATATGTAATTATCTGCAGTAATATAAGTTGCCCATATGAAATAAAGATAAGAAATACTATAATGGAGGAGCATGAAGTTGACGCATTACAGCAGTACAATTTGGATGTGAGGGTGGGAATATGAGGCTTGTTTGCCCAAGTTGTGGAGCTATGCATAGTATTGAAGCTTTTATAAATGATGAGCAAGCAAGAAAGTTTTTAAGTGTGATTGTATCATTAAATTCTTCTTTGCAAAAAAACGTACTTAATTATCTAACGTATTTTAGGCCAGAATCAGGCAAAGGCTTAAGATGGTCAAAGGCCGTAAGGTTATTAGAAGAACTCAAAAGCCTGATAGAAGCTGAATATGTTGAATGGGACAGGAAGAAGCCGATAAAAAACGACACTTGCTACTGGATAAACGCTCTAGATAAAATGATAGACTCTCCACCAAAAAGACTCCCTCTTAAAAATCACAACTACCTGCGGGTGATAGTTTACGAAATAGCCGAAGAGGAAGATAAGAGGCTTGAAGAAGAGAGAGAAAGGATGAGGCGTAGCGGTTGGAACAGGATTGAGGAGGAAGAGAAAAACATGCCCACCTCTGAGCAGGTTAAAAAACTAATCAATAGTGCTTTGAAAAGGAGGAGGTTGTGAAGTTTTATTCTGTGGAAGAAGTGGCAGAGCTTTTTGGCATAAGTAGAATGAGTGTATATCGCTATATCGATGAAGGGAAGCTCAGAGCTGTAAAACTAAGAGGCGAAAAGATGGGAAGGGTTAAGGTTTCGTATGATGCTCTGGTGGAGTACATCAGGGAGAATACGACAACGGAGATGATTTTTAAAATGAAGCGTAAGAGTGAGGAGATAAAAAGACTTTTGGGTGAGTGCGAAAAGAAACAATGCAATTGTGCCGTGAAAGATAGGTTGAGGATCATCTATGATGCGCTGAGGTGAAGATAGTGAAAGGAGAGATGAAATGGCAGATTTTTTAGCTTCTATTTTAAAGAGAGAATTAGCAAAAAGACAAAAACAGTTAGTTAAAGTCACTAACGTAGTTCTAATTCTCTGAATATCTCAGCAAAGCGGTTTGCTGAAATGGTGAAAACTTCTTTTAGTTCTGAAAGTTTATCCGATAACGACTTTGATACATAAGCAATATTTTCAATATTTTTATTTGTGATAGACGCTTGCATGTCTGCTCTTAATCTTTTAATTTCTTGAACCAGTTGATGGATAGACTGGAAAAGTTCGTCGTCTTTGATATTAGAGTCAATATAGATACTGTCTATTTTCAATGTATTTTCTTTAATGTTATTTAAAAATACTTGAATAATCCAAAAGTTCTCATTAGTAGGGTTTTGTGTGTTTATAAATGTTATAATTTCGTGAATTTTGTCGGCAAAAGCTGCTGCTATTTCTATTTTTGGTATGATTTCAATATAGAATTTGATTATTTTTTCGGATTTTGATAACTCTCGCAAAACTTTTTTAAAATCTTTTTCCAAATCATCAAGCTTGTTTTTTTTGTTTAATCTGATAGTTGATTTAAGTTCTTTTATTAGATCGTATAATAATTTTAATGTAGTGATTGTATTGTTAAATGTTGTTATTACAGAGTTAATCTCTCCGCTCATATTTAAGCACTATTTATATTTTTGTATAACACTTAATGATTTATATTGGCGAGCTGCAAATTGCCAATAAACATAGACTTGCTTCAATGTGTTTGCAAACTGGATATCTTTGTGTTTGTATAGCTCAATTAGATTTGCAGCAAATTCACTTAATTCTTTGGATTTTTTTGCAGCCAGATCATATTTATCAGCAGCAACATATTTGTTAATCTGTTCGCTTTTGTTGGTGATTACAGCCAGAATTTCATCTTTGTTGTGTATATCTACTTTTTCAATAGATTGTTTTTTGATTATCTGTTTTTTAACAGGTTCCTTTAACGAATCATTTAATACAGATT
Source organism: Deferribacter autotrophicus (assembly GCF_008362905.1). Lineage (NCBI taxonomy): Bacteria > Pseudomonadati > Deferribacterota > Deferribacteres > Deferribacterales > Deferribacteraceae > Deferribacter > Deferribacter autotrophicus. The sequence goes on from NZ_VFJB01000009.1 coordinate 231,389, forward strand.
CGTTTTGCAAGTCAGGTAATGAAGTAAAAGAATCTGTAGCAAAATAATCTTTTGATTCTAATTCAGTATAATTGAAAGTAAAACTTTCTGTTTTTTTATCACTCGTTTGATAAGGGGCTATCGTTGTTTTCATTACTATTCTCCAGAGTATTAGTAATAATTTTATCGGCAATTCTATAATTTTCTAAAATAATTTCCTTCGGTTTTATTGTAATAAAGGGATATGGATCGTCATTGTGAAATTTCCAGAAAAAATCGATATCGAATAAAAAACCTTCGCTTAGTTTGATTTTTTCTACTGGAGATTCGAAAAATTTAGAATGATCTTTTTCACTACCCGGTCCAAAACTTAAATTTACCGATGGCTCTTTTTGAAAGGTCGATAATTGAGGAAGTTTAGCAGATTCGAGACGAAAAAGAAAATCGGTCTCGTCTTTATATTGTAAATTTGATTTGAAAATGTTAGCTAAAGAAAAAAACCTTGTTAATAATTTTTCGTAGTTTTCAATTTCTTCTACACTAAAAATAAATCTGCAGCCTATTCTGCTTGTATTATTTTTAAATTTGTATTTATACCAATCGATGCCCTTTTTTAAAAGGGCAAAGACATTGCTGTAGTGGTTTTCAATATCAACATTAGTATCTTCAATCGCAAAAGCTATATAGCCTGTTCCAAAAAGTATTTTAACGAATGGTTCGTTGTTTAAAATTTCTATTGGTTCAATTTTATCTATCAGCCTGATGCCATTAAATCCATATTCATTAAAAGCCATGTTAAAAATATGGGATTTATTGTCTAAAATATTAAAATTTCTTCTTATTAAGTCAATTTTAAAAATAATTTTTTTAAGATACAAAACCATTTTTTACTGTCCACTTTTTATCGCTCGTTTATAATATAAAAATTTACATCTGGCAATACTGCATTCTCCTTTTTCACATCCTTATTGGTAACCGACTCTCCAAAAATGTATTTTAGCATAAAACCGTGCGAGGTGCAATTGTGCCAAAAGATATGGAGCTTCTATATTCTCGGGATTTAAGCAATTTTGAAGAAGATGAGAATTATGTTTATGTCGACGCTGTGGTGCTTGTGCCCGGCACCATCAAGAGAAATTATGGCGATCTGATAATAGAAGCTGACGAGCTTAAAAGATCAGCAGAAGGCCTGAAAGGCAAACCTGTTTTAATCGAACATCAAAATGATGTCAATTCTGTGGTGGGTCAGGTAATTGAAAGTTTTTTTGATGATGATACTGTTCAGTTAAAAGCAAAGCTTAAAATCCTGAAAAAAGGCAACGACAAGCTAATTCAGCTTATTAAAGACAAAATCGTTACCAAACTTTCCGCTGGATTCAGGCGAACATTAGAGCAGGTGAAAGCCGGCATGTATCGTGCCAAAGATATCGAGTTTCAAGAGGTATCTATCGTTTTAAATTCAGCTGTGGATCAAGCGACTATTTTGAAAAAGGAGGTAATAGATATGCCAGATATTGAATCTTTGACGAAAGAAAAGACACTTCTTGAAAAGGAAGTGGAAACATTAAAGAGACAACTTGTCGCGAGAGAAGAGAAAATCGAAGAACTTACCGAAAAACTCTCTGTGCTTGAAAAGGAAATCGAGGCGTTAAAAGGAATGGCAGAAATCGGCAAAAAGTATGAAGAGAGCTTGATAAAGGACGCAGAAAAGTTCGTTAAAGTGGTGGAAGGTGACGACTCTCCTATTCTCTCACTTATCGGCAAAGCTGAAATAGATGAACTTCAGGCAATCGCCAGGAAATATGAAGCGCTTGCAAGAGAAAAACTAAAAAATACGGCTAAAGGTACTGATGATGATACTGAAAAGGATGAATTAAATCTTGATGAAGCAAGCTATGAAGATTTGAAAAAATATGAAGAAAAACTTTTGATAGGAGGTAATTAATGCCAACAGTAACAGGAACAACTAATCCTGAGTTATTTCCTGCTTTTTACGATAAAAAGCTGCTCAGTTATGTAAAGGCAAACCTTGTAACACTTCAGTTTGCTCAAAGACGTTCTTTGAAAAAAAATTCTGGAAGGCAAATCACTTTTACAAGATTTGAGCCTCTTCCAGCAAACACTACGCCAATAACATTCCAGCCTACACCTTCAACCGGCAAAGCTATAGCTACTCAGCAGATCACTGCAACTGTTGATGAATATGGCGACTACATTGATTTGGATGAATTTACAGACATTACAAGCTATGTGCCTTTGCTTAGTGAGACTACAGATCTGCTCGCATATCAAGCAAGACTCACTCTTGATACTCTTTGTATGAATGAAATTGCAAATGGCACAAATGTGCTTTATGCCGGAGGAAAAGCAAGCGCAGACGCACTGTTAAGCACTGATGTGCTTACAAAGGATGATATTAGAAAAGCTGTGAATATCTTGAAGAATGCGAATATTCCACCTATGCCTGATGGTTTTTACGTGTGTCTCATACATCCTGATAAGCTTGACAATCTGTTCACTTCTTCTGAGCTCATTCAGCTTTCTGTGGCAAGTAAGGACAGTTTTGAAAAGGGTGTTGTAGCAAGATTTGGCGGGGTAAAATTTATTGACACAACTCTGATGCCTACATTTATCAACGCTGCAGCAACGCCTATCACAGTTTATAAGACGGTAATCTTTGGCCAAAACGCATACGGCATTGTGGATATTGACGGTCAAAGCGTGACTATGACTTACACCAATCTTGATAAATTAAACAGAGTGAAAACGGTGGGATGGAAGGCTTATTTTGTGGCAAAAAGACTTTATGAAGATGCATTAATTAGAATTGAAAGTGCTTAGGAGGTGAATAATGGCTAAGGACAAACCAATAGAAAATAATGTTGCCAAAGATGCTTCCCCTGAAAACAATGCTCCTAAAAATAATGCCGCTACCGGCGGTAATGGTAAAGCTAAAAAAAATTTGAAAATATTTGTAAAGCAGGATGTGTCAGTAAAGATTAATGGTGAAAAAATTAAATTCAAGAAAGGGCAGCAATCCGTCAGCAAAGGTATAGCTGATATCCTTATAAACGCAGGCTATGCAGATGAGATATGATTACTTATGATGAGTTTGTAAACTACTTTAACTTTTATCAGAATGATATTCCTGAATCGGACTTTAATAGATGCTTGAACGTGGCTGTTAGCCGCTTCAAGCGTTTTTTTTCTATCGACAGTATCCCTGTCCCCTTGAGTGATGAGGAGAGAGAGCTTTTGCTGCATTTGGCGCTAATTGAAGTGGCTAAGCAGTTCAACTATCTGACTGGCGAGGGGAAAGGGATGTTGTCGATAAACAAGATTGCAGAGCATGTGGAGAGGCTTGTATGGCTTATCAAAGACCAGAAGACCTAATAAGAGCCATTTTTGATGACCTTGTAGATGTGAAAAGAAAGGCAATCTTGCAAGCGGCAGAGCGGGCAAGAAGTGAAGTGCTAGAAATTTTTAAGACTGAAGGCAGATCGCATGATGTGAGATGGCAGGATTTGAATGAAGGCTACCTTCGCGCTAAAATAAAACAAGGCTTTTCAGAAAAAAAACTTCATAAAACCACAACATTAAAGCAGTCGATAAGCACGGCGCACAAAGGCGACTTTGCCATTGTGGGCACGCCAGTGTTCTACGGGTTATTTCATGAGGAGGGGACAAACAAAATACCAGCAAGGCCGTTTATGAAACCTGCTTTTGAATCTATGCAGGCAAAGACTGAGAAAATAGTTGCTGCAATATTGAGGGAAAGCTGATGTTTTCTGATATAGATAATGCGATTGTTCAAAAGCTGAAAGAAGTGTTTTTTGGAACACCCCTTGAAAACAATATTTTTCCGGTAATTTTTAGAGACGACCTTAGAAACAGACCTTTACGGTTTCCCGCTGTGAGGGTGGTGTTTTTAGGTATGAATCAGACTGAAGATTTGAGCGTGCCGAATACCGAAATTGTTTCAAGACTCAATTACGGCGTATTCTATTATTTTCGCAGTTTTAAAGAAAAAGATGGAGCTAACATTTATCCTGATTTGCTCAAAATTGTTGACAGTTTGAAAAATCTGCAAACAGCAAGAGGGGTTTTGCAAGCAGAAAGCTGCCAGCTTGTGGCAAATGACGGATATTACGCCTATATGTGCGAATTTAGCATAGAGACAGTAATTTAGTGGAGGTGAAATTATGGCCAAAAAGGCTCAAGTTGAAAGTAGGGAAATTACAGCAGAAATCCTTAAAGAAGAAAAAAGAGAGGTTGATAGGCTGATATATGTGGGGCCTAACATTACAGAACTACTTCTTGTTTTTGGTAAAACTTACGAAAAGGTTCCTGTTATCCCTGAAGAGTTTAAAGATTTAAATCTTAAGAGGTTTTTCGTAAAAATATCTGAATATCCGAAAAGGAAAACTGAGCTTGCAAAAGATGCTGAGAAAGTTTTGAGACAATACAGGACGATTTTAAAGGAAAAGAGCAAGGGAGGTAATAAATGAGTTATTTTGCAGGCGTAAGAACTTTTGATATTCCCACAAGCCTTGTGCCGCCTGTGAGGGTGAATAATCCTGTGGTGGCTTTTGGTACAAGTCTAAACAACCCGATAGGGCCCAAGCTGATATTTAGCTTTGACGAGTATGAACAGGTTTTTGGATATGATGGCGATTATACAAAGCATACGCTTGATGAAGTGGCTGATGTGGCATTTAAGCTTTACAAAGTGACGCCGGTTGTTTTTGTGAGTATTGGAGCAGATGCAACAGACACGGTCAATATCACATCTACAACAGTTATAGATGCCATAAATGCCAATTTAGACAACATATTTTTTCTTTTTAGAGAAGTGCCTGGCACATTAATTGCTCCGGGATTTTCAAAAGATCCATCTGTGGCTATTGCAATGGCTGCAGCTATGGAAACAGTTTCAACACTTTTTAAAGGTATGGCAATTGCTGACATTCCTGATACTATTGCTTACGCAGATGTACCGAATTATAAGACAATCAACAACTTAGTTGACGATAATCTTATTCTCACCTATCCTGCCGTAACATTTGAAGGTAAAGCACATAACCTATCAACTCATCTTGCTTTCCAGCAGGCATTTATTGATGGCAAGAACGAAGGGATCCCTTATCAGGTAGCATCAAATCAGAGGTTGCTGATAGATGGGTGTTCTCAAGTGTTAACTCTAACTGCAGCAAATTTTCTAAGAGGTAATGGTGTTGTGACCGTTCTCAATTTTATTGGCGGCTTTACTTCGTGGGGCGACAGGACAAGTGTTTATCCTGGCAATACAGACCCTGTTGAATGTCAAATCCCTATCCGTAGAATGTTTAATTATCTCAACGAGGTTCTCGTCAGAACATACTGGCAAAAAGTTGACGTGCCGCTGAATATGAGAGTGCTTAAGACAATCAGAGATAGCGTAAACACAATGCTTGACGGCTGGACTGCAAGAGAAATTATTAACGGCGGCAGATGTGAAATTCTCGAATCTGAAAATCCTACAACTGACCTGATAGATGGTATCGCAAGACTTCATATTTATTGGGCACCACCTGGAGCATTGAGAGAGATCGATTTTTACAAAGAGTATGATGTGAACTACATTCAAAGTATTGTAGGACAGCTTTAAGGAGGTTTTAGATGGAAAAGCCTGTAAAATTAGCAAACGCTACTGTATATAAAGATAATTCTGAGATAGTTGGTATTGCTGATGCGGAACTGCCAAAGGTGGAGTTTGATGCTGAGGCTTTAAAGGGGCTTGGTGTTGCTGGGGAGATTGAGATGCCAAATCCAGCCAGTATAAAGCCGATGGCATGCAAGCTTAAATTTAATACAGTTACACCTGCTTTTGCGTCTCTCACAGCACCAACGGCTCATACAATCTCAATTCTTGGCAGCATGCAATGGCACAATCCTGATGATAAAACTGCAAGGTATGTCCAAGTAAGGGCATTCATAATCGGCTGGCCAAAGTCTTCTTCAAGCGGGAAGGGTGAGCAAGGTAAAACTATGGATGCGGAAATTGAGTTTTCTGTGCAGGTTTATAAGCTTGAGATTGACGGCACGGTTTATTATGAGATAGACCCTGAAAACTTCAAACTGATGATTGATGGCACTGACTACCTTGCCGATGTCAGAGCAAATCTTGGCAAATAGGGGGTAATTGATGGATAAAGAGTATAAGCTGAAATACCCTGTGGGTGATGTCAAGAGTGTTAAGATGAGAAGGCCTAAAGTGAAAGATTTGATAGATTTACAACAGCTTGATATTGATGAGGCAGAAAGAGAGCTTTTACTATTTGAAAAATTAACAGGTGTACCGAAAGACATTTTAAAAGAGATGGATATGTATGATTACGCTCGCATTCAGGAGATGTATGCGGGTTTTTTGAAGGGGTAAGCGATATATGGAGTGCAGTGAGGAAGGTTGCATTCGTCTTCAAGTTTCCGCCATCAGAGATAAAAGAACTTACTCTGAATGAACTTGAAATATGGCGGGGCGCAGCCGATGAAATTATGGCCGATATTGCGAGTTTTTCGGGAGGGGATACATAGATGTATCCCCTTTCGTAAAACTTGCACGAAAGACACTTTATAAAGCTTTATAAAGGGGTGTTTGATTGAAGCAGTATGTTCTTGGGATAAAGATTGGCGCAGCGTTTGACTCCACTTTTAAGCCCACATTGAACCGTGCAAAAGAGTCTTTAAGATCGCTTAATAAGCTTACAGATTTGAAACTGCGTCTTGACTCTAAAATTAAAGATGCGAGAAAGAAGTTTTCTGAATCCGTGTCAAGCTGGAGAAGTGTGGCGGGTACTGCTCTAACCGTAAGCATGCCTGTCAAAATTGGTGCGGATTTTGAATTTCAGATGACCCGAGTGGGGGCGCTTTTAAATGTAACTGGAGACAAATTTGAGGCCTTAGAAAAGAAGGCGATGCAGCTTGGCTCTACCACAATGTATTCTTCAAGTCAGGTTGGGCAGGCTATGGAATATCTGGCGATGGCCGGTTTTTCTACAAACCAGATTTTACAGACGGTTGGCCCTACTCTCAACCTTGCTACAGTAGGCAATATTGAGCTTGGCAGAGCTGCTGACATAAGCTCTGATATTTTATCTGGTTTTGGTTTGAAGGCAAAAGATCTTACACGTGTTGTGGATGTGATGTCAAAAACTATTTCCACGTCAAACTCATCTGTGGAGTCTCTTGGCGAGGCGATGAAGTATGTGGCGCCAGTTGCAAAATCTCTCGGAGTCTCCATTGAAGAGACCTCTGCGATGCTTGGGCTCCTTCATAATGTTGGTATCAAGGGAAGTATGGCAGGGACTACTTTAAGGGCAATGATGTCAAGATTGTCTGCTCCTACAGGTGCGGCAGCAAAAGCTCTGCAAAGACTCGGAGTTCAGACAACAGATGCTTATGGCAAAATGAGACCTATGCAGGAGATTTTGAAAGATATAGGTGAAAGATTGGAGCTTTTGCCTGAGGCAAAAAGGATGGAGTTTGTAAAAGCCATATTTGGCGAAGAACCGGCAGCTGGAGCTATAGAGCTCATTGTGCAGGCAAAAACAGGTGGGCTTGGTAAATATATCGATGAGGTTGAAAACGCTTCCGGTTCTGCATCAAAGATGGTTGGCAGGATGAATGATACAGTCGTGGCCAGGTTTAAGGCTGTGGCAAGTGCTCTGGAAGGAATGTTTTTGACGATTTATAAGCCTATTGAGCCTCTTGTGAAATTTGGGCTTGATGTGCTTGTGGGCGGTATTAGAGCGCTTACTTCAGTCTTAAAAGTGGTCTCTCCAGTTTTATCTCCGATAGTGTTTACTCTCGGTATGTTTTATGTGGCTAGCAAGCTTGCAGCTATAGGGATGGCTTTGATGAGGCTTCAGGCACTGCTTGGTGCAAAAAGTTTGCTTACTTTTGGTATTAGGATACCATTTTTAAGCTCTGGCATGATGATGCTTGGTAAATCTTCGCTGTTTGCAGGAATTTCTTTTGGTAAACTGTTTGGGATTTTGCGGGCTGGAGCAGCTACGCTTCTTGCTAACCCTATTTTCCTGGTAGGTGCTGCTGTAGCTACGGGAGCTTATCTTGCAATAAAAAACTGGAGCAAAGTGAAAGAGTTTTTTAAGAGTATCGGTCAGACTATGAAAAACGTGTTTGTGTCGCTAGGGGGTGCTATAAAAAAGGTGTTTAAAATTTTCTTAATGGCAACCCCAATAGGTGCAGCTTATTTTGCAATAAAGAATTGGAAAAAAGTTAAAGAGTTTTTTAAGGGCTTTGGGGTTTCAGTTAAGAACATTTTCGCATCTATTGGTAATGCAATAAAAAATGTTTTCAAGTCGGTTGTTAATGTTGTCTTGACTCCGTTTAAACTCATCGGCAAAGCTTTTAATCTTGTCAAAAAGCCTTTTGGCTGGATTAAGGGATTGTTTGGAGGAGAAGAACAGGAAGCTGCGGCTGATAGAGTATCTAAATCTTTAAGCACTCGAGAGAAAGATGGCACATTAAAAATAATTGAAAAAAATAATGCGATAAAACAGACGGAGAAAGTGCTGCAAAAGGAAAAAGATAAAACCTTTATCGGCAAGATTATCGAAAAGTTTTTTCATACAGAAAAGAAAACCGAAAAAGAGAGTGTTAAAACAGTTTTGGAGCACAAAGCTATAAAAGAAACAGATAGAGTATTGCGTAAAGATTCGTTTGTGGCCACTAAGAGCGAGAAAAAAGATACTACAAAAGAGTTAAAAGAATTTAAAGAAAATAAAATCAGAGATACTGGCATAACAATAAACTCTATCAATATTAATATAAATTCTGACAGACCAGTAGAAGTTATAAAAAAAGAAGCCCCTCAGATAAAAACTGAGGTTAAAAGGATAATTTTTGAAGTTTTTGATGATTTGAAAAGAAAACAAGCGCTGGCGTATAATAAATGATAGTACATAAGACAAAATACGGTGAGACTTTTGATATTTTGGCGAAAAGATATTACGGGGATGAAAAGTTGATGCATTATATTCTTGAAGCAAACCCTGAGCTTAGAGATAAAATATTTTTTGATGGGAACTTTGATGTGTTTATTCCTGATCTTCCTGAAGATGTAAAAATCGAAGAGGTTACAGCTCCGTGGAAAAGGTAAGAAAACCGCTGTTTGTCCTTATATATGAGGGCAAAGATATCACAAAAGACATCTCAGAAATATTTGATTCAATAAGTTATACTGATTATCTATCTGGGATGTCTGATGAGATCAGCATATCGCTTGAGAATAGAGATGGGAGATGGTTTAAATCATGGATGCCCCAGAAGGCGGATAGGTTGAAGCTTTATCTTGGATATGAAAGCAGTAAACTGCTTAATTGCGGCATTTTTATAATTGATGAGATTTCTTATGGCGGTTTTCCTGATAAAATCGATTTGAAAGGTTCTTCTTTTCCTTATGAGTCACCCAATCTACATAAAACAAAGAAACGCAGAACTTTTGAAAACACAACATTAAACAGTATCGTAAGTGGTATAGCAAAAGAAAACAGTTTGCAGCCGTTTGTAAAAATAGAGCCCGATGTAGATATCAAGCGTATTGATCAATTTGATGAGACTGATGCAACATTTCTGACCAGGATTGCTGAGGATTACGGCTATTTTATAAAATTTGCCGAAGAAAAGCTTATTTTCTCGAAATTTAAAAATTTGGAGGATGAACCAGCTTCTTTCACCATTAAGAAAGATGAGATTGTATCTTACATGGTTAAAGATACGATACATACCTTATATAAAGAAGCGATAGTGGAATACTTTGACCACAAAGAGCAAAAACTAAAAACCTACACCTTTCATGATCCCAATATCAAATGGGGTGAAACTCTAAAAATAAACGAGTCTGTCGATAATCTTGTGCAAGCTCAAGAAAAGGCAAAAGCTGCGCTTCGGGCAAGAAATATGCTGAGCGCAAAAGTTACACTTGAGCTGATGGGAGATACAAGACTTGTGGCAGGTTTGACTGTAAATATTGAAGGGTTTGGTAATTATGACGGCAAGTATATTATCAGTTCAAGCACACACACATTAGACAGTTCAGGATACATTACTTCAGTGGAGCTTAAAAAATGCTTGAGTTATTAAAAGAGCTTGAATTTCGTATTAGAAAACTTGAGATAATACAAAACTCTATCGTAAGATTAGGTAAAGTGACAAACAGGTATCCTGACAAAAACAGGGTGCGAGTAGAATTTCAGGGCAATGATAAGATTGTTTCTTATGAATTAGAAGTTTTGCATCCAAAAACAAAGGATGATAAGTTTTATTTTATGCCGGATATTGACGAATATGTACTCTGCGTATTTCTACCTTATGCACCAAGTACCGGCTTTGTGGTGGGAGCATATTACGATAAAAACTACACTCCGCCTGTTAGCAACAATGATGAATTTTATGTAAAGTTTTCAGATGGTACCGAGATCTTTTACGATAGAAAACAGCATCTGTTGAAAGCAACAGTAAAAGGCGATATTGATATTACTGCTGTCTCATCACATTTTACAACAATCACAACTCATGACGGAGACATTACAATCAACGGTAATGTGGTGATTAACGGCAATCTTCAGACAAACGGGAACATTCAGGCAAGTCAGCAAATCAGAGATTTAGATGGTGTAAGCGGGTCATTAAGCGATTTAAGAAAAGTATATAATGAGCATACTCACCAGAACGGCGACGCGTCGAAACCTCCAGTTCAGCAGGTGTAAGTTATGGTGTGGGGTTCGCTTGGAAGTATCATTTTTGAAGTTCATAAGACGCCTAATAAAGGCAGTTTTATCAGAAAACACAGGTTTGATTATGCAAGAATAACCACTTTCCAAAAACCAAAGGTTCAGTATTTACGGGAGAACCTTGAGGAAATAGAGTTTGAAATGAGATTTTATTTTTATTCAGGTATAGACCCTTTGATGGAATCTAAAAAGCTGCTTGATGAAGCAAGAAAAAAAGAGCCTTTGACCTTGATGGTGGGCGATAATGTTATAGGGCGATTTGTGATTGAGGAGGTCGAGGAAACTTACAAAATAACAGACAATAAGGGTAATTTGATAGATATGGGCGTAAAAGTGAGATTGCTGGAGTATGTATAATGGTGGTTGAGTTGACAAACGAATCTGCTCCAATCAGTTTTGGTGTAAGTGGCATTGACGAAATAGCGCAAAATGTCAGAATGATTTTAAACACGAGAAAAGGCTCTGTGCCGCTTGATAGAGATTTTGGTCTTAGTTGGAGTGTAGTAGATTTGCCAAACACCCGTTTTTTGCAAAAATTAAAAATGGAAGTGGTGCAACAGGTTGAAAAGTATGAGCCAAGAGTAAAAGTGCGTGAAGTGTCCATTTATCCTGATGAATTGGTCTTAGATGGTGTTTGTAAAATTAAATTAAAAATAGAGGTTATTTCCCTTTAACAGTCTCCGGTCACATCTTTATTGGAACACCAGCCAATAACTCATTATCTTTTTTACTAAACCTGCAAGGAGTGCACTATGCAGCTTGAACACTTTAGTCTTGATGAGTTCAAATGTAAGCATTGCGGAAAAGTTCTGATGAAAGAAGAATTTTTAAGTATGCTTGATAAAGCAAGAGATCTAGCTGACGTGCCTTTTGTGATTACAAGCGGCTATAGATGCGAGAAGCACAACAGAAATGTTGGTGGCACACCAAATTCATCTCATATAAAAGGCTATGCTGCTGATATTGCGACTAGAAACAGTGCCGATAGATTCAAGATTGTTTTTGGACTCATCATGGCCGGTTTTAGAAGAATTGGGATTGGGGAAGATTTTGTTCATGTTGACAATGATCCTGAAAAACCATCAGGAGTAGTCTGGACTTACTATAAGAAAAAGAAGTGAGGTGAGAAATGCCCATATTAGCTACACTTTTACCTGCTGCTATATCTGCAGTGAAAGGATTGTTGAAAGAGAAGTCTCCTGAACTTGCTAATGCTGTGGAAAAGATAATCGAAACACCGGAAGCCAAATTGAAATTAGAAGAGCTTGCAATAGAAAAACTCAAGCTTGAACAAAATATAGAAAAATGGGAGCTTGAAGATAGACAAAGTGCAAGGGAGCTTGCAAAAGTTGATATGGCAAGCGACTCATGGCTGTCGAAAAACGTAAGACCGTTAATACTTATATTTTTAACAGGAATGTTTGTGGTGGCGTTCTTTATGTCTTCTCAAAATAAATATGAAATGGAAATGATAAACACCTTTAAAAGCCTGTTAGCATGGGTTTACACTTTTTATTTCGGTGGCCGTAGCGTCGAAAAAGTTATTAAAATCCTTAAAGGATAACTAAATGGAAATAAAGATTCTTGAATTGCTAACAGGCGGAGGATACATGGCAGTAGGTGCTTTTTTGCTCTACATGTTCTTAAGGCTTGATAGAAGCATACAATCAATGACGAAAGAGATAAAGGAGATTAAACAGAACTATGTCTCTAAAGATACATGTGTTTCCAAAGATATAACAAAAAGGGTAAATGAGCTTGAAAAGGAGACTTTAAAACGGAGTGAGTTTTATAGAGATTTTTCTGGTTGGCGAGCAGAGATAAATAGAGTTGAAGACAAAGTAGATCAGCTAAAAGATTTAATAATTTCAAGAGGTTAGCTTATGACTTCTAAGACTTTAAGAGGGCAATTACTTGATTTTCTTTACAAGGTTTATCCTGAAGAAACAGAGGAGATAACTATCATCTCTGTCTTTTATCAGTATTTTAGGGAATCTCAAATCAAAAAAAGCCTTCAATATCTCGTAGATAAAGGCTATATCGAATCAAAAAATATTCCTCATCCTGTACATAAGAGAAAAACTATAAAACTATACAAAATACGTCCAGCCGGAGTTGATCTTATAGAGGGCAATTTTCACGATGAAACAATATTGATAGAGGAAGAATAATGCCACCTCGCAGTAAAGCTAAAATGTATGACCTTGTACAGCGTATTGTTTATATGTATGATACCGAGAAGAAGGGCGTGCGTGAAATTGAAAGCATTTTGAGAAGCGAAGGTTTTGATATTTCAAAATCTTCAATACACCGCACCATAAAAAGCTATGCTGAGCTTGCAGAAGAATATAAAAAAACCGCAGAAGAGACAAAAGCTTTGATTGAAGAACTTAGAAAAACTCCTGCCTCATACACAATGGAAGCTATTTTGACAATGCTGACAAATAAGATCTTCCAGTTTGTTAGAAGTATTGAAAATATGGAGTTTGATGAGCCAGATAAGCTGGTGATGGCAATGAACAGGCTCGCATCTTCAATTGAGAAAATTCAAAGATACAGAGAAGAGTTAGAATCTAAGGTAAAAAAGATTGAAGCTGAAGCTGAAAAGAGAAATATTGATAAAGAATTTATAAATATACTGAAGAATGAACTCTACGGGATTTCCTAAAAATGGCATTCTGTTGCCTTATCAAAAATATGCGTTTGAAAAGCTCAACGCTCACAAATACTCAGTATTGCTCTGGAGTAGGCAGACCGGCAAAAGTTTTCTCATCTCCTTATGGGCAGTTTTAAGAGCCCTTGAGCTCAAAAACCACACAATTTTAATAATTTCGCCTACCGAAAGACAGTCAAAAAACTTAATCGATAAGGTTAAAACACATGTCCAGGCTTTTAAAATTGCTGGCGCACAGGTTAATGAAAAGATGTTTGACGATTTGAAAATAAACCAGCTTGAGGTGGTGCTGCCTAATGGAAGCAGGATAATTGGCTTGCCTGCGAACCCTGATGGCGTGAGAGGTTTTTCTGGTGATGTTATTTTAGAAGAGGCTGCATTTTTTAAAGATGGTAGAGCTGTTCTTCAGGCTATATTCCCGACAATTACCAGGAAGAAAGAATATAAGCTGATTGCTATCTCAACACCTCGTGGCAAAAACGATATCTTTTATCATTTATGGAATATTGCAGGAGAAGATCCGTTTTATTTCAGGATGAAACTGACAATTTTTGATGCAGCCTGTCAGGGGCTTGATGTTGATATTGAGGCGCTCAGGCGCGGGTGTCCTGATGAGGATACCTGGAAGACGGAATATTTATGTGAATTTGCTGATGAAAATGAAACTTTGCTGAGCTATGAGCTGATACAGTCCTGCGAATCAGATTGCAAGATAAGTGATGTAAGAGAACTAAAAGGCGATATCTTTTTGGGTATAGATGTGGGAAGAAGAAAAGATTTAACTGTTATCAGTATCGTAGAGATGCTCGGTGAAATTCTATATTTGAGACATCTTGAAATCTTAAAGAAAGTACCATTTGAAGAACAGTTCAATATTATAGATCATTACGCCCACTATGCCAGAAGGCTGGCCATAGATGAAACCGGTATCGGCATGATGCTTGCTGAGCAGCTTCAAAAGAGATGGGGCGAGATGAAGGTGCTGCCGGTTTATTTTACCCAGCGAACAAAAGAAGAGCTTGCAAGCAGACTAAAATCTGTCTTTGAAGACAGGAAAATACGCATTTTCCCTGAAAGAGATTTGAGAGAAGATTTACATTCTATCAAAAAAGAAATTACCCCTTCTGGTAATATCAAATTAAGTGCTGACAGTACCGATCTGGGGCACGCAGACAGATTTTGGGCACTCGCATTAGCGGTAAAAGCAAGCGGTGTTGATGATAATAGTGTCTATGTAACGCCTGTTTTTGGTAACTCAAAACTTTCAAGAGGTGAAAAGAGATGGGATTCTTACAGGATATTTTAAATAAAATCAGTAAAAAAGACGCAAAAAGAACATCTATTGAGCCAATTTCTGTATATTTGCCAAAAACAAGCAGCGTAGAATCAAAGCTTATACAACCACGATTTCCTTATGAATACCTTCTTGATTTAGAGCGTCTAATTATGACTAATCCTGATCTTGCACATGCGCATCAGGTATTTTTAGACCTTGCAAATACAGACATAAAAATAAAGGCTGACGATAAAGTCAGAGAGGCTGTTTTAAGCTTTTTTGATGAGTTGCAAATTAAAAAACTAAAAACGCAGCTGTTTAATCAAATAATCCTTTATGGTGCGATTTCGGTTGAATGGATTATTAAAGAGGATTTGTCAGGCATTAGAGATGTTAAAAGGGTGCCTGTCTGGACAATACGGTTTGTTTACAACGAAGAAGAAGATAAATTTGAGCCCTATCAACATTTACCGCCAAAACAACCAATAAAACTCAACGAGTATACTTACCAATATATTCCGCTACTTACTCTTGATGGCTCTCCTTATGGTATTCCACCTTTTATATCAGTTTTCACTATTTCAGGTATCCAAGATGAGCTTTTTGACGAAATAGCAAATATGGCGGCAAAAACAGGAATGATAGGGTTTGTGGATATTGAGGTCAAACCGCCACAAAAGGTGGCAGGTGAAACCGATACGGAATATTACAAAAGAATCAGAAGGTGGCTTTCTGAGGAAGCAGCAGCGATTCAGGAGATGATTCAAAAAGGGCTTGTGCTGCATACCGATGCGTCAAAGGTCAATTTTAAAGAGATCCCATCTTCAAGCATAGGCAAAGACATTACGGAGCTTATAGAGCAATGGGTGGTTTCAAGCGCAAAAATGCAACCCTCGCTTTTGGGTAGAACTACCGGCTCCACCGAGACCTGGGCATATATTGCTTATGAACAGTTTGTAAGACAGCTCAGGAATATTCAACAGGCAGTAGAAGAGTGTCTGAGTTATGGTGTAAAGTTACATTTGCTTTTAAATGGAATAAGTGATGATGTGGAAATCGAATTTACAAAACCACCAGTTCTTTCCCCGGAAAAGGATGCAAACGCTCAAAAATTGAGAGCAGAAAAGCTAAAAGCTCTGGTAGAGGCTGAAATTATAACAAAGGATGAGGCAAGGCGTGAACTTGGCCTTGACCCTGATGAGGTGAGCGTAGAGTGAGCTACGACCGCACTTTAAGAGAACTTGTTAAAGTCTTTACACGCTTTTTTAATGAAAAAAAAGATGAAGCTTTAAGAGAAGTTTTGCGTTTTTATAAAAATTTTGTTGTTTTTGATGAACTTGCTAAGTATCTGCTATATAAAATTGAAGAAAAGACAGCTCTTGATGACAAAACAAAAGGTGAGTTGCTTAAAGTATTTCAGAAATTTTATGAAAAAGAGAAAAAAGATAAGTCAAAATCTCTTGATATAGGATATAGTTTTAGACAACCTGACGAGCAAACGATTACGTTTATAAATAGCTTAAATGACTATTATCTTGGAAGGTTTTTTCATGCAGATTCCAGAGTAAAAAAAGAGGCATTGTCCTGGATGAATAAATATTATCTAAAAAGCGGCAATCCTATTGGTAAAGGCCAGAAAGGGATAGTTGAATTTTTGACTAAATTTGGTGATTATTTATCAGAAAAAAGCGAGTTAAAGGCAAGACAGATAATTGATACCACAATGAATACAGTGCGAAATTTTGCGCATATCAACTCTTTTGTCGAGGCAGGTGTTGAGCGGTTTAGATGGGATGCTACAAATGACAGACTAACCTGCCTCGCCTGCCGCAGTATGGATGGCAGGATCATTGAGACAAAGGCGGCAAAAGAACAGGTTGATATGGTGATAAACTCAAGGCCTGAAGATTTGCCAAACATCAGGCCAATCATAACAGATTATTATAAAGGTAAAACTTCTGATTTTCCTTTAAAGACACCGCCCATGCATCCTCTTTGCAGGTGCACCGTAGCGGCAGAGTTTGAGAGTGCTCCTGTAAAATATGAAGTCATCAGGCCTAATGGTGTGTCGTTCACTTCAGAACAGTTTGAGCTTGAAGAAATGTTTAGCAATCTTTCAAACGATGAAATTCATAATAAAGTAAAAGCGCATCTTGGTGATGTGTGGGCAAGACCACCTGCTGAGCCTAAGAAAAAACATCTTGATAGTATGCTTGGTAAATATATAACTAAAAAATTTGAAAAACATGTGATTCTTCAAAAGGAATTTCCTAATATTCAAACTATTGAAGAATATGAGCGACTGGCTTATAATATTATAAAGAACCCACAAAGGGTATATGTGGAAATAGGGAATGATAATAAGTATTATTTCGCATTTTTTGATAAAGATATAATGGTAATAACATCTGATGATAATATGTCGATCAGTAGTATGTATAAAATTAAGGATGAAAAATGGCTGAAAAAAGCGAGAAAAGCGATTATCAAGATTTATTAGAAGAACTTGACGCATATTTGAGCTGGCCAGAAGGTAGCCCTGCAGTGTATAATTACTATGAAAGCTACATTGCCCTTGAAACAAGAGATGAATTGTCAAAATATAGGCTAACTGATGAATTGATAGAACTTGATAAGCAAATAATTAGAGGCTTGAAAAAATACACGGCAGAGGTTAATAGAAAATATGTTGATGATGATCCTTTAGAAAAATGGTGGTGGCATTTAGATAAAATACAGAATGGCACTTACCCCCCAGAACTTTTACCTGATTATCTCCAGGTAGAATACTTTAAACTTCATCCTCATCTAAAAAGGCCTTAGGTCTTTTCACACCTTTATTGGAAAATCAGATGCTAACAAAATAGTTTAGTGACATGGATTTTGTGAATGTCGATACATCCAAAATTGAAGCGGAGATTTTGCAGGCTTATGAGACTATTTCGGGCAAAAAGCTTTATCCGGCTGATCCTGTCCGTCTTATTCTTGAGACAGTCGCTTATGTGGTAGCTATTCTAAAAAACGATATCAACTATACCGGCAAACAAAACCTTCTTGCATACGCAAAAGGAGAGTATTTAGATAAGCTTGGAGAGCTTCTTGGAGTAAAAAGAACTGGAGCTACAAACGCAATCACGACTCTAAGGTTTTTCGTAAGCGAACCCCTTGCTTTTGATGTTCTAATACCTCAGGGCACAAGGGTTACTCCTGACAATAAAATCTTTTTTGAAACAATGGAAGAAGCAAAGATTATAGCAGGTCAACTTAGCGTTGATGTGCAGGCAAAATGCCAGACTGCTGGCGCGGTAGGTAATGGCTTTTTGCCAGGGCAGATAAACCAAATTGTCGATATTATTCCTTATGTCGATTCCGTTCAGAATGTTTCAGTCAGCTATGGAGGTTCTAATATCGAGAGCGATGAACACTTGAGAGAGCGAATACGTCTTGCCCCTGAAAGCTTTTCAAATGCAGGAAGCAAAGGGGCATACATTTTTCATACAAAATCAGCCCATTCTGAAATCGAAGATGTATCTGTTCTCAGCCCTTCTGCAGGAGTGGTAAAAATAGTATTTTTAATGAAAGATGGTGCGCTGCCAAATTCTGACCTGATTCAGATTGTCCAAAACTATTTAAACAGCGAAACCGTTCGCCCTTTAACTGATCAGGTGATCGTTGAAGCTCCAATTGTCGTTAGTTATAATATAGATTTGACATATTATATTCATAAAGATTTTTCTACTCTTGTACCAATTATAAAATCGCAGGTTGAGCAGGCGGTAAATGACTTCATTGCTTATCAGAAGACCAAAATCGGCCGTGATATTTTGCCAGAAGAGTTGATTGGAAGACTCAAACAGATAGACGGTGTTTATCGCATTCAGCTAAAGTCACCCACTTTTACTGAAATCTTAGAAGATCAGGTTGCTTCTGCGGCTAACGTTTTAATCACTTATGGTGGTCTGGTAGATGATTAAAGAGGTAATCCCTTTCAACCTTCTTGAAGATGAAAATGTCTCTCCGCTTTTAGATGCAATCGAGGAAGAACTAAATGGTTTATTGCGGCAGATTTCTATTGCGCTAATTTATCCAAAAATTGACGAACTCCCGGAAAATATTATCGATCTGCTTGCATATCAATTTCATATTGAAGGTTACGATATAGCTGAGTCTATTTCTGAAAAGAGAAACTTTGTTAAAAACGCTATTCTAGCCCATCGTCATAAAGGCACAAAATGGGCGATAAAAAAGGTTCTGGAGATTGTTGGACTTGATGGCGAAGTTAAGGAATGGTTTGAGACCGGTGATGCGCCTTATACATTCTCAGTGTCTCTATCCGGAGAAATTTCGGATGACACCCCCATTGCAAAATTGATTGATCTTATTAATGAATACAAAAATGTCAGAAGCAAGCTTGTAAGATTCGATTTTAAATCAATAAAAACTTTGAAACAACTCTTTATAGACTCTTCTATGGCTCTTGAAATTGAACCCCAGTCATTATTTATAGCTCAAAAAAATATCTTGAATGAAATCAGAGACGGCTCCGTTTTCGATGCCGATTTTGGCGTTGCGCGCTTTAATGCTGCTGTGGAATCTCGAAATGCCGGTGCATTTTCGACAAACGATTTAAATATAAAGTTTAAGCCTGATATTCCGCTTGAGCCTGTTCACACTGATATTATGCCGAATGATTTTGTGACCGTTTTGGAGTTAAACGATGAGGGATCGGCAAGTATTTTTAGGGAGTATTTTACAGAAGACGGATTTTTATTGAGAGAAAGTCTCTCTTTAACAGCTAACGCAACCGCAATTATAAACCTGGAGGTATAAATGGCGACAGTAGGATTACCAACCGACGCTGGTTTAAGCGTTTTAAGCTCAAATTTGCGTGAAAATGTGAAAAAATTTGCGCTGTATGGCACAGATTCCTCTGATAAAAGCGTGCCGATCAGCGAAACCGCTACGACCTTAAGTCTTTCATCTTATCTTGTGGGCGAATTTGATGTTTCTCAGGCGTATTTTGACGACAACGGTGTTCTCACGTTTGAATGCCCAATTCCGTATGAATACAACTCTACGAAATGGGTTTCTGCAATAGGGCTTTTGTATGTAGATCCAGGCTCTGGCGCAAAAACGCTTGTTGCTCTTGCATCAAGTGCAAAATTCCAGAAGATCAGCGGCGTTGGCGGAACATTTGTTTTTAAAGTGCCAATTGCTGGTGATGCTTCAACACCTATCTTTAAGGAACAGCCATACATCACTGACGCTCAATTTGCAAGTTTCATCAATGAGCGTGATGGAGTTTTGCTTGAAGCGCTTTCTCAAGCTGCGCTTGCAAATAGAGAAATAGAAAAAACACTGAACATCCGATTTCAGACAGGAGAGATTGTTATTTATAATCGTGGTATTATAAACGGTCTGGATGTTAGCAAATCAACTACTGCCACAAGGAACGTAAATATTACAAGCGGACAGGTTTTCCTTGAAGGTAGAGTCCTACCTGTTGACGAGCTGGCAAACACAGCAAACATTCCGTCAAACCCTGACACAACTGCTAAATATTGCTATCTTTATGCTTATTTAAACGATGTTGGCAAAATAGATGTTGCGTGTACTCTGCTCGATGAAGAAATACCGGAAGGTGGAATCCCTTTATATAAAGTCACTGTGCCCGCTGGAAATACCGAATCAAACGACCCTTACCTTACCTCAGTGACTTTTGCCGATATCAGAAGAAAAGAGCCGAACTATCCGCTCTATATGAGTGCGTCGCCCACCGTGTATGTGCCACTTGAAACTCCTGTTGTTGATTCTGAGTATCAAATAGATATTGAACTTGTAAGTTTTTCCGGATGTGGATTCCAGCTTGGCTATGTTTATGTTGGCGCAAAAGCAGCGAACGGCTTCTCTATATACTACAACGGCAGTGCTGACAATATACACATAAAGTGGACACTGAGAAAATTAGACCTTTAGGAGGTGAATTGTGAAAATCGAGTATAAAGGCAACCCGCCTTATTGCGATTTTAATCTTGATGGCAATGTCCTGACGATAGACGGTCAGTTGTTTAATCTTGATGAACTCAGAAAAGATACGGAAAACGAAATCAATATTTTTGATGATGCAGGAAATTTTCTGGCAAACATTATTATCCCGCCAAACGAATACGACCTTATAGATACCGGAAAAACTGATGAAAATGGCGCACCAATCTATGAAAAGGTGCTAAAGCCGCTGAATATAGAAAAAGTTCGCATTGTAATCTGGCAAAAACATATAAAACCTAAAAACAATACGATTTTAGAGGAGGTATAAAATGCCTGTTATCTTTACAAAAGATTCTCTCAGAGCTTCTGTTGAAGCAGCAACAGGGGGCAAAGTTACCGTCATGTATGATGACAAAGGGTACCCGAGCTATATGGTAAGGATCCCTAAATTTAACTTGGAAGATATAGACCCTGATTTAGGCTCAGGCCCTCATCCAGCATTTATCGTGAATGGGCAAGAGAAAAGTGAGATCTGGATAGGCCAATATCAGGCAAAGGTTGTTGATGGAAGAGCCTGCTCTTTACCTGGAGTTGACCCCTCTGTTTACATGACGTACGACCAGGCTGTTTCGTATTGCAAAAGCAAAGGCGCCGGCTGGCACTTAATGACAATGCACGAATGGGCAGCCGTGATGTTGTGGTGTCTCAAAAATGGTTTTCAGCCACGCGGAAATACAAATTGGGGCAGAAGTCATGAAGCTACTTTTGAAACGGCTGCAAGAGTAGATAATGGCACACCCGGTTCCACTATAGGTACAGGTAGAACTATTGCTGGTTCAGGCCCCGTAAAGTGGAGACATGACGACACATTTTCCGGTGTTGCAGATTTGGTTGGAAATATCTGGGAATGGACTCATCTGTTTAAAATAGTGGATGGTAGAATATATACTCCATTATCAAATGACTTTGATATGGATGAGGCAAGCTGGCCGGCACAAAATGCGTATTTTGACAGCCCTGTCGCCGGAGATGGGATAGGCACCAGCGATTTAGGTGAACCGATTCTGAGTGATTCTGTGACGAATTACGCCGGCCCGACTGGAGATAGCGGATATTTCGACTACAATTATGATTCAGTCTGGAATACGCTCAGCATAAAAACTTCCTGGGATCCGCCTTTGATTTTGAAGCAATTGTGCGTAGCTCCATCCAAATATGACGGTACAGCTACTTCTCAACTAGCTATCTTCTCTGGAGCTAAAGGAGCTTTTTGGGTCAGAAATTACGGCGAAAGAATCCCTCTACGTGGCGGCAACTGGGGCTATGCGGCGCTTGCCGGCCTCGCTGCGCTCAGCCTGAACGATCCCCGGTCGAGCTCGTGCTGGGACATCGGCTGCCGCCCCGCTTTTGTTTTATGAAAATCTGAAATCTGAGAGGCTGATAATCTGATGGGTGTAAGTGCGAGTAAATTGAAAATACTGCAAAAATGGGAAGATGTGGCTGGATATGCTTATATAGTTTTGCGTCATATCCCAAAAAGTGAAAGATTTACGCTCGGTGCGGAAATTAGAGAGGCTATATGGAAAGGCTTAAAGTTGATAATAAAAGCTAATGCGGCTAAAAATAAAAAGCCCTATTTGCTTGAACTTGATAGCGAGGTAAAAGTTTTGCTTGCACTCATCAGAGTTGCTTACGAATTAAAAATTATACCTATTAAAAAATACGAAATTTTCTCGGAAAAGCTTATTGAAATAGGAAGAATGATAGGAGGTTGGCTAAAGTATGCAAACAAATAGGGGCAGGCTCGCATAACCTCTACGTGGCGGCAACTGGGGCAATGCGGCGAATGCCGGCCTCGCTGCGCTCAACCTGAACAATCCCCGGTCGAACTCGTACTGGAACATCGGCTGCCGCCCCGCTTTCCTTTCACGCCAGATGCCAGATAGTTACGGCTGTCTGGTCAGTGCGAAAGAAAAGGGAGCCTGCTCCTTCCCTCTGCAGAGGGAAAAGATATACAGAGGCAGGCGGCAAGTAGCTGACAAAATCAGCGAAAGTGGCCTGACCTCGCCAAAACTGATTTTAAGGAGGAAAAATTGCCAAAAAGTGTGAATGGTTTGTGGGAAGAAATTGTCTCTTTTGAAAATCTTTTTGCGGCATATAAAGAAGCAAGAAGAGGTAAAAGATACAGAAACGAAGTGTTACAATTTGGTTATAATCTTGAGGAAAACCTCATAAATATACAAAATCATCTGATATGGAAGTCTTGGACTCCCGGCAAACATCGCACTTTCTATGTGCACGACCCCAAGAAAAGGCTTATATCGGCTCCGCCTTTTGAAGATAGAGTGGTTCACCATGCGATTGTCAGGGTTATTGAACCGCTTTTTGAAAAGAAATTTATTTACGATAGTTATGCCTGCAGAAAAGATAAAGGGATTCACGCAGCAACTTTGAGGCTGCAATCATTCCTTAGAATAGCAAAAAGAAACTGGCCGAAGGTTTATGTTTTAAAAGCTGATATCTCCAGTTATTTTCCATCCGTAAATCATCAAATTTTGCTGGATATTTTAAAAAGAACCATCAGGGATGAAAATGTCTTATGGCTGTGCGAAAAGGTTATTTCCGACTTCGGATATGATGAACAGGGTATCCCAGTAGGAGCCCTGACTTCGCAACTTTTTGCAAATGTATATCTCGACCAGCTTGATCATTATCTCAAGGATGGGTTCGGAGTGAAATTTTATGTGCGCTACATGGACGATTTCGTCATTCTTGGTAGCGCAAAGAAGTGTCTCTGGGGACTTCTTGATAAGATAAAAGACTTTTTGCTCAGACTGAAGTTGCGCCTTAACCCGAAGACTAATGTTTTTCCGGTACACAGAGGCGTCGATTTTGCCGGTTATCGCACATGGGCTACACATATTTTACCGAGAAAGAGAAATGTCAAAAAATTCCGAAAGAAAATGAAGTGGATACAAAAAGCTTATGCTTCAGGCAAAATCGACCTTGATTACATCCGTCCTCGCGTCATGAGTTTTCTCGGCTATATGAAACACTGCAACTCTCTTGCAACAACAAAAATGCTGCTTAATGAAATCGTTTTTTATAGATAAATCCCTAGACAAGTATAGCATATTGTCTATTATGTAAGCAATGTCAAATTTCAGATTTTTTTTTGACATCCCAGATAGTCCAAATTAGCCCCGCATAGTCCCATAATTTGCCCAAGCTTACGTTATAACTGCCCAAGCTTACATTATAATTCTGCCCCACCTTACACTCAAATGAATAGTAAATAAAAGCCTCAAAGGTAAATTATTTGCAAAAATAGAAGGTAGGAATCCAGTTTTGTATTAGCATCTATCAAGACAAGATAGATTTTTTTCAACTTTTATTTTAAGTGTATCACAAAATGTATCATGAAAAACTCTATTCAAACTATAGGTAGAAACTTGTTTTCGCAACTAGTTGATATTTAACAACTAATCAAAATGCCGGAGGGGGGACTCGAACCCCCACGGGATTAGCTCCCACTGGATTTTGAGTCCAGCGCGTCTACCAGTTCCACCACTCCGGCGTAGGTTAGATTTTATAATTAACTTTTCATTATTTGTCAAGTTATTAAACTTGAATATGCAAATATGTTGTGCTAACATAATTTAGTGGAACAACTTTAAGGTGGAGATATGGCATTAGACCATGACATTTTATTAGAAGTTGGAACAAACGAATTTGAAGTTGTGGAATTTATCATTGAAGCTGATAAAAATTATTATTTTGGAATTAATGTTGCAAAAGTGCGTGAAATTATCAGATATCCTGAAGTGATAAAACTTCCAAATGCTCACCCCTCAGTGATAGGTACAGCTAATATAAGAAATAAGGTAATCCCTATAATTAACCTAGCGCATTGGCTAAATTTAAAACAAGATTTCGACCCTAAAAAAGCAAAAGTAATAATTACTTACTTCAATCACCAATACAACGGATTTGTAGTTGATAATATGAACAGAATTCATCGTGTCACCTGGGCTGACATTAAAGATTATTCAACCATAGCAGACTTTAGACTTGCTGATTCTGTTTTAGGAGTAATACAGATCGATAATAGACTTATTCAATTATTGGATTTTGAAAAAATAGCAGCTGAAATTAATCCAAATACAAAGATGGAGCACATAGAAATTGATCGATCAAATTATAATTTACGTAATAAAAAAACAGTCTTTCTTGCAGAAGATTCTCTCGTTATAAGAAGACTTTTAAAAAACTCTTTGATTGAAGCTGGTTACAATGTCATCGATTTTGAAAATGGGAATAACTTACTAAATGAAATTAGAAAAAGATTACCTGATTTAATCATTACAGACCTTGAAATGCCAGAGGCTGATGGTACTTTTATCATTAAGACTATCAGAGAAAAAATGAAAATAAAAAATCTACCTATTATTGTTTTTTCTTCTCTGGCAAGTGAAGAAAATGAAAGGAAAGTTCTCAGCATTGGAGCAAATAACTTTATAGGAAAACCTGATTTAGGAATATTAATCAATACAATAGATGAATACTTAATAAAAGAGGGGGCCGTATGAAAATTAAAAAATCAATGTTCTTAATTCCTGTAGTTGCTCTAACATTTGCATGTGCTCAAAACAATGAAATAATAAAAAAATCTATATCCAATATCAATGAAGACATAATAACTCTTCAAAAATCCATAGCTGAGTTGCAACTAAATGTTCAGGAACTCGATAGAAAAATTAATGTTAACAATGAAAACATAAAAGTAAACTCTGATGCTATTGAAAAACTGAAAAATGAATTAAATAACTATTCTTATGAATTAGAAAATCTTAAAAAGAAATTGAAAAATGCTAATTCTCAAACACAACAAACACAACCTTCTACTATTTCAAGTATTCCTAAAACTCAGGACACCTCAGAAATCATAATCATAGAAGATGATACAACAGATAAAACTTCTCTTTATTCCTACGCTTATGAACTTTATATGAAAGGTAAATATTTTGAAAGCCTAAACAAATTTAATGAATTTTTAAAAAAATTCCCCAATGATGACCTCTCAGACAATGCCCTTTATTGGATTGGTGAAATTTATTACAGCCAAAAAGATTATTTAAAATGTATCGATACATTGAAAGAGCTTATAAAAAAATATCCTCAAGGGAATAAAGTACCAGATGCAATACTAAAATTGGGTTATTCATATTTAGAAATAGGTGATCAAGACAATGCAATAAATAAACTAAAATCATTGATTAATAATTATCCTGGCACTAGAGCAGCAAATCTTGCAAAACAAAAATTAAGTGAACTAGGAGTCCCTTATGATTAAAAAGATCTTTCTTGCTATTTTAATTTTAATATTTTCATTACCACTTTTTGCTGAAGAATATATTATCAAAAAAGGTGATACACTTTGGGATATTTCTAAAAAATTTTATGATGACAATTTCAAATGGCCATTAATTTGGAAATACAATGTTACCATAAATAATCCTGATTTAATTTATCCAAAACAGAAAATTCATATACCAATTTTAGACAGTAAATTTGAAAAACTTCCTATAGATGACACTTTTAAACTTACAAAACCATCATATAAAAAACCTGCACTAGATTTAAGCGACACTTCTCTTGTAAAGGTAACTTACTCTTTAAAAAATATAAAATTAAATGATTTTGAGTTTATATCAGAAACGTTACCTAATTGCCAGATTATTGCTGTGGAAGAAGGCAAATATTATGCTTCCACTGGCAATATTATTCGCATAAAATCGAATTCAAATTACAAAATAAATGATAGCATAATAATTTATAGAAATACTGGAATATATGATGATTACGGTTACCTTCTAAAAGTAGTTGGATATGGTACTATAAAAACAAAAGAATACGATGGTACTGCTCTTGTTGTAATAGATAAATCTTTTGAACCAATTAGTAAAAACTTTTTATGTGATCAGGGTAAAGAATTAAAAGTAACAATACCAGATACCTTTAAAACTATCCAAAGCAAAGATAGCGGAAAAATTATCTATTTAACTGATGATATTAAATTTGCAGGGCAAGGCAATAGTGCTATAATTTATGAAAGAAATAATACTGCAAAAGTTGGGGACATATATGATATTTACAAACAAATTCTAGAAGATAGTTACAAAAGAACTATGAAAGTAGGTGAAGCTCAAATTATCTTTAAAAATGGAGATTTCCTTACTGTAAAAATAATAAAAAGTAATTTAGAAATAGCCGTTGGAGATATTGCATACCTTACAAAGATTTCTATAATGCAAAATCAACCTTGAAAGGTAATAGACTAAAACTTCAATGATAACTGATACTAAAGCTCGCTTCGGGTCCTACGACCCTCGCTGGTGACAAAATCTCCAACCTCCGTCATCGCGAGGAGCGAAGCGACGATGCGATCTCTATCCACAATGAGATTGCTTCGCTGACGCTCGCAATGACAAAACCTACAACCTTCGTCATTGCGAGGAGTTTGCACAGCAAACGACGAAGCAATCTTTATCCATAAAAGAGATTGCTTCGGGGCTTACGACCCTCGCAATGACGGCATACTTCTTCGTCATAGCGAGGAGCAAAGTGACGATGCGATCTCTCTTTTTTGTCAAAGTCAAATGAAAATCTGGAGTCACCCCATTTTTTCAAGAATTTAAAATATCTGGTTTACGGAAAAACATTTTCGGGTTCAGGGTGTAGCACAAAAACAAATATCCGATTTTAAAAATTCAAAAATAATCTAATCTATTAGAATGCTCATCACGATTTATCTAAGTGATTTGTGCAACACCCTGAAAGTTCCCATAAAACCGCCATGGACGGCGGTTTTGAGGAACTTGCCTCGCAAACATTACGGGATGTTTTGTGAGAATGTTCCGTGTTTAATGTCAAACATTTTTTGCAACCCTTGTTAAATTTTCCAAATAATTAGGATCATACGGCCTTCCACTCTTTAACACTCCGAATATTTGCCTTATCAGTTTATTTGCTACC
>NZ_VFJB01000010.1 GCF_008362905.1 Deferribacter autotrophicus
TGCCCGTATCGCTTTATTCGGACACCCGTATCGCTATCATTCGGACACTTTAGACACTAATTTTAAGACCCCTTCTATGCAAAACTAACCTCACGGTATTTTTTAGTATCACTAAACTATATTCTCCTCTGATTTCAGTTTTCTAACACTTTCTCCGCTAAGTTTTATCTTATGACTGCTATGTACCAATCTGTCAAGTATTGCATCTGCCACAGTGGCATTCTTTAGACAATCATACCAGTTATCAATTGGTAATTGAGAAGTAACTATTGTTGAATTCACGCCAACTCTATCCTCTATTACTTCTAATAAATCATTAGCTTCATCAGCCTCAAACGCACTGATACCAAAATCATCTAAAATGAGAAGATTAAACCTTGCAAGACGGGAAAGCATTTTTATATAATCACCTTCTAACCTTGCCAGTTTTAATTCTTCCATTAATCTGGGAACCCTGTAATATCTCGCAGTATAACCATCAAGAATTGCTCTGTTTGCCAGTGCTTGAGCTATATAGCTCTTCCCCGTACCAGTAGGCCCAGTAATAATTATGTTCTGTTTTCTTCTCAAATAATCACCTCCTATCAGAGAAGTCATTATACTTTTATTCAATCCCCGTTGAATACCGTAATCGATATCTTCCACCCTTGCCATCTTCTCTTTCAGTTTTGCGGCAGCCAAGTTTCTTTTAATCTTTCGATTCAGCCTTTCCGATAGTTCGGCTTGAAGTAACTGAATTAATCTTTCTTCAAAGGGCATTTCGTTGTAAACTGGGTTTTCTTGTTGTTTGGTAAGTGCAGCACTAAACCCTTTTAAACTTAATTGTGATAAAAGATTATCAAGTTCCATTACTTTTCCTCCTTCTCTTCCTTGTAGTATTGTTTACCCCTTATATTCTCATGCTTATTTAAAGGGGTGATATCTTTTTTCGGTCTTTGCTGATAAGATTTGGTCTTCAAGATAGTTTTTACGCTTTTTACTGTAAACGCTCCTATTGAAATCGCTTTTTGACAGCTTAATTCCAATTCCTTTGCAGAGTATTCATCGGATAATTTTAATATCGCAATACAGGTTCTATAAGCATTTACAGGGTGATTCCTTGATTCCATTATCATTTTCATCAACTTAGTCGTATTTAAGCCTATTTTAGATGCCCAAAAAAATATTCTTTTTGGACTCCATCTTTCTTTACTCAATACGTGGTTAGGTGGCATATGTTCATCCAAAGTAGAAGCTTGACCTTTAATAAATAACCTGGGATGAACTGCTATTAATTTACCTTTGAAAAATATTTCTACGGTAGTGTTGGAATACCATACATCAACCTTTGATTTTATATATTGATAAGGAACAGAATAATAATTACCTGCAACTTCCACATGATAATCTAAATGAACCGTTCGTAATAAGTGCTCTCTATATTGGTAACGCTTCTTAGGTAATGGTAGCAATTCTTGACGCTCTAACTCCTCTAACAGCTCAAACCTACTCTTACCTATACCCCTTATCTTTTTTTCATTGTATTGCTCCATAAGAGGCTTTATAACAGCATTTATCTCTTCTACTCCGTAAAACACCCTATTCCTCAATTTGGCTAATATCCAGCGCTGTATCCCCTGAACTGCCTGCTCCACTTTCGCTTTATCCTTTGGATGGTTAGGTCTAGCTGGAATTATTACTGTATTGTAATATCTTGCCATATCTAAATAGCTGGAATTCAATTCAAGGGTTTCTCGAGTATTCTTTATTACTGCTGATTTTAAATTATCAGGAATTATTTGTCTCGGAACTCCTCCAAAATATTCAAAAGCCAACGTATGAGACAATATAAACGAAGACTGCTTTTGATTAGGAGTCGCATGAACAAATACCGCACCCGAGGCTCCAAGTACTGCTACAAATATTTGAACTGCTTTCTCCTCTCCTGTACTTACATCAACCATATTCATCGTTAATCCTGAATAATCAACAAACATCGTCTCCCCAGCATAATATATCTGACGCATTGTAGGGGATAGTCTTTGAATATAATCTTGGCAATATTTCTTAAACTGAGTATAGTTGTAACCTTCCGGATGTCTTTCTTTGTATTCCTGCCATAATAGTAACCATGTGACACCTTTTTTGCGTATCTCTTCAGCTATGTATGCAAAATCAGGTAATGGACGGTTGTTTCTTGACTTTGCTTTACGCTCTGGGAATAGCTTATCTTCAAGCTCATTATCCAAAAGCTTTAGCCCTTCTTCTATCGATAATCCCGTTATTTGAAAACGTGTACAGTAATCTAATACCGTTGATTTGGGAACTCCTAAAGAACGGCTAATTGCCCGATACGATAACTTATTTTGAAATCTTAAACGTAAAACATCTTTTACCATAGCCATAGCTAACCTCTTCATTTTTACTCCCCCTTTGTTTACTTTATGGGGAGTTTAGAGGTTAGTTTCGCTTAACTCAAGGTGTCCGAATAGTAGCGCTATGGTGTCCGAATGTTTCCGATACGGTGTCCGAATAAAAACGATATCACTGTCCGAATGTCAGCGATACAGGCAGCTCCATTAATTTTTTTATTTTGGCAACACAAAATTACAAATCTTCCAAACTAAAAATGTAATAACGCAAAATTCTTTTTACATTTTTTTCCAAACATTTTTTCTTCTGTTTTTTTTAGTAATGAGTTTTTCTTTTTTTAAATCATCGATAACTTTTTTTATAAAATCGATTGGTATATCGGGAAACAGTTCACTTATCATCTCAAATGTAAATTCTTCTGGCAAGTCATCCATAATTTTCTTTTTTATCTCATAATAGATTCCTCCTTTGATTACTGGCGTAGTTCCATATTCTTGTATTATTTCAGATATTTTTTCATGAGGAGTGTCATTTTCATGGGAATCTACAGCTTCAAAAAATCTATATGTCCATTCGTTGGCAAGTTTACGATTACCAGCAAACACTATAGGAAGATTCGGGTGGAAAGCAAATAGTTCAGCAATGGCTTTTACCGCAAAAGAGGGTGTATAAAATTTTAATTTATCAGCTTTTAAAAAATCTGAGTAGTTTGCTTCAATAACAAGAGCTGAATATTTGTATGCTGAAAGTTCAGCAAGCTGTTGATGGAAAACTGACATTTTTCGAAATTCGGAAATCAGATTATCAAATGTTTTTCTTTCCACTACAGCAAGTATTTCATTATCTTTTAGTAATGCATAATCACCCACGGGTAATCTTGTTTTTTCGGTATTGCTATTTGAGAATTTCCATGGATATTTTTCATTAGTATCTATTAGAATATTTAAGTTTTCTGAGTGATAGGTTATTAACTTAACCCTTGGTTTCCTTTCCTTTAATGCTTGTTGTGTTCTCCAAAAAATTTGTTCGTATTCTCCATCTTTGGTTTTGTACTTTTTCTTAAGAAATAAAAAATCGCATCGTTTGTTTATTGGTCTATCAAGGACAACGACAAGTCTTTTGCCTATTCTTTTTAAAGATATGACAGGTACCCTTTCTATTTCTTCAATTGGTGGATCCATTTTTCTATTATCTTCACGAAGACAAAAAATATTACCTTTTTGTCCTGGCCATTTATCTTGTACTCTGAGTGCCAATAAGGTTTTATCCCCCTGTCTAATAGTCAGGCGGTATGGAAATTTTTCGTTATTAACTGATTCAAGAACGTAAAAAGTTGTTGCCATGGCTAATTGCTCAGAGCTATATTTTCTCTTTAATAACTTGTTTATTAATTTATTTTATACAAAATTTTTTCTGTAGTCACTCTATTTTTTCAAAACCTTGTTTGATTGTCTTTATGGAAAAACATTTTCTGGGTTCAAGTTCCCATAAAACCGACATGGACGGCGGTTTTAGAGGAACTTGCCTCGGAGCAAAACTGGACGTTTTG
The DNA here is from genome assembly GCF_008362905.1 of Deferribacter autotrophicus. Lineage (NCBI taxonomy): Bacteria > Pseudomonadati > Deferribacterota > Deferribacteres > Deferribacterales > Deferribacteraceae > Deferribacter > Deferribacter autotrophicus. The sequence continues at coordinate 3,902 of NZ_VFJB01000010.1, forward strand.
CGAGAATGAAGAAAATGTTTTTCCATAAACAATAAAGTGTAACTTTTTGAAATATAATCATAAATTATACTAGTAACCAAAAAAATGGGGTGACTCCAGAGGTAATTTTATTCTTGACTAAATTGGAAAAAACTATATATTTGCATCTGCTTGAACATGCGCCCTTAGCTCAACTGGATAGAGCATCTGACTACGGATCAGAAGGTTGGGGGTTCGACTCCTCCAGGGCGCGTTTCCTTTTCTTAATTTTTCAATAAATTATCAAAATTCAAAATAGCCTAAAATAGCTCAAAATAAACATAAAAAATGATACAAAGACGTCACAGTTTTTTCATGAATTTTCCAATAGCTGAAATAAGGATGTTGTACAGTCATATACTCAACCTATAACATGCTGATAGTGTTGAGATTGCTTCGCTAACGCTCAGGGTGACGCCTTTATGTTTTTAGTCATTGCGAGGAGCATTTGCGACGAAGCAATCTATTGTTTATCAATAAGTTACAAATCTATAATATCTTTTTTATTGTGCAATATTCTCGAAATATAAATTATTTATTTTAAACAGCTATTTTTTTCAACATTTAATACTTCCCTTCATCAATAGCCACAAGACACCACTCGAGATTTTCCCTACTGAAAGACAGCTCATAAATATTTTCTCCTTCTGTCACAGTATACTTATAAATCACATCTCGCCCTTCTCTTTCCTTCCACTGATAAATAATTTTTTTTATGAAAATTTTTGTGCCATAATATATAAACCACACAGGCTTTGGAAACCCCTCATAAAAGATAGCACCGACCTTTATTTTCTCATTTAGCATCACCAACATATTAAAAACCTCCATAGCAAACATATGTTCGCCTATACATTTTATACCATATCTCCTTTTAATTTTCAAGAAATCATTGAAATGTACTTTAATCTAACGTCACTCCAATTTTTGTAAATATCCCTATTACTGCACAAATTGAGGAAATACATTTTTCGTTGTAAGGGTTGTAAGAGTAGTAAAAGTAGTAGGGGTAAAAGGGAAATAAGGAGATAGAAAAAGTTCAATAACTAAGATTCAATGTTTAAAATAGGTTTATGTTGAAATTAAAGAAGTAAATATGAAGTACCACTCATACAGCTCTTATTACTCTTACAACCTTTACTACCCTTACGACCATTGACAACTATAAAGATAATCCTCCTGTTCATAAAGAACTGGAATACTCCAACACTTTAATCCATTGACTAACAATAAAAATAGAATAGTATGGTTAATATAAAATTTTTGGTGACAGCAGTCATGCCAGTTATTACAATTGAAGGAACAAAGGTAAATATAGGACAAAAAATAGGCCTGACAATGTAAGCATTGAGAGAAAACTTATCTCAGAGGGAACATGTTCACTGTAGATGAAATAGTTACCGAAAAACTTGAAATAAAAAAATCCACATTCATATCATATCTTGTTCCGTATGATCAATTTGATAGTTATCATGCTTATCTGAAAAAAGAACATAAAAAAGCAAACCATATTGTATGGGCTTATAGATTTTTAAATGATTATAATCAGATAATAGAAAATCAAACAGATGATGGAGAACCAAAAAACACATCAGGTAAACCCACATTAAATGTATTGAAAGGGAAAAATCTTGTTAATGTAGCCATCTTTACTGTCAGGTATTTCGGTGGAATAAAACTTGGAACAGGTGGACTTGTCAAAGCATATACAGAATCTGCAGCCAAAGTGGTTTCTAAAGCTAGATTAATAGATATTGATAAATGTTACACAAAAGATTTTTTATTAGACTATAACAAACTAAATTTTTTTGAATATCTTATTAGAATAAATAATGTAAAAATAATTGATAAAAAATTTACAACAAATCAAGTTAATATCAAACTACAAGGGGATAAAAAGGTTTTAGAAGAAATTGCGTTATCCATTGAAAACAAATTCCACTAAGTTATAGGCATCATTTCTTTTCAAACCAAACGTTTTTAAAATCTTTACAATATCCTTTTTATCAAACCCTTCCTTATAAAGTCCTTTTATAATCTTTTTATAGTCAGCATAATTTGTTTTATTATAAGTCTCTTTGTTGTTATCTACAACTATAACAAATTCCCCTTTAACAGTAATATCTTCAACTTCATTAATATTATCTATAAAAACTGTTTCCTCATAAATTTTTGAAATCTCTCTTATAACAGCAAAAGGAGGAGTAAAATAATCAAAAAGAATCTTCAAAGTATCTTTAACTCTGTGAGGTGCTTCGTAAAATATCAAAGTAGATTTTATGGTAGTTAATCGCTCAATCTCTTTTATCTTTTCACTTTTTTTATGTTTTAAAAACCCATAAAAGAAAAAATGGTCACTTGGAAATCCAGACATAATAAGGGCAGGAACGAATGCAGTAGCCCCTGGCAACACTTCAAACTTTAAATTATTTTTTATCAATTCCTTTATTATAAAATGACCTGGATCTGAAATACAGGGAGTACCGGCTTCACTTATTAAAGCAAGCCTCAATCCACTTTTAAGTTTAGAAAGAACAAGAGAAATATTTTTTTTTTCGTTGTCCTTGTGAAGAGAAGTTATTTTTTTCTTAATTCCATAATGATTTAATAAATTTAAAGCCTTTCTTGTATCTTCAGCTAAAACCTCATCAACTTGCTTTAAAACTTCAATACTTCTTAATGTAATATCACCCAAATTCCCAATAGGGGTAGGAACAACATAAAAAGAGGTTTCTATCATTTAACAGTGAAACTGATTGAATCAATCATTTTCCCATCTTCCGAATAAATCTCCACTTTCCACTCACCTTTCCATTTTGGCAATATTTTTTTCGAACTATATGTACGCCATCTATTTGAATTAACTGCTAGAGGAACTTCTGCCATAATGTTATCCTTGTAAATCCATATATGAATCACCTTTGTAGGATATTTATCAGTTTTGATTTCTGTAAAACAGTAAAGTTTCCCTACATGGGAATCAAAACTATCAGAAACTTCTACAGGCTCACGATTTTGAATCCCTTTTGCTATAGCTTTTCTGCTTACTTTAATATCTGCATAGGCAAAAGCATTCAACAAAAAAATGGTCAAAAATACTAATATTAGACGTTTCACTTAATCCTCCTGAGGATAATTTTCTTCAATATACCTTTCAGCCATCTTTGCAGCAACAGCTCCATCTGACACAGCAGTCACAATCTGTCTAAGCTCTTTCTTTCTTACATCACCAGCAGCAAAAATACCCGGAATATTAGTTTTTGTAGTTTCATCTGCAATTATGAAACCTGACTCATCCATCTCTATCAACCCTCTAAAAGCATCAGTATCTGCAGTCCACCCTATAAAAACAAATACACCATCAACTTTCAATTCACTTGTCTTACCTAGCTTTTTATCATAGAGGGTAATAGATTCAATTTTATCCTCACCATTTACCTTTTTAACAACACTATTCCAAATAAACTCTATCTTAGGATTTGCAAATGCCCTATCTTGTAAGATTTTTGCAGCTCTAAGCTTATCTCTTCTATGCACAATATAAACTTTTTTAGCAAATTTAGTCAAATAGTGTCCCTCTTCAACGGCAGAATCCCCTCCACCAATTACAGCCACCACTTTATCTTTATAAAATGCTCCATCACAAGTAGCACAAAATGATATTCCTCTACCAAGGAATTTATTTTCACCAGGAACCTCAAGATTTTTTGGTTTTGCACCTGAAGCGATTATGATAGTTTTAGTTTTAATTTTTATATCCTTATATTGCAAACATACATATTTATAACCATCACAAAACTCAACACCTCTACATATTCCATTCTTTATCTCTACTCCAAAATGCTTAGCATGCTGATAAAGTTTCTCAGTTAAATCTCCACCTGAAATCCCTTCAACAAAACCTGGATAGTTTTCAATAATTTCAGTTATAGCTACCTGCCCCCCAGGAAAGTTCTTTTCTAAGATTAAAGTCTTTAAATTATCCCTCGCAGCATAGATTCCAGCTGTGAGCCCAGCTGGTCCTCCACCAATTATCACTACATCGTACACTTCTTTTAAGTCATCAAAATTAAAAAAATCTTCCATCTATTCCCCTCTCAATATTCTTTTTATCTCTTTCATTACAGGCACCTTAGATGCATAAATAAGCCTGTTCTTTTCATCTAAAATCACCAAAAATGGCCAACTGTTTATGCCAAAAATCTTCTCAACATTTTTTATATTAGTCAAATATAAATGTTTTTCAATAAGTTTATAACTTTTGTCAGAAACATATTTGAGGAGTGAATATTTATTCTGTCTAGTCTTGATAAACACCATTAAATATACATTCTCTTTTTCTGCTAAATAAACAATTCCCGCTAAGTTTTTCTTATAAAATGTAGAAAAAATATTTCTTTTATTCAAAAAAATTATCATTTTTTTTAGCTTTACATCATAAAGATTAAACGAATTACCATCCAATGTCTTAACTTCAAAATTAGGAATTACAGAATACAGAGGAGGTGGGTCGTTTTGTCTATATTTATAAAGATAATAAAAAGCGTAAGCTACAAGTATAAAAACTAATATGTTTTTTCCAGAAAAAAATCTTGCGCCTCTCATTACCAGATTTTGGAATCCACATCTTTTCCATATTTTGCTATTAAAATGTCTATTAACGTCTTATCATAAATTTTTGGACTGATAACGGATGTATCCACTTTTTCATTGAAAAGTTTTTTCCCTAATTCAATTTCCTCTTCCAAAACTTCAAAAACATTATCATTTTTAATCCCATCTACTACCTTTTCCTTATTGTATAAAACAATATCACTAACAATTGTTCTTGCCAATCTTTTCGCTTTTTCCAAATCCGTAATCATAGGAGCTCTCCAAATTTCATACTGATATCTACCGCTTTAAATCTGTTTGTCAGGGCGCCCACTGAAATGTAGTCAATAGGGAAATTTTTATACAAAGCCAACTTCTCTAATGTAACACCCCCTGATACTTCAATTCTAGCACGACCATTCACTATTTGGCAAGCCTCTTTGATTTTATCCAAAGGAAAATTATCAAGCATAATTATATCAGCACCGGCTTCCACAGCTTCTGCAACTTCATCTAAATTTCTTGTTTCAACCTCAATTTTTACCGTAATAGGTATACCTTCTCTTAATATTTCCACAGCTTTTCTAATTGAACCAACCGCATCTATGTGAGTATCCTTTAACATAACTCCATCAAAAAGACCAATCCTGTGGTTTGTGCCACCACCTGTTCTTACAGCATACTTTTCAAGAACACGCATTCCAGGAGTAGTCTTCCTAGTATCTAAAATTTTTATATTTGTCCCTTCTAATGCTTTCACATATTTATAGGTATTTGTTGCTATTCCAGACAATCTTTGCAAAAAGTTTAAAACAGTTCTTTCCAGCTTTAAAATAGTCGCTGCTTCACCTGTAATTTCAGCCAAGATATCTCCCGGATTAACAAAGTCACCATCATTTTTTAGATAATTCACCATTACATTTTTATCGGCACTGTTAAATATTTTCTCCACTAAAGGCAAACCACAAACAACGAAATCTTCCTTTGCTAGCAAATAATATTTACTTCTTTTCAAAAAAGGCGCAATAAACTTTGTGGTCAAATCTCCACTGCCAATATCTTCAAGCAGTGCAAGTTCTATAATTTTGTCAACCAAAGCGGAATTTAACATAGTTTCTTTAACCTTTCGATACTCTTTTCAATTTCTTCAAGCTTTATTTTAGCCTCTTCATATTTTTTCTTATCCTTCTCAATAATATGAGCAGGAGCCTTTTTAAGATACTCCTCATTTTGAAGTTTTTTCCCGTAAACTTTAATATCTTTTTCAAAAGATTTTTTCTCTTTTTCTAGTCGCTTAATTTCTTCTTCAAAATCCACAATACCTTCTAATGGTATATAAATTGTAAAATCTTTCTCCACCTGAACAGCTGACTTCTCTATCTCACTATCTGTGAAAGAAATATTTTCAATCTTAGCCAACTTTTTAATGATTTCAGATTTCTCATTAATCAGATTTTTAAAATCATCTCCACATCTCACAAAAATATCAATCATTTTTGCAGGAGCAATATTATATTCGCCTCTAACTGTCCTTACATTTGTAATAAATGCAATAACTTTTTCGATATTATCAAAATCATCTTTAAAATTAAACTCATGCTCAGGATATGGTCCAAAAGTGATTGTTTCATTACCAGTTAGATTTTTGTAGATAAACTCCGTCACAAAAGGCATAAATGGATGTAAAATTTTCAATGACTCTTCCAGAACAAATCTCGCCACAGCAAGGGCATTCTTCTTATTCACATTATTGTAGATTCTGTGTTTAATAAATTCTATATACCAGTCACATAATCTATGCCAGAAAAATTGATATATCGCATTTGCTGCTTCATTAAAGTCGTATGACTTGATATATTTTTCTACATTTTTCCCTGTTTCAGCAAGGTTTTCAAGGATCCATTTATCTTCCATTTCAAGTGCATCAAAATCTATATCATCCACACTACCATCTAAATTCATCATTATAAACCTTGATGCATTCCAGATTTTATTTACAAAATTTTTATACCCTTCGATCCTATTCTCTGCCAACTTAATATCTCTACCCTGAGCAGCGAAGGCAGCTAGGGTAAACCTGAAAGCATCCGCACCATATTTATCAATCATTATCAGAGGATCAATTACATTGCCTTTTGATTTACTCATTTTCTGCCCATACTGATCTCTGACCAGAGCATGAATATAAACATGTCTAAAAGGAACATCATTCATAAATTTGAGTCCCATCATAATCATTCTGGCAACCCAGAAAAATAGGATATCAAATCCAGTTACAAGACAACTTGTGGGGTAAAATTTTTCGAGGGTTTTCGTTTTTTCAGGCCACCCCATAGTTGAAAATGGCCAGAGTGCAGAAGAAAACCATGTATCAAGAACATCTGTTTCCTGACGTAACTTTTTGCTTCCACACTTCTCACAAGATTCAGGATCTTTATAATCTACATTTATATGACCACATTCATCACAATACCATGCAGGAATTCTGTGTCCCCACCAGATTTGTCTTGAAATACACCAATCTCTAATATTATACATCCATTCAAAATATGTTTTTGTCCACATTTCTGGAAATATCTTGATCTCCCCTTTTTCCACAGCCTCAATAGCCTTTTCTGCAAGTGGTTTAATCTTCACAAACCACTGCATTGAAATTCTAGGCTCAATCACTGTTTTACATCTATAACAATGTCCAACAGAATGCTCATGTTTTTCTATTTTCTCAATAAGATTAAGTTCTTTCAACTCTTCAACTATTCTCTTTCTCGCCTCAAACCTATCAAGCCCCTTAAACTTACCCCCGTTTTCATTGATGATACCTGAATCATCCATTACGTTTATCTCTTCAAGCCCGTATTTTTTCCCTAATTCAAAGTCATTTGGATCGTGAGCAGGAGTAACTTTAAGTGCCCCTGTCCCAAATTCCATATCAACATATTCATCCGCAATTATGGGCAATCTTCTCCCCACAATGGGAAGTATCACATATTTGCCAATTAGATGCTTATATCTATCATCATTAGGATTAACAGCTACAGCCGTATCTCCCAACATTGTTTCAGGTCTTGTGGTAGCAATAAGAAGTTTTTCATCGCTATCTTCCACCGGATAGTAAATATAATAAAGTGCTCCTTCCTTATCCTCATGCTCCACTTCAAGATCGCTTAAAGCCGTATGACACCTAGGACACCAGTTAATAATATAGTTTGACCTGTATATAAGCCCTTCCTTATATAGTGTCACAAAAACTGTACGAACAGCGTTTGACAAACCTTCATCCATTGTAAAACGTTCTCTATCCCAATCACAACTTGCACCAAGCCTTTTCAACTGATTAATAATCTGTCCACCTGATTCCTCTCTCCATTTCCAAACTCTTTCTATAAATTTCTCTCTTCCAAGATCGTGTCTTGAAATCCCCTCCTTCGCAAGCATCTTCTCCACCACATTCTGGGTGGCTATCCCCGCATGGTCAGTCCCTGGCAACCAAAGAACTTCATACCCTTTCATTCTATGAAATCTTATTAAAATATCCTGCAATGTATTATTCAAAGCATGCCCCATATGTAGGGAGCCTGTTACGTTTGGTGGTGGAATAACAATTGAATAAGGTGGTTTATCGGAATGCTCATTCGCATGAAAATACTTTTTTTCAAGCCATTCATTATAAAGCTTCTCTTCAAACTCTTTAGGATCAATGCGAGTAGGTAAGCTTGTCTCTTTCATCTTCACTTCTTTTCCCTTATTGCTTTTAAACTTTTCTTAAAATCTTAATTTAATGTTACGTCTTTATTTTCCATATGGATAAAACTGCTAATAAGTTTGTTTAACTTATCGATGTATGATTCAATAACCTTTAATTTATACTGCAAAAATTTCCTTTCCTCATCATCAATATCGTCACTCGTAAGCCTTTTATAAATTTTCTCCATCTCCGATAAAAACAGAGTTAAATCTTCCAATCCATCCTTTGCAATATTTACAGCATTCAAATCTTTCGCCTTTAACTCTTTCAAAATATCAATTCCATCCACCTTCTTCATATCCACCCTCTTCACCTTCCATTCCACCCATAACTTCTTCACCTTTTAAATATATTTTGTCAAAAACTTCTCCACAAGATTGACACTCATAATGAAAAATTATCCACAAATCGTTATCCACCATTATTTCAGTGGGATTTAATTCTTCAAGATTTTGCTCTCCACAATATGGACAAAATACTGGTTCCATCTACTCTCCTTTTTTATAAAAAATTTCAATGACTCTACTAAATTCACCTGTTTTCTCAATATTTATTTTAATATAGTTATCAAGCATACTTTCCAAGTTAACCCTTTCTGCCCATTCCACAAACTTTATACCATCCTCTTCTAAGTATTCAAAAAATCCAAAATTTTCAAGTTCAATAAAATTTTTAATACGGTATAAATCGAAATGAAAAATGGTAAATTCTCCTCCTGAATATGTTTGCATAAGAGTAAAGGTTGGACTTGTAATTACATCTGAGCATCCTATACTTTTTGCAACAGATTTTACAAAAAACGTCTTTCCTGCTCCAAGATCCCCCTCAAGGAGTATAATTTCACTGCCCTTTAAATTATTAGCAAACTGCTCTGCAATTTTTTCTGTATCATTTATACTATTACTGATATGCTTCAATTTTATTAAACCCTCTGTAAAGATTTTCGATTACTTCAGTAGTTTTTATACATTTTTCGTTTTTCTCTTCCATCAAAAGTGAAGCTGTCACATTCATCACAAAACATCCAATTTTGGCTGCATCTACCAAAGAATATTTTTGAGCTATAAGACCTCCAATCACTCCAGCAAGACAGTCTCCACTGCCACCTTTTGCAAGAGCTGGTACTCCATTTGAAACTACAAAGAGTAAACCATCAGGTGTAGCAATGATAGTGTCAGCACTTTTCAAGACAAGCACTACACCATATTTTATCGCAAACTCCTTTGCAAGATTTATCCTATCTTTTAAAACCTCATCCTTTGAGACCCCAAGAAGCCTTGCAAACTCACCTATATGAGGAGTAAGCACCGCTCTGTACCTTAATTTTTCAAGCAAGATTTCATCCAAATGAAAAAGCCCATCAGCATCAATTACTGTAAAATGGTCAGTTTTATCAATTAGTTCAGCCAAAAATTCTTTAATCTGATGGTTTCTACCCATCCCACAACCTATAGTCAAAACATCTTTATCCTGCACAAAATCCACAATTGCATTAACTTCATTCAGTGTATAAAAATCTTTACCCTGTACAATGTATGCCATAACTTCAGGATATCTTGACAGATAATAGTAATAATCTTCAAAAATTGCACAGGTTGTAAGGCCAGCTCCTGCCATCAGAGATGCATAGGCTGCCATCACAGGAGCTCCCATTTTTCCTTTTGAACCACCGATAACCACATTGTGCCCAAAATTGCCTTTATGAGAATCAGGCTCTCTCTTGTAAATCAAAGGTAAGTTTTCATAGTTTAACATAAACAACTCAGGATTTACCTTTGAAACGGCAGAGTCCGGTATGGAAATATCCTTAACAACTACTTCACCACACATCTTTTTTGCAGGGTAAAAAACATGTACAATTTTAGGCCTTGCAAGGGTTACGGTCAAATCAGCTTTTACACATTTACCAAAAATTTCATAACTACTACCTGATAATCCGCTCGGTATATCCACTGCAATTTTAAATCCTCTTGAAAAATTAATTTTCTCAATGACCTGCTCAGCCACACCTTTTACTGCTTTGCCCAGTCCAGTACCGAAAATCGCATCAAAAATCACATCATAACTGTCAAACTCAACATTTTCATCATATTGTATAAACTTAACCGGATACTTTTTCAAAATGTCATAATTTATTTTGGCATCACCTTTAAAATCTTCAGGAGGGTAGATCAAAATAACATCCACAGAAAATCCGTTGTTGATAAGATGCCTTGCCACAGCAAGCCCATCTCCACCATTGTTCCCCTTCCCTACTACAACGGCAATTTTATCTTTTTTCACCTCACACTTTAAAAACTCTTCAAAAATCCCCTTTGCCGCATTCTCCATCAAAACAATAGATGGAATTCCAATCTCTTCAATTGTATATCTATCAGCCTCCATCATCTGAGCAGAGCTAAGCACTTCCATCTGTAACCTCCATCATCTTTTTTAACAACATAGGGAGGTTTTCTTTTAACTCATCTGTTGTTGTTGTAGCAGTTCCTACTTTTCCAACCACAATACCGGCAGCAGCATTTGAAAGGATCGCTGCATCTACAAAATTACCACCAGCAGCAAGCGCTGATGTAAACACAGAAATCACAGTATCACCAGCTCCAGTAACATCATAAACCTCTTTTGCCACTGCAGGAATATGTCTAACTTCTTCATCAACAAACACCGTCATCCCTTCCGCACCACGAGTGATAAGAAGTGATTTTGTCCCAAGTTTATTTAGAATATATTTCCCGCACTTAATGAGAGATTCTTCATCCTCTATTTTTATATTAGTAGCTTGTGATGCCTCTTTGTTATTAGGAGTAAGAGAAGTGACATTTTTATAATAATAAAAATTTTCTATCTTAGGATCAACTGTAATAATCTTTTCAGAAAAATTCTCTACAAGCTGTTCAATCAAATATTTAGTTATAACCCCTTTACCATAATCTGACACTATTATAGCATCAAGTTCATCTTTTACTTCTTTTAAATAATCTATTATTTTATCAGTATCTTTCTTTTTTAGCTTATGTTTTTCTTCTTTATCAAATCTCACCATCTGCTGGCTGTGTGCCACAATACGAGTTTTAGTGGATGTCATCCTGCCATCATCTATAAAAAATTGATTTTCAACCCCTCTTTCAACTAAAAGTTGTTCCAATATTTTACCATTACCATCTTTTCCCACAATACCACATAAAAAAACATTTACACCAAGAGCTCTCAAATTAGCCGCCACATTGGCAGCCCCTCCTGGCATTAACACCTCTTTTTTAACATCCACCACAGGCACAGGAGCTTCTGGAGAAATCCTGTCTACAGTTCCATAAATAAAAACATCAAGCATCAAATCGCCAATAACAAGAATTTTGAGTTCTTTAAAATTATCAATTAAAGAATAAAAATGCTTTAAATCAATACTCATCTGTATTCTCTACCTCTTTTGCTTCATCAATAAGCATAACAGGAATATCTTCTCTTATTTCATAAAGAAGTTTGCAATTATCACATACTATCCATTTTTCATCTTTAGAAAGTCTAATATCACCTTTACATTTAGGACAAGCAAGTATATCAAGAAGCTCTTTATTGATTCCCATAACACACCTCTATATTTTTGTTTGCAAACTTTATATATCTAATTTATATTTGATTAAAAAACAAGTGGTAAAATTAGTGGGAGTTTCTTGATGAATGCAATTTTTTACGGATTTTTAGGCAGTTTTATTGCAGGGCTTGCAACTACACTTGGAGCTTTACCTCTTTTTATTATAAAAAATCCTTCGAGAGCTGCTCTAGATTTCATGTTAGGAATATCTGCAGGAATAATGCTCGCTGCCACCATATTCAGTTTGCTTATCCCAGCCATGGATATAGGTGGAATAACCATTACAGTTATTGGATTCCTTGCGGGAGCCATTTTTCTAAATTACATGGAAAAATTTATTCCACATTACCATGTAGAAAAAGGTTATGAAGGTCCTCCATCTAGAATGAGAAAAATTTGGCTTTTTGTACTTGCTATTACATTACATAATTTCCCTGAGGGGTTAGCTGTGGGAGTATCCTTTGGAGGAAACCAAATTCAAAATGGAATATCACTTACAATAGCCATCGGTTTACAAAATATCCCTGAAGGGTTGGCTGTGGCTGCAGCACTTATTTCTGAAGGAAAAAGTATATGGTATGCTACTACCATCACCTTTTTATCTGGAATTGTTGAACCAATAGGAGGATTATTGGGAGCTGGAATCGTTTCAATTATGCTACCATTGTACCCCTTTTTCTTGTCGTTTGCTGCAGGTGCCATGTTTTTCGTAATAAGTGATGAAATTATACCTGAAACTCACAAAGGGGGATATGAAAGACTTGCCACTTTTGGCATAATTGCTGGTTTTGTTGTAATGTTAATTCTTGATAATGCATTGGGATAATTATGAGATATTATACATTCAGTGAATTTCTTAAAAAAAGGTATGGAAAAAAGGTATGGAAAATACCTGTTGATGCCGGTTTTACCTGTCCAAACAGGGATGGCACAAAAGGTATTGGAGGATGTGCATATTGTAATGTCAGTTCTTTTTCAAACATAAGCACTGATGAAATAAAAGATCAGATTTTAACTAAAATAGCAAAACTTGAAAGGCGCAAAATAAACAAATTTATAGTTTATTTCCAGTCATATTCAAATACTCATGCACCAATTAATATAATCAAAGAAAAAATCGAATCAGCACTTGTCGACGACAGAATTGTGGCATTATACGTGGGTACTAGGCCTGACTGTATCGACGAAGAAAAACTTGAATACTTTAAGAATTTAAGCAAAAAAATTGATATAGTGATGGAATACGGACTTCAAACCATCCACAATGTAACACTACAGAAAATAAACCGTGCAAGTACCTTTGAAGAGTTTGACAATGCTTTAAAACTAACCAGAAAATACGAATTACCTGTTTGCGCACATATAATATTAGGTCTACCTGGTGAAAATGAATCAATGATGTACGAAACAGTTAAATATTTAGCAAAAGAGAAGATAGACTTTATTAAATTTCACCACCTTCATATTGTAAAAAATACTAAAATGTGTACAGATTACCAAAAAGGTAAAATAAAGTTATTATCAGAAGATCAGTACATAAAAATTCTTGCTCACAGTATATCTCTCTTGCCTGAAAATACTGTAATAGCAAGGGTTGTAGGAGATGCACCCAACGATTTTCTTATTGCTCCAAATTGGCCAGCAAATAAAAGCGAATTTTTAAAAAAACTTAATAATTATATGGAGACAAATAATCTCTTTCAGGGTAAACTTAAACAATGTTAACCATTTTAGAGTTTATATTTCAATATATCGGTTTAATAATCTCTTTTGTTTTCGCTCTTATAATTTTGTCAGGTAGAAGAGAGGCAAGAGCTACCCTTGCCTGGCTTCTGGTGGTTATATTTTTCCCCTATATTGGTGCCATTTTTTACATTTTTTTTGGCAATTACAGATTAAAAAGAATTGTTGAAAGAAAAATTAGAGATTCAAAAAGAATTCATGTTACTCAGTACCATAGCTATTTACCTGAATATGAACAGAACAAGTTTGGAAAAATTGTAGAGAAAATAACAGGGCTTGAGCCATTTTTATGCAGTGAAATGGAACTTTTACCAAGTGCAATTGAAAAATATTCAAAACTTTTTCAGGATATAAATAATGCAAAAAATTATATTTTACTGGAATACTATGTCTTTCGCCAAGACGATGTTGGAAAATTTTTAATAAAACTTCTGACAAAAAAAGCACGTGAAGGGGTAAAAGTTTTTCTTATTTACGATGGAATTGGTGCTATCGGACTTACACTTAAAAAAACACTTAATCCTTTAATTGAGGCAGGTGGAAAATGTGCTCCTTTTCTATCCCCTTTAAGTTTCAAGACCTTTTCAAGGGTAAATTTTAGAAACCATAGAAAAATCGCCATAATTGATGGAGAAGTCTGTTATACCGGTGGGATAAATATAGGGAATGAGTATGTAGGCGATTTGTTTAATGAACAAAAATGGTACGATGCACATATAAGATTTAGAGGTAATGGGGTAAGATTTGTTGAAGAAATTTTTGCTGAAGATTGGTACTTCATAACCAATGAAGATATCACTGAACTTTTCGATACAAGAGAAATAAAAGGCGGAGATACTACTGTTCATATAATTCCTTCTGGACCAGATCAAGAATCTCCTTACATCTATGATACCCTCTTTACAGTTTTTAATCAGGCCGAACAATCCATTGAAATTATTACTCCCTATCTTGTTCCTGATGCACCCATAATGGAATCACTGAAAAATGCCGCCAAGAGAGGAGTTTTAGTAAAATTAATACTTCCTGGGAAAAATAACCATCCAATGGTGGCTGCGGCAGGTCGCTCATATTATGAAGAATTGCTAGCAGCTGGTGTAAAAATCTACGAAATGAAAGATATCATGCTCCATGCTAAAATAATAAAAGTGGACAATAATTGGGTTACAGTTGGTTCAGCTAATCTTGATATCAGAAGTTTCAGACTTAATTTTGAGCTCAATGTAGTTATTTATTCAAGTGATTTTTCTTACCAGGCTACTCAGCTATTTAACTATTATCTGAACATGTCAAAAGAGATAAATTATGAATATGTAATAAACAGACCATATCGTGTAAGAATCTTTGAAGGTATCTGTCGCACCCTTTCCCCTGTGTTATAATAAAGTAATTCACAATGCAAAATATTACCCCTTATGGTATAATTAATTAGTAGGAGCATCTTATCAGGAGTTTATTAATGAAAATAGTAATTATTGGTGGCATTGCAGGCGGTTTGACTTGCGCCAGCAACATAAAAAGAAAGAAGAAAGACTTTGAAGTGGTAGTTTTTGAAAAAGGTGGTGATGTCTCATATGGAGCATGTGGCATGCCGTACAATCTTATGTTTCCTGATATACCTCCAGAAGAACTGTACGCACTCAGTTTGGATGAAATCATCAATAAACGTGGTGTAGATTACAGGTTAAATCATGAAGTTATAGAGGTGGATTTAAGTTCAAAAATTGTCACTGTGAAAAATGATAAAGGAACATTTCAAGAGAAATATGATAAGCTTGTCATTGCAACAGGAGCAAGAAGTAACAAAATTCCGATATTTAACAATGAACCAGATTCATTCTATTTCAAGACATTGGAAGATTTAAAAAAGGTCAAAGGATATCTCCAAAATAAAGAAGTAAAAACAGTGTGCCTAATCGGTGCCGGTTATGTCAATTTGGAATTAGCAGAAGTTTTTAGTGAAATGGGTAAAAAAATAATAATCCTTGAAAAAATGGATAAAATTTTACCTGCATTTTGTGATGAAGTGAGAAAAAAAGTTTATCACAAGATGAAAGAAAAAAATATCGATTTACATCTGAATGTAGATATCATCTCAAAAACAAAAGGAAAATTGGAAACAAACAAAGGTACATTTGAAGCCGATATGTTCATTATATCAGCTGGAGTGACTCCAAATAGCGAAATGTTTGATGTGGAAAAAGGGGTAAAAAACGCCATAAAGGTAAACAGATATCAACAAACCAACGTAGAAGATGTATATGCCGTAGGAGATGTAACATTAGCATATAATAGAATCATCGATGATTATGTGTATTACCCTCTTGGCACCACAGCCAATAAACAGGGGCGAGTTGCAGCCCACAACATCGTTTATGGAAACACTCTCGAATTTTTCGGCATTGTTCAAACCGCTGTTTTCAAATTTTTTGAATATACAGTCGCCACCACAGGATTAAATGAATTCCAGATGAATCAACTAGATATAGATTTTGAAAAAACTGTCATTATCTCCCATACAAGGGGAGCATACCCTGGCAGAGGACGCTTATCCGTAATTCTATATCACGACAAGGAATCAAGAAAAATACTTGGCTGTCAGATGGTTGGTGAAGATGTTGTAGCAAAAAGAATTGATATTGTGGCTACTGCTATAAGTATGGGAGCTACTGTGGATGAATTTGCATGGTTTGACCTCTCTTATTCTCCACCTTTTTCCCCAGTGTGGGATCCTGTGCTTATTGCAGCACAGAAGGCTATGAAAAAATAAAATAAAAGGAGGTCTGTAATGTTCAAACCAAAAAAAATACTAGTTCCAGTTGATTTTTCAGACGGATCTGAAATATGTTTTGCAAAAGCCTTTGAAATTGCTGAAAATGCTGGCTCAAAAATTGTATTACTTCACGTGATTGAAAAAAAAGATAACGAATTAATTCAAATGTATCTCACAAAAGAACAGATTGAAAAAGTCAATAAAGACATAAAAGAGTATGCCGAGAAAAAAATGGATTCACTCTTAGAACAAGTTGGAACAGGTAAAACAGTAGATGTAGAAAAAAGAATCATTTTTGGAATTTCTTACAATGAAATAGTTGCAGCTACTGAAAATGAAGATTTTGACCTTGTGATAATTGCATCACACGGTAAAAGCAGTATGGAAAAATTCTTCTGTGGTAGTACTACAGAAA
The DNA here is from genome assembly GCF_008362905.1 of Deferribacter autotrophicus. Classification (NCBI taxonomy): domain Bacteria; kingdom Pseudomonadati; phylum Deferribacterota; class Deferribacteres; order Deferribacterales; family Deferribacteraceae; genus Deferribacter; species Deferribacter autotrophicus. Next base: position 20,781 of record NZ_VFJB01000010.1, read on the forward strand.
AGGTAGTGAGAAGAGCTGCCTGCTCCGTATTAGTGGTAAAAGAGAAAAAATAAAAGAGGGCACCCCCTCTTTTTATTGTCAACTAACAGACTGATCCAAGCAAAATGAAACCACATGTTTCGCCAGAGATTCTGTCGCATCAAAAATATCTACATTTTTATTTTTTTCAATATATGGGAGTAAAATGGGAATTTCAGTACAACCGGCAATTAAACAATCGTAATCTTCGTCTACAATCTTCTCAAATACATCTTTAAAAATATCCACAGCTTTTGTAAAATCTCCAGCCTTTAAAGTATAAATTGAGTTCATTATACTTTGTTGAATTTTGTCATTAAAATCAACTATTTCCAAACCTTTTAACTCAAAAGGGGTATGGTACACTTTTCCGATAAAAGTACCATCTGTTGCCATAAGGCCTATTTTTTTATATTCTTTTTTACTTTTCAAAATATCGCTTAACACAGCTTCCACAATACTTATAAAGGTTACCTGTGTCCGCTTTCTTAACTCTTCTATAAAATAGTGTGCGGTATTGCACGGCATACACAAACAATCGACTCCTGCCTTTTCCAACCGCTCCATTGACTCTAACAAATAAGGAAGCGGATTTTCACCTTTACCATAAAGAAAAGCTGTTCTGTCAGGTATTTGCGGATAATTATCTATTACTACAGGAATATGCTCTTGATCCTTTTTAGCAGGAGTATTTTTTATAATTTTTTTAAAAAGGTCCAGAGTTGCCTCTGGACCCATACCACCGATAATTCCGGCTCTTTTCATTATTTTTCCAATATATTAAAGTCAACTTCGTTTTCAAACTTGGCAACAACAGTTGTACATGTCAAGTCCCCTGCAACGTTGAGAGCTGTTCTACCCATATCAAGTAACGCATCCACACCTAAAATCATAGCATATGCCAAAGACACAGGGCTACTTGCTGAAAGATCTAATCCAACAGAATTTAATACCATGAGAAGCATAATCGCACCGGCTCCAGGAACACCTGCAGTACCGATAGAAGCTAAAACTGCCGTAACAATTACAGTAAGCTGTTGAGAAAAAGTTAAATCCATACCTGTAGCAAAAGCCACAAACATAACACAAACACCTTGATAAATGGCAGTTCCGTCCATGTTAATTGTGGCACCAAGAGGCAATGTAAAGGAATATACACCTTTTGAAACACCAAGCTGATTTTTTGCCACATTCATTGTTACAGGCAATGTCCCACTACTACTTCTTGTAACAAAAGCTGTAATAATAGCTTCTTTTGCTTTACTGAAAAATTTTACAGGTGAAATGCCGGTTACTTTCAACAGGCCTCCATATATTAAAACAAGATGTACAATCAATGCCAAATACACCGTAAGTGTCACAGCACCTAAAGGACCAAAAGCCTTTGCCCCTTGCTTTGCAAACACAATCGCAATAAGCGCAAAAACACCAATAGGTGCATATTCTAAAATCCATTTAACTATTCTGTAAATTACTTCAGCAGCACCGTCAAAGAAATTGAATACAGTTTCAGCTGAATTTCTAATTCTGCTATCTTCACTGCCCCTTAAAAAAGCAAGACCAATACCAATCAGCATGGAAAAGAATATGGTTGGTAAGATTTGTCCTTTGGCAATTGCAGCAAAAGGATTTTTAGGAATAATATTCAAAATTGTATCAACTAAACTAGGAGCATTCGCTTTTTTTACAACTCCTTGTCCAACTGTAGCAAGATCAACACTTGTTCCAGGATGTAACAAATTACCAAAGAACAAACCAATAGCCACAGCAAAAGCTGATGTAACAAGGTAAATAACTAAAACTTTTACACCAATCTTACCTATTCTTGATGGATGAATACTAGCTGAACCTACTATTAAAGATGTAATAACCACAGGCAACACTATCATTTTTAACAGCCTTACGAAGACATCACCGAAAGGCTTCACCCAAAGTATCTTTTCACCAAAAATAATACCACATACTGCACCCAATATTAATCCTATAAGGATTCTTAATAAAAGGTTTGACTTAAAATACAAAGACAACAAAGATTCTCTTTGATTCATTATACACCTCCACAAATTTTAATTTTTAATTTGCAAAAAAGGTGCCAGAAAGCTAATTACTATAACTGATTGATATTTCTGAACACTTATGAAAAGATAAATCAAAATTTTGTGCGCTTTCACACCCCTGGCGTGCTATTTCGCACAACCCATAACTAGCGCTTGCTGAAAAAAATCCCAATGTTTTGTTACAATTGTGTTTTTTAGAAAAACAAACTAAATTTCCCTCAGTTTTTTCTATAATTTATAATGAAAACAGGGGTGTTTTTTAATGAATATTTGCTATAAGCCATTCACTTTACTCAGAGCAACGATAAATTTCTCCCTCCCTATCTCCCTATTCCCCTCAACCTTATCCTGCCCCTATTTTGAACATTTAACTTTTTCTATCTCCCCATTTCCCTTTTACCCTTACAACCTCTACAACCCCTACTACTTTTACTACCCATACTACCCTTACAACTCTTACAACCATTGCCAACCATAAAAACAATTCTCATACTCATAAAAAACAGGGGTGACGCCAGACTTCTCATCCAATTCTATGAAGCAATCTTATTCCTAACTCAATCAAACTATAATAAATTATATTTTTTCATTTTTCTTAATAAAGCATACCTACTGATTCCTAACTTTTCAGCAGCCTTTGTTTTAACAAAATCACTTTCTTCCAATGCCTTTATAATCATTTCTCTTTCCAGCTTATTAATTTCTATAACACTTTTACTTTCTGATAAAGAAAGTCCTTGATAATTATCATCACATTTTATCACAAAATGTTCCGTAGTAATAACCGGCTCATTGGATAAGATAACTGCCCTTTCAATAAGGTTTCTTAGCTCTCTGATATTTCCAGGCCATCGGTATCTCTTAAGAATTGAAATAACCTCTTCATCAAACACCAGCTTTTTATTATATTTTTTCGTGTATTGCTCCAAAAAAAAGTTAGCTAGTTCTATAATATCCTCTCCTCTTTCTCTCAAAGGAGGTATTTTAATATTAATTACATTCAGACGATAATATAAATCTTCACGAAACTTTTTATCTCTCACAAGTTGTTCCAAATCTCTATTTGTAGAAGCTATAACCCTAACATCTATATTAAATTCTTTCACACCTCCAACTCTTCTAAATGTCTTGTTCTCTAAAAAAGAAAGAAGCTTTGCCTGCATATCAAAAGGGATTTCTGCCACTTCATCCAAAAAAAGTGTTCCTTTATCAGCAAGTTCTACTAGCCCTTTTTTACTATTCTTAGCATCTGTAAAAGCCCCTTTTTCAAATCCGAAAAGCTCACTTTCAATCAAATTATCAGGAATAGAAGCACAATTTACCTCTATAAAAGGATTCTCTTTTCTTTTACTCAAGTTATGTATAATTCTAGCGAATAAATTTTTCCCGGTACCGCTTTCTCCCTGAATCAATACCGTTACATCATCCGCATCAGCCACCATCATCAAAAGCTTTTTCAAATCCTTCATTTTTGCACTTGAACCGATCAGCGAATCAATCTCCACACACTCATACTCTTTATTTCTTCTAAAATTCAACTCTTCTAAAATTTTCTTTCTTTCCAACGCCCTTTTTATTATCAAAATAATTTCATCTAACCCGAAAGGCTTATTGATATAATCGTAACAACCCATTTTTATCGCTTCTACTGCTGTATCAAGATTGCCATGAGCAGTTATAACAATTACTTGGGTCAAATTGTTTGATTTTAAAATTTTAGGATAAAGGCTTAGACCATGGCAATCAGGCAAACTCAAATCAAGCAAAACTACATCGGGATCATAGTTTTCCAAATATTTCAGAAAACTGGAACCATCAAAAAATATATCAACAAGAAAATTCTCGTTTCTTAAATTTTTTGCTAAAAATCTTGCAAAATTAACTTCATCATCAACTACTGCAATTCTATACATCTTCATCACACCTTTTAAATTTTAATATAACTTCGGTACCAACCCCTTCATCACTTTTTATATCAAATTCTATATCATTTTCTCTACAAAGACTATAAACAATGGATAACCCCAAGCCAGTCCCGGAATGTTTTGTGGTAAAAAAAGGATCAAAAATCTTTGATATAATCTCTTTTTTAATCCCTTTTCCATTATCAATAATTTTCAATATATATCCTTCCTCGCACCTAAAACCTTTAATATCAATTTCACCATTCTCATCAATTGCTTGAATTGAATTTAGGAGAATATTCAACAATATCTGCTGAAAATGATTTTTATCAAGAAAATACACATATTTTTCTAAATCTAGTTCAACTTTTACTCTTTTAGTATCCATTTGATGTTTCAGCAACCTCAAACAACTTTTTATCTCATTAGATATTTCCACTTTTGTTTTCATCGCTGGAGATGGCTTTGCAAAATTAAGTAGATCAACAATTAACTTACTGACTCTATCTATCTCGTTGTTTAAAATCTCAATAGTCTCCAAATCACAACTTACAGAATCCCTTTTTAAAGACTCCAACCCCATCTTAATACTAGCAAGTGGATTTTTAATCTCATGAGCAATACCTGCGCTTAAAAGCCCTAAAGAAGAAAGTTTTTCAATCTGGATAATTTTTTCCTGAGTTTTTTTCAATTTATCAAGCATTTGATTGAACTGCTCGTAAACGAAATTTATCTCTTTACTGTGAGAATCTGTGATTTTATAATTCAAATTCCCTTTTGCAACTATATCGTAGCTCTCTAACAACGTCTTGTACGGCATCGTAATCCAATTCAAAAAATAAAAACTAAAAATTATAGACAAAAAAACAAAAGATAAAATTAACGCAACAATGGTAACGATTTTGCTTTTATAATTTATAAATACAGCTTTTCTATCAATATAATAATTTAGTTTTATCGGTGCATTTTTTAAAGCCAAAGAAAATATTAAAGGGTCAACTAGTTTTTTATTCTCTTTGTAAAAATAGTTATCGTTAAATATAATCTCTTTTCTTGTTTTATAATTTTTATCGATTGTAAAATCGATAAAAGATTTCAATAACTTTTGCAATTTCACATAGGTACAAACATATCCCAACAACTTTTTATCAAAACTAATTATCGGCTCTTTAAAACTTAAAAAATCATTATCCATTTTACCTTTAGTTTCAATCAAAACTTTTCCGTTTTCTCTTACCAAAGAAACAGAATCAAAACCGAAATAATCACCAAACTCTTTTAATCTCTTATTTAAAAAATCCTTCTTCAAAGGAGAAAGATATTCGGTCATACTCGCTTTGATAATCGATAACTGAGCAATAGCAAACGTACTCTTTCTATATCCGTCTATTTTTTCGTCAATAGAAACGGATATGTTTTTAAGAGAACTGGAAACACTACTTTGCAACTCATTCAAAAAGCTGTTAATGTATTCCTGGGTATAATAATACGTCAAAAGAAGTAATGGTAACAAACCTGTCGCAATATAAAATAAAAAAATATAATATCTTAATCTTACGCCCTTTTTCAGCATAAACTCCCTTTACTTTGCAATACTATTGATTTTAGCAAAAGTCTATAATATATTTGCGTATGCTTGTTTACAGACTTTTTTTCATTATTTTTCTTTTCATCTATTCAACATCAATTTTTGCCGAAGATATTATGAGCAAAATAGAAAAAAATGGAATGATAAAAATAGGTTTTAGAGATCATTTATATCCTTTTTCATATATTGACTCACAAAACAAATTCAGAGGATTTGCAGTTGACTTTGCCAACCTCCTTGTTGAAAAACTAAGTGATCATTTCGGCAAACCAATTAAGCTAATCCCGGTCCAAATTACCACACAAAATAGATTTAATAAAATTGTTAATAACGATATTGACATCGAAATGGGATCAACAACTTATAGTTTTGATAGAGAAAAAATCGTAGATTTCAGCATAATATATTTCTTTTCCGAAACCACCATAATACATAATAAACACAGCATTAAAAACACAAACGACTTAAACGGTAAGATAGTTGCCGTCACCATGAATACAACCAATTATCACTTTTTGATAAAATTCTTGAAAAATCATGATGTTAAACTCAAAAAGCTTATACTTTTGAATGAGCATTTCGATTCACTCCCATTGTTAGAGGAAAGAAAAATTGATGCATTTTGCTCTGATAGAACGATTTTATTAGGTATTATAAAAAAAATAAAAAATAAAGATGATTTCATCATCTCAAATACACCCATCGGCTATGAGCCATATGCTTTTATGCTGCCTGAAAACAACTCCGATTTCAGAGATTTTGTTAACAATTTTTTAATATGGACAATTAAAACAAACATTTATTTCGATATCTATAAAAAATGGTTTAAAATCAATGATACAATAATCCCTATTTCCCCATATTTGAGAGAATATTTATCCGTCATCTCTTTTGATCTACCAGACAACTGGTGGGAAAAAAACTAGTTACTTATCATTGAAAAAATCATTTAAGAGGTTGTCTGGCACCTCAGTTGAATAAAATCAAAAAAGGATGAAGTTATATATGAATAAATACAATTATTCGAGTAAATTCCTTGAGATGCTCGATCACTTCGTTCCTCGCAAAAAAACGTAACGCGTTACGTGTCACACATTACGCGTTACGTTTCACGCATCACGGTATTATAGTCATTGCGAGCGCGAGTGAAGCAATCTCATTCACTCATATTTTCATTACATCTTTATCCTTAACCTTACTTAACCTCAACCTATTTCAAACCTTGAACTATGAACACATGTAATAAAGCATTTGAATAGTATATCGACCACGCATAACTCAAGTTACATTGTTCGGAAATTACAATACGTACGGTGTTATTACACATGTTGAACCTTGAACTTTGAACCTTGAACCTTGAACTTTCTATATCTCTCCCTCCACAAAAAATGAGATGACGCCAGTTACCTTTCTATTAATTTAGAATTATCCTTAATTAGCCTAAATCACTATGTCACAAAATAGTTTGCCTCCGGATGATGAACAATTATAGCGCTTGTGGTATATTCAGGCACCATTTCATAACCCTCAGTCAATTCCACACCGATTTCTTTACCATTAAGCAATTTATGAACTATTAAATTACCCTCTAAATCAGGACAGGATGGATACCCAAAGCTATACCTTCTTCCTTGATATCTCATATTTAAAATCTGCTCTACAGAAAGATCTTCATTCTCAATACCAAGTTCTTTTCTAATAACATGATGCCAGTATTCTGCTAAAGCCTCCGTCAATTCTGTAAAAAAGCCGTGATACAAAAAGTATTCTTTATATTTATTCTCATTAAAAAGCTTTTTGGTGTAATTTACAGGCTTCTCTCCTATAGTCACAAGCTGAATCGGCAGGATATCGAACTTATCAGATTCTAGATCATGAAAATAATCGGCAACACACAGATAAGGGCTTTTTTTCTGTCTTGGAAATTTCATTGTAGCAATATGTTTCTCATCATTATCATAAACAAGTAAATATCTCCCATTACTTTTTACTTTGTAATATCCATAAGCAACGGATAGTTCACAAAGATTTTCTCCAACAATAGTATTTTTAATTTTTTCAAGCTCAGGATAAGCCACTTTCTTCAGCAAATTATTATATTCTTCATCACTCATATCTTTCTTCTTGTAACTCCACCTTGTATAAAAAAGTGTGTAAAGATTCATAAATTTTACCACATCCTCAAAGCTTATGTTTCTCACAACAGCATTTCCAAAAAATGGTGGCTTAGGTGGACTATCCACAGGCTTTATATCACTTCTCACATCCAACTCCTCTTCAACAATTATTTTTTCAACTCTACTTGACTTTTTGTCTATCAAGTTGTTGTTATCATCATCCTTCTTTTCAAGGTATTTAAGGGCGTCAAAAGCATCTCTACAATAAAAAACTTGTCCAGGTAAAATAGGTTCACATTCATTTTTTACAAACCCCTCGGTTAATGCAGCACCGCCTAATAAAATTTTTGCTTTTAAATTATGCCTTTTAATTTCATCAATATTATCTTTCATCACGGTAGTTGATTTCACAAGGAGACCACTCATCCCTATAGCATCCGCATTTACCTCTTTTGCCTTTAAAATCATATCTTCCACTGATACTTTTATCCCGAGATTATACACCTTATATCCATTGTTCGATAAGATTATATCCACAAGATTTTTTCCGATATCATGCACATCCCCTTTTACAGTAGCAAGCACAATAACTCCTTTATTTTCGGAGTCATCTTTCTCCATAAAATTTTCAAGATAAAGTACAGATTTTTTCATCACCTCTGCTGATTGAAGAACAAAAGGTAGTAACATTTTCCCTGCACCGAAAAGATCCCCCACCTCTTTCATCGCCACAATAAGAATATTGTTAATAATATCAATGGGAGAATACTTTTTCAAAAGCTCATCAAGTAATTCTTCCAGTCCCGATTTATCTCCTCTTAAGACCTTCTTCTTCAACTGCTCTTCAGGGGTTAATTTCTCAGCTAATTTATTATCTTCACTCTCATCCACCCTTTTACTGAAATAATCTAGAAATCTTTCAAGAGCTTTTTCTTTACCATAAATCAAATCCAAGCAAAGAGTTACCTCATTTTCAGAAATTCTAGAAAGAGGAATCACTTTTGCAGGATTAACAATTGCCATATCAAGGCCACATTTTACAGCTTCATTCAAAAAAACCGAGTTCAAAATATGTCTTGAATGTGGTGCCAGTCCAAAGGATACATTGCTTACTCCTAAAACCGTTTTAGCGCCCTGTAAGTTCTCTTTTATCATTTTGATAGCATTAAGAGTTTCAGCTGCAGCAAAGGTAAGAGTCTCATCCCCACTACCAATGGAAAAAGTCAGAGGATCAAATATGAGGTCTTCTGGATTAAGCTCGTAATCCTTTGTCCATACATCATATATTCTCTTTGCTATCTGAAACTTTTTTTCAGCCGTCATAGCCATGCCATCTTCATCAATGGTTAGAGCTATAACAGCCGCAGGAAATTTCTTTACAATTTTTAAAATCTTGTGAAGTTTTTCTCCTCCGTCTTCAAAATTAATGGAGTTGATTACAGGTTTTCCTGCATATCTTTTAAGAGCATTTTCAATAACAAGTGGCTCCGTAGAATCAATGACTATAGGTATAGTCAAAGCAGTATTTATCATCGAAACAAATCTACTCATATCATTTACTTCATTGCGCTCGGCATAAGCCACACACACATCTATTAAATGAGCACCAGCATCTTCCTGCTCTTTAGCCACATTTACCATTCCATCAAAATCATCTTTTAACAAAAGTTCCCTAAACGCTTTACTCCCATTAGCATTTGCTCTCTCGCCAATAAGGGTTGGTGGTGGTGATTGCATAAGCTTTGTGGATGTATACAGACTTGCAGCTTCTCCTTTGTATTCGTATCTTTTTTTAGCTTTAGGTTTAAAAGAGTTTGCCACCATCCTCAAAGCCGCAATATGTTCATAGGTGGTTCCACAACACCCACCAATTAGATCCAACCCATATTTCTCACATAAATCAGCCATAATTTCAGCCATCTTTTCAGGAGTAAGATCATATACAAATTTCCCATTTATATTCTGAGGCAATCCGGCATTCGGGATACATGAAATCTTTCTATCCCACAACTCACTCAACTGTTTTAACGGCTCATACATCAAATCAGGTCCCACAGCACAGTTTATTCCTAAAGAAAAAATAGGATAATCTCTCAATACCGTAGTCACAGCGCTTAAATCCGATCCTAAAAGCATTGTTCCGTTCTGCTCTATTGTCACGGATACCATTACGGGCAGTTCTTTATCTTTTTTATTCAACGTATTAAATGCAGCAAGTAGTGCTGATTTTATCTGCAATAAGTCTTGACACGTTTCGATTAAAAGCAAATCCACACCACCGTCGATCAGTCCCGAAATCTGCTCCTCATACATTTTATACAAATCATCAAAAGAAATCTGTCCAAGACTCGGCAATTTGGTGCCCGGACCTATAGAACCTGCCACAAATTTATTTTCAAATTTATCTGCAGCTTTTCTTGCGATTTTTGCTGCAGTAAAATTTATATCATAAACTTTATCTTCGAGATTATACTCTGAAAGGACAAGTCTTGACGCACCAAAAGTATTTGTCTCCACTACATCTGCGCCAGCTTTAAAAAACCCGGTATGAATATCTTCAATTATTTCAGGGTAAGTAAGATTCAATACTTCATTACAACCAACTCTTCCATTCCACTTGTCCTCAGGAATTTCTAATTTCTGAATAGAAGTCCCCATCCCTCCATCAAAAAGAACTACGTTATCTTTAGCAAACTCCCTAAACATTTTCACCTCTAAAAAATTACTTTTATATTTATAATTGTTTGTTTTTAACAATGAAATGATAACTTTTCAACAAATTATTAAGATTTCTAAGACTTTAAAAAACTTTGTAGGGTGTGGTTTTATACCACACCCTACAAATCCATAATCTACCACCTAATAATCTTTAATTTAAAATTCAAGCCATCTTACACAGCGTACAATCCTAACCTCATAAATTCTTTATAAATACATTTATCCATGATAATAGGAACGCCTGCTTCTTCGGCAATTTTTTTAGCCTCTTCAGAATAAACCTCTTCCTGCAGCCAGATTAACTTTGCACCTTTTTTTATGGATTCTTTCACAATCTCCGGAGCAAATTCGCTTCTTCTAAAAACATCCACTATATCCGGTGTAACAGGAACATCAGAAATTGATTTATATGCCTTAACACCTAAAACTTCTTCCTCTTTAGGATTTACGGGAAAACAGTTATACCCCTTTTGCATCAAAAATTTCATAATACCGTTACTTGCCCTCTCAGGATTATTTGAAGCGCCCACAATAACAATATTTTTTGCATTTTCTAAGAACTCTTTCAAGAAATCATCTGTAATTTGCATCTTATCATCCCCCTATGTAGTAAGATTATCTATGATGGTACCCAGCATTTCATCCGCTGTCTTTATACTTTTCATATTTGCTTGAAAATATCTTTGATTAACTATCATATTTACTATTTCTCTTGCCATATCTACATTGGAAGCTTCAAGATAACCAGGCAAAATTTCATAACTATTTTCGGGGATCTTTTTTCCCGATGAGCTAAATATCTCGATTTTACCCAAAGGTTCTTTATCGATATACACCGTCCCATCAGGAGCAACTCTCACCTCTCCTGTTTTCCCGATACTTAACAAAATTCTTCCATTACTATCCACTATATTTCCATCTTTATCCATCTTAAAATTACCGTTTCTTGTGAAAACTTCTCCATTATTATCTGCAAGTTTAAAATAACCGTTACCATTAATTGCCAAATCAAGATTTCTTCCGGTATAAATTAAATATCCAGGTGACTTAGTATCTCGCAGAGAATAAACTTTTACGCCATCTTTTGAGAGTTCCTGATTATATGTTACTATTTTTTTATATCCAGGCGTATTTACATTAGCTATATTGTTAGCCGTATTTTCCTGATATACTGTGGCAGCATTTAATGCACTTAAAGCACTGTACAACCCTTTTATCATACTCCTAATCTAATTCACTCAAAAACTTTTTTCAACAAATATGATATACAATGTTCAATGTTCAACGTTCAAAGTTATAATTCAAAATTCAAAATCCAAAATTAATTCATTATCTTTCTACTTTCCTACATACCATTACAAAGCAAAGCAATCTAAGTACTATCAGTAAGTCATGACTCGACACTCTTCAGTACAACACCCCCGATTCGCGAATCGAATACCATACACTCACCATTCGTTCTGCCTAAACTTCAACCTTGAACTTTGAACGTTGAACATTGAACATTGAACTTTTTCTATCTTCCACTACTTTTAACACATTACAACCTTATTTCATTAAAATTTGACTATAATCAAAGAAAAAGATAAATCTACTCCTATTATTAGTTGCAGAATAAAATAAAGAGGTGAAAAGAAAAATGAAACCAGATATAAAAATAAAGGATCTTTTACAGAAAAAACCAAAAGCTGTAAATTTTTTCAAAAGTATTGGTTTTAAAAATATCGAAAAGGAAAATAGCCCTTTAAGATTGCTCACATTAAACTCTTTAGCCAATATGAAAAAGATAAATGTGGATACTCTAATAAGCCAATTGGAAGAATATCTTGAAATAGAAGAAAACAAAGCAGATATCACTCTCTTAGAGCAAAATAAAAAAGGTGATATAACCATTGCCGGTGTATTACCATGCCCTGTAAGAATACCTTTACTTGAGAAAATTAACGAAAAGATAGAAGAATTTGAACTCTCCAAAAATCATCAGGTAAACATTAACCTTGAGTCCGCATCAAAAGGCCTTGAATGGATGAAAGAAATAATAGACTTTGATAACCCTGATACTATCCCTGACATCTCTATTTCTGCAGGCTTTGAATTCTTTTTATACGAAAAATCCAAAAAATTAATCAAAAAAGGTTTTTTTGAAGATGTGGTACCAACCCCTTTAAATAGCGATTTTGAAGATATAAATCTCAAAGATCCTTACAATGCACTCTCCGTTTTTTCCGTGGTACCTGCCATCTTTATGGTAAATTTGGAAGAGTTAAATGGCAGGGAAATACCAAAATCATGGAAAGATCTCATTTTCGGTGATTATGAAAATCTTGTTTCAATACCCGTTGGAGATTTTGACTTGTTCAACAGTATATTAATCCACATCTATGCTGATTATGGTGAGGAAGGGATTGAAAGATTACAAAAAATCATGTTTACTGGACTTCATCCGACGGTTGCGGTAAAAACTCAGCAAATGAAAAACAGTCAAAAACCTGCTGTAACCGTTATGCCTTACTTCTTTTCCAGAATGGTGGGCAACTTACAAACGGTAAAAATTATCTGGCCAGAAGATGGAGCAATTATCAGTCCTATCTTTGCTCTTGTTAGAAAAGATAAAAAAGATAAAATAAAACCTCTTACTGATGCTCTCATATCAAAAGAAGTGGGTGAAATATTATCTCACAGAGGACTTTTCCCATCTTTAAACCCTGAAGTAAAAAACACACTTATTGAGCCCGGAAACTTCAAATGGGTGGGCTGGAACTATTTATTTGAAAACAATGTTGAAGAGTTAATAATTAGACTTAATAAACGTTTCGAATCATTAGCAGGAGTTGTCAAATGAAACTTATAACAGTAAGCGGTCCTCCATCATCAGGGAAAACAAGTATTATTATTAAAGCCACTGATGAACTGCAAAATAGAGGTTTAAAAGTAGCAGTGGTAAAATTTGACTGTCTTTCCACTGATGATGATAAGATTTATGCTAAAAAAGGTGTACTTGTAAAAAAAGGATTATCAGGCTCCATCTGTCCAGATCATTATTTTGTAAGTAATATTGAGGAATGTTTTAATTGGGCAAAAGAGCAAAATGTTGATATCCTGATAAGTGAAAGTGCAGGACTTTGCAACAGATGTTCACCACATATAAAAGACATTTTAGCTGTTTGCGTTATCGATAATTTATCAGGGATTAACACCCCAAAAAAAATCGGCCCAATGCTTAAAGGTGCCGATATAGTCGTCATTACAAAGGGTGATATCGTATCTCAAGCTGAAAGAGAGGTTTTTGCATTGAAAGTCAAAATCGTTAATCCAAAGGCATTCATTATGCATGTAAACGGCATCACAGGCCAGGGAGCAAATGAACTTGTAAACCTTCTTTTAAAAGCAAAAGATACAGACTCAATCACTGAAAATAAATTAAGATTTCCCATGCCGGCAGCTGTTTGCTCTTATTGCCTTGGTGAAACAAGAATCGGCAAACAGTATCAAATGGGAAATGTAAGAAAAATGGAAATGGGTGAGTAATATGAAGTTGAATGAACTTTTAGAAAAATATCCTTACGTAAAAGATATTTTCGACAGTTATAATTTAACATTAGAAAACCTGGACATAACTCTGGATCAATTCTTAGAATCGATCAATGAAGATGAATTACAAGAACATGGTGTCACAAAAAATGAGATCCTTGCTACAATAAACAATCTCATAGAAGAAATTAAAGAAATTGAAGAGGAAGAAGCTAAATTTAATGTGGAAACCCTTACAATTCTCGGTGGTTTTGACAAGTCAGGACAGAAGGAAGATGTGGAAATAACCATTAAAAAAGGCGAGATCATCTCTGTTGTGGGCCCAACAGGTTCAGGAAAAAGTAGATTGCTTGCTGATATCGAATGGTTGGCACAGGGCGATACGAATACAAAAAGAACCATTTTAATAAACGGTCAAAAACCTTCTCTGGATTTTAGGTATTCCACAGATAAAAAACTTGTAGCCCAACTTTCACAAAACATGAATTTTGTTGTGGATTTAACAGTCAGAGAGTTTATCACCCTTCATGCGGAAAGCCGAATGGTTTTAAATACAGAAAAAGTGGTGCAACTAATTTATGAAAAAGCCAATGAGCTTGCAGGTGAAAGGTTTGACTTTGATGTACCCATTACCTCTTTAAGTGGTGGTCAATCAAGAGCATTGATGATAGCAGATACAGCATTTTTAAGTAAATCTCCCATTGTGCTTATTGACGAAATTGAAAATGCAGGAATAAACAGAAAAAAAGCTTTGGAGATATTAGTCAGCAACGACAAAATTGTTATCATGGCTACTCATGATCCAATCCTTGCTCTATTGGCTGATAAGAGGCTTGTTATAAACAATGGAAAAATTGCAAAAATAATTGAAACAACGAAAGAAGAAAAAGAAATTTTACCAGCTTTGGAGAAAATAGATCAAAAACTTTTGAGTATTAGAAACAAGCTTCGTGATGGCTTTGTAATAAACGAAATATATATGGAGGTATAATATGCACGAAGGATGTAGTGGAAATTTTGAAAATGGAAAACAGGTAGTAAATAAACTAAGAATGATGGGTTTTAGCAATCAATACATGCCCATGCCTATGAAAATAAAATGTAAAAACTGTGAAGAAGAGTTTATGATGGAAACTTTTGAGGCAAAATGTCCGAAATGTAGAATGACTTATGGAGTAACCCCCTGTCACGCTTTTTCTCCAGAAAATGTCAAGGAAGCAGGAATAGATTATTGAGAACCGATAAATTTAACTGTTAACTGGAGGCAGAATTTTAAATGTTTAAAAGAACACTAAGCAAAGAAAAAAGGATAAAAAAAGACGCAAAAGTTCTAAAAAAATTTATAAAGGTCTATTGTAAGAAAAATCACTTAAAAAACGGTGTAAAAGAGTACAAAGAAGGATATTGTGAAGATTGTTACGACCTTCTACATTATGCTTTAAAAAGAAATGAAAAATGTCCTTTAGATCCTAAACCTCAATGTAAACATTGCACTATTCACTGTTATAAACCCGAATACAGAGCAAAAATCAAAGAAGTCATGAAATTTAGTGGAATTTATTTCCTAAAAAGAGGCAGACTTGATTGGGTATTTCATTATTTCTTCTGATGAAAATACAAAAAAAGCCCCTCAAAAGAGGGGCTTTTTTTTATTGATATAACAACTATTCCTTATTTTTTTAGAGCACTTTTATAAACTATAGAATACCTATCATCAGTAAAAGCATGCATTGTAGGAAACTTACCAAAAACCCAACCATCAAAAACAAGCTGTTTATCTTTATAAATTTTCACTTTAACAGCCGGATTATTTTCTTCAGCACTTTTAGATGTCATTACGCCACTTTCATCCATAACAAAGTCAGGTAAAAACGCTTCCACTTGAATTGATAGAGGGGTTCCTGATACTTCAGAAGTTTGCCCAATAATTATTTCAGTGTCGATATCCTTTTTTTCTTGATTATCTTTAACAGCGATAATTACACTTTTAAATTTCTTTGCTACTTCATCTGGAACAACAATTCTTTTCTCTACTTTTTGTTCTGTTTCATGAGGACTTTCAGCCTTTACGGTTGTTTCTTGCTGAACTGGTTTAGCATGTATATCAGTCTTACTTTCTCCTTCATCTTTCATTGTGTTTTGTGAACACGCAATTGCAATTGCTAAAAAAATAAACAAAAGTTTTTTCATCATTACCTCCTGAAATAATCGAACACGAAAAGGGTAAATTCAACCCCTCACCGCAATATTATTTTTGATATGTATAGTTATAAAAATTATTTAAATCAAGTGTTTTTTGAACTAGGCATCATCACAGTTTTTGCAAATAAGTTGTAAAGGTCGTAAGGATAGTAGGAGTTATAAAGGTTGTATGGATAAAAAATAATTTCCTAGTTAACAAAAAGTTAGGTGATGCTAGATAATTTTGGATTAAAAAAATCGATTAAATATTTTTGAAAACTTTCTCTGATTCGTCCCTGAAAACTAAAATGTGGAATTTTATAGATGGCGGAGAGGGCGGGATTCGAACCCGCGGTACCCTTTTTAGGGGTACACTCGCTTAGCAGGCGAGCGCCTTCGACCGACTCGGCCACCTCTCCATAAAAAAATGGCGGAGGGGGTAGGATTCGAACCCACGGTGGGCGTCAACCCACAGCGGTTTTCAAGACCGCCGCCTTAAGCCAGACTCGGCCACCCCTCCGAAGAGCGAGTCATTATATAATACAACAAAAAAAATTTTTCAACAATTTTATTTTTGAAAATTATTTTTTTGTAAAAATCACTTTATTATAAAGAAAATTTTATTGAAAAGAAATAGTTTATTTACAATTTGTTATAATTTATTATAAAGATTTATATATGGAGAGGTGCCGGAGCCTGGCTTATCGGGCCTGACTCGAAATCAGGTGTCCGACCTTTGTCGGACCGCGGGTTCAAATCCCGCCCTCTCCGTATTCTTTATAATATTCTTTATCAATCAATAACATATAAGAAACTGTTCGCCCCACCCTCTCCTTCTTCTTGTGATTTTAGAAATGGCTGAAAGATAAAAACGTAAGAAAATTGAAAACAGCAATTACTTTATGACAGCACTGAATAAGAAACGATAAGAAAAATATGGTAGATTAAGGTAATAAACATTTTTCCAATATAGGCATATCTGATATAAAAAATAGTTTGAAATCTATAGGTTTCTTTAGAACTCACAAAAGTTATCTTATAAATTTACAATATTTAAGTGAAATGGAATGTGAAGGAAATAAATGTCAATTAATTCTTAAAACACCTAAAAAGACCTTTATTATTCCATTAAGTAGGCGTAATAAAACAAAATTAAAGGGTAATTTGTCCATTCGTTAGAGTATTTTACCACTAATTATCCTTTTTCAACCTGTTAATACATGTAATCACCCAGGTATCATTCAATTGACAAACTATGTTTTAATATGTTTAAATGTTTAAATAAGGGGGTGCTAAATGAAAGCCGTACTTATTTTTCCGGAAAGGTGCATTGGTTGTAAACATTGTGAACTATCGTGTGCTATTGCACATTCTCAAACAAAAAGTCTGTTTAGCATGTTTTCAGAGAAAATTATTTCAAAACCTAGAATTCATGTAGAAGTTGGTGAAGATCTTCTAACATTTCCAAACAAATGCAGACACTGTAATCCTGCTCCTTGCATAGAAATTTGTCCTACAAATGCTATTGTAAGAGATGAAAGTACCGAATTTGTTTTGGTGGAATATAGTAAATGTATAACATGTGGCATGTGTGCCATAGCTTGTCCTTTTGGAATAATCACATTTGATAAGACACCAAATGTAATGACTAACAGGAGTGTTAATCTAAAATGTGACAATTGTATTGAGAGAGTGGAAGAAGGTAAAGAACCTGCATGTGTTGAAGCATGCAAAACAAATGCTTTGGTATTTGGAGAAATAAATAATTTAATCGGCAAAAAACGGAAAAATATTACTAAAACAGTTACAAAATCTCCGGATGAAGCAGAGGAATTTGAATTACCAGAAAATATTAAATTGTGGCGAAGCATGTTAAAGCATGAAGCCCACTCAAACAAAAATTAATCAAATAAGGAGGTAAAAATGCCTAAAAATTGGAAACCTGAAGATAAATCTATAGATCAGGCAACTCAAGAAATGATAAAAAAAGCAGAAAAAGAAAATATTGAAACTATATGGGATAGGTTGGAAGCTCAACAGCCACAATGCGGTTACGGTCAGCTGGGTATATGTTGTAAAAATTGTTTTCAGGGACCTTGTAGAATAGATCCTTTTGGTGATGGACCTAAGAAAGGGGTATGTGGAGCAACCGCAGATACCATAGTAGCAAGAAATTTAGCGAGAATGATAGCTGCGGGCGCTGCGGCTCATTCAGATCACGGTAGACATGTTGTCATAGCGATGTACGAAGCGATTGAACATGGTGCACCCTATCCTATAAAAGACGAAAAGAAATTAAAATCCGTTGCTAAAAAGCTTGGTATAGCCGTGGATAATAGGGAAATCAAAGAAATTGCAAAAGATGTAATAAAAAAAGCATTCGAAGACTTTGGGAAACAAGATGATAGTATCATAAATTTTGCTGATGCCTATGCAAATGATAAAAGGAAGCAAACATGGAAAGATGCTGGAGTTGCACCAAGAAATATTGACAGAGAAGTAGTAGAGATAATGCACAGAACAACTATGGGAGTTGATCATGACACCGTTTCTTTAATCGCTCAAGGTATAAAAGCTTCTCTTGGAGATGGATGGGGCGGATCTTTAATAGCCACTGAATTTCAGGATATACTTTTTGGAACACCGCAAATAGGAAAAAGAGAAGCAAATTTAGGCGTTCTTAAAGAAGATTATGTTAATATTGTTGTACATGGACATGAGCCTGTTCTTTCAGAAAAAATAATTGAGGCTGCACAAGATCCAGAGCTTATAGAGCTTGCAAAAAAATATGGCGCCAAAGGTATAAATGCAGTTGGAATGTGCTGTACAGGTCTTGAACTTTTGGTAAGACATGGCACTCCCATAGCTGGTAATTACTTACAACAGGAATTAGCTATAGTTACAGGTGCAGTTGAGGCAATGGTAGTTGATGTGCAATGTATAATGCCTTCTTTAGTAGATGTGGCAAGATGCTTCCATACAAAAATTATTGATACAAGCTCGTTGGCTACTTTTCCTGGTGCTACCCATATCAAATTTGATGAAAGAAAAGCAGACGAAATAGCAAAAGAAATAGTTAGAACAGCCGTTGAAAATTTTTCAAATAGAGAAAAAAACAAAGTTCAGATTCCAAAAGGCAAAAGTGAAGCAATAGGTGGTTTTTCCGTTGAAGCTACTCTTGAAGCATTAGGTGGCAGCTTACAACCACTAGAGGATGCAATAAAATCCGGTACAATTAGAGGAATAGTTGGTATAGTTGGCTGCAATAATGTTAAGGTAAAACATAATTATAATCATATTACTCTCACCAATGAGCTTATAAAAAACGATATTCTCATCATTGGAACCGGCTGTTGGGCAACAGCATGTGCGGAATACGGTATATTCTTACCTGAGTATGCGAAAAATGCTGGCGATGGATTAAGAACTATTTGCGAATCACTTGGTATTCCACCGGCTTTAAATATGGGCTCGTGTGTTGATTGTTCAAGGATGCTTGTACTTGCAGATTTGATGGCAAGAGATTTAGGGGTTGATATTTCGGATTTACCTCTTGCAGGTTCTGCTACTGAAGCAATGACGGAAAAAGCAGTTTCCATAGGGACATATTTTGTTGCTTCAGGAATATTCACCCATTTGGGTACTACACCTCCGGTTCTTGGCAGTCAAGAAGTTGTAAAAGTATTGACAGAAAATGCTTTTGATATTGTGGGTGGAGCATTTTATGTCGAACCGGATCCGGTAAAAGCAGCCAAAACTTTAACCGAGTATATAGAGAAAAAGAGAAAAGCTTTGGGAATTTAAAGGAAGGGCAGTCCCCTCCCTTTAAATTTTAAGAGGTAAACAATGGATGCAAAAACCATAGATGAAATTATCGAAAAGTATAAAAATCCATCAGGTATGGTGTTAGGTATTTTGGAAGAAATACAAAATATCAATAAGTATTTATCTAAAGATGCATTGATTTATGTTTCAAAAAAAATCAATGTACCTTTTTCTCAATTGTATAGTGTGGCAACGTTTTATTCGTTTTTTAATTTAAATCCCGTAGGTGAACACATTATAAGCGTTTGTACGGGTACTGCATGTCATGTGAAAGGTGCTGCCGAGATACTTAAATCGCTGGAATACCTGCTTGGTATAACCAAAGAAGAATCTACAGAGGATTCGAAGTTTTTTTTAACCACTCATGATGGATGTTTTTCCCTAAATGCGGCTCGTTGTTTTGGTTGTTGCTCTATGGCACCTGTCATAAAGGTGGATGATAAAATGTATGGCTATGTAACAATCCAGAATCTACCAAAAATACTTAAAGAGTATGGCTGGAGTAAAAAATGAAAATTACGTCATTGGAGGATTTGGAAAATATAGCCAGAAAAGGTTTAAAAAAATTAAATCCCGATAACAAAGTACGCATAAGTGTAGGATTTGCGACATGCGGTATTTCGGTAGGAGGGGATGATGTTTTTAAAACCTTTAAAGAGAAAATATATGAAAGAAAACTTAATAACTTAGAACTATGTAAGACAGGTTGTATAGGTTTTTGCGGAGAAGAACCTCTTGTAAATATAAAGATGCCGGGCAAAAGTATAGTAGTGCTACATAGAGTAACACCTAATGATGTGGATGATATATTGCAAAAAATAGAAAATGAAACATACGAGTTTCATAAGGCTTTCTTTAAAATAGATGATTGGGATCACGTAACATCCAAAATACATTATGGTGACGGTTATGAAAATATACCTAAATGGAATGAAATAAAATTTTTTAAACCTACTAAAAGAGTCGTGTTAAGAAATTCTGGAATTATAAATCCCGAAGATATCGATGAATATATTGCTGTGGGCGGATACAGATCCCTTTATAAAGTTATAAAAAGTATGACTCCTGATGAGATAATTGAAGAAGTAAAAAAATCCGGATTAAGAGGTAGAGGAGGAGCAGGATTTCCAACCGGATTGAAATGGGAATTTGCAAAGAAAGAACAAAGTGATGTCAAATATGTTATATGCAATGCGGATGAAGGTGATCCGGGTGCTTATATGAATCGAAATGAAATGGAATCTGATCCACATATGATAATTGAGGGAATGATAATAGGAGCCTATGCGACAGGGGCAACCGAAGGTATAATTTATATAAGAGCCGAATATCCTCTGGCTGTAGAAAGGTTTAAAAAGGCTATAAATGACGCCAAGAAGTACGGATTATTGGGAGAAAAGATATTGGGAAGTAACTTTAATTTTGACATAATAGTAACAGAAGGAGCAGGTGCTTTTGTATGTGGTGAAGAAACAGCTTTAATAGCTTCTGTGGAAGGGGAAATAGGAAGACCGAGATTAAAACCACCGTATCCTGCTCAAAAAGGGTTATGGGGTAAACCGACAAATATTAACAACGTTGAAACATGGAGTAATGTCCCCGTAATAATAGCAAAGGGTGGTGATTGGTTTTCCAAACTTGGGACCCAAAAAAGTCCTGGTACAAAAGTATTTTCTCTTGTTGGAAAAGTTAAGAACGTTGGTTTAGTTGAAGTGGAGTTAGGAACCACTATTGATAGGATAGTTAATTATATAGGAAATGATGGCGTTAACAACGGGAAAATTAAGGCAGTTCAGACGGGAGGTCCCTCAGGCGG
Source organism: Deferribacter autotrophicus (assembly GCF_008362905.1). NCBI lineage: Bacteria > Pseudomonadati > Deferribacterota > Deferribacteres > Deferribacterales > Deferribacteraceae > Deferribacter > Deferribacter autotrophicus. Next base: position 42,536 of record NZ_VFJB01000010.1, read on the forward strand.
ATGTATCCCTGAAAATTTGTTTAATACTCCGATAGATTATGAACATCTTGCTGCGGTAGGATCTATTATGGGTTCCGGTGGAATAGTAGTGATGGATGATGATACTTGTATGGTAGATACAGCAAAATACTTTCTTGATTTCTCTATAGATGAATCATGCGGTAAATGTGTATCTTGCAGAGAAGGATTAAAACATATGCATGATATATTGGATGATATTACAAAAGGAAAAGCGACATTTGAAGATATTGATACATTGAAAGAACTTGCTCAAACTGTAAAAGTAACATCTCTTTGCGGTCTAGGAAAAACCGCCTCAAATCCTGTTTTAACTACATTGAAGTATTTTTATAAAGAGTATGAAGAGCATGTGAAACATAAACGCTGTTTTGCTAGAGTATGTAAAGATTTGATTCGGTATGTAATAGCCAAAGATGAATGTACGGGATGTACCATTTGTGCGAAAAGATGTCCCGTAAATGCCATCAACGGAGAAAAAGGCAAGCCTCACATCATTAGTCAAAATGTATGTGTAAAATGTGGAATATGTTATGACGTATGTAAATTTAATTCAGTTAAAAAATTATCTGAAGCTATAGGCGGTGAGAAATGACTGAATATGTGAATATCTACATAAACGGTAGGAAATATGAGGCGAAAAATGGAGAAATGCTTTTATCAGTAGCAAGAAGAAACGGTATATATGTACCTTCCTTATGTTATGAAGAAGCTCTCGGCGCTTATGGATCATGCCGTATGTGTATTGTTGAAGTGATAGCAGGAGAGCAAAAAGGTATTACTACTTCTTGTTCGCTTGCTTGCACAAAAGATTTAAAAGTAGAAACAGATACTCAGGAAATAATCAAACACCGTAAGATACTTATAGAACTATATTTAGCTCAAGCCCCAAACTCTGAGAAAATTCGTGAATTAGCAAATAAATATGGCGTTAAGAATACTAGATTTAAAAGAAAAATAGAAAAAAAAGATCCTTTGGATAATAAATGTATTCTCTGCGGTCTATGTGTTAGAACATGTAATGAGTTAATTGGAAGAGGTGTAATAAATTTTATAAATAGAGGTTACAAAACAAAAGTTAATACGCCGTATTTCGAATCCAGCGAAATATGTATGGGATGTAAAGCATGTCTAGAAGTATGCCCTACTGATGCCATAACTATAACGGATAAAGGAGATACAAGGATACTATCATCTTGGAGTAATACAACCGTTAAAATGGAAAAATGTATAGGATGTGGTAAGTTTTCTGTGCCTGAGCCAATAAGAAAAAAAATGGATTCTAAATTTTTCTATGAAGATGAAGTATTAAAGAATTTATGTCCGGATTGTAGAAAAAAACTTATAACGAAAAAAGTAACATTAATAAGTGAGAAAAAGGTGGAACAATATGTCAAGTAAGGAAAAAGAAAAATTATTTAGCGTAGCAAAAAAGTTAAAGGAAAAAACCAATAATGATAATGAAAATCTAGAGTTTAAAATTGTTGTTACAGGTAAAGGTGGTGTTGGAAAAACAACTACTTCGGCTATTTTATCGCATTTGTTTGCAAAGGATGGATACAATGTGTTGGCAATAGATGAAGACCCTCAGATGAATTTACCATACTCATTGGGATTGGATGAAAAAAAGGCGAGCAAAATTATACCTTTATCACATAACCTTGACTATATAGAGGAAAAAACAGGTGCAAGACCTGGTACATCATGGGGATTGTTTTTAAGTCTTACCCCTGATGTTAAAGATGTGGTGGAAAAATTCGGAGTAAAGGTAAATGATAAAATCAGCGTGTTTGTTATGGGGACGGTAGTTCAGGCTGCAACAGGCTGTCTTTGTCCCGAAAATGCCTTGCTCGATGCTGTTATAAGATACATCTCTTTAAGGAAAAATGAAATAATTATTATGGATACTCAAGCCGGGGTTGAACATTTCGGCAGAGCTTTGGCAAAGGGTTTTAGACATTGTGTTGTTGTAACGGACTATACTTTCAATGCAATTGAGGTTGCCAAACATACAGCTAAGTTGGCTCAACAAATTGGAATCCCAAACATATATCTGTTAGTAAACAAAATTAGGAAAGAAAGAGACATTGAAAAAGCCAATGAATATTTACAAAGCTGTAACGGTCTATTTAAAGAGGTGTTTTTCGGAAAACACAGTGATTATATACTGGACAATGAGCCGTTTGTTACACCAGTTATAGATGTAAATGACGAATATATAATAACATTACAAAAACTAAAAACTACACTACAAAGAAATAATATAAACTAATTTGTATTACTCGTATAATTGTTTTTAAAACCAATAATTTTCTGGTGCTTTTTATTAGTGTTTTAATAAAAATTTTGGCTTCAGAGTGTTGTGTTAGAATTGTGATAAGATTCATTACCATATTATTTTAACGTAGTCTTAATCTACTAGATAACTCAACTTATTTATAATTAAATGCAATTATAAATATACTTAAAATTATGGTTAGAATCCCATCCTTTCTGTATTTCCAAACTTTTTATTGACATATGTTCATTATTTGCTATCTTCTTCTGAAAAAGCAACAATAAGGAGGTTGTTATGAAAGTAGTGGTTATTGGCGGAGGACCTGGAGGTATTCAAGCAACAAGAACAATTAAAATGCATAATCCTGACATTGATGTGACAGTGATTAGACCTGAACCATACAGTGTAATTTATTGTGCTCTTCCATATGTGATAGAAAATCTTGTTGAAAGGGAAAAAATTAGAAAAAGTGATGAATTAGTTACAGGTGTTGGAGCAAAACTCATCAAAGACAAAGCAACCAAAGTAGATTTTGATACTAAGACTATCCATACCGAAAAAAGTGGAAACTTTAACTATGACAAATTAATTATTGCAACAGGTGCAAATCCATTTGTACCCCCAATCCCTGGTCATGACCTTTGTAATATAGCAACAGTAAAAACCGAAAATGATTTAGAAAACATTTTAAAATATTTAGAATCAGGAGCAAAAAAAGCAGTAGTTGTGGGAGCTGGAAATATCGGTATTGAAATGGCTGTTGCTATGAAAGAAAGGGGTTTGGAAACATACCTTATTGAAATGCAAAATAGAGTTTTACCAAATTTGCTAGATAAAGATTTTTCAAAATATCCAGAAGAAGACATCCGAGAAAAAGGGATAAATTTGCTTCTAAATACAAAGGTGGAGGCCCTTGAAGGTCAAAAATATGTTGAAAAAGTAATACTTTCCACTGGTGAAACAATAAATTTGGGTGAACATGATCTAGTAATTTTTGCAGTGGGCGTAAAGGCAAATGTAGAAATTTTTAAAGATACAAATTTAAATATTGATAACTCTGGTATAGTTGTAGATGCCCACATGAGAACTAACATAGAAGATGTATATGCCGTAGGAGATGTAGCATCATTCATCTCTTTTATCGATAAAAAACCGATAGGAGGAAAACTCGCCACAAATGCGGTTCCAATGGGCAAAATTGCTGCATACAATATTTTAGGAAGAAATTACAAATATCAAGGATTTATAAATGGAGCCATCACTAAGGCAATTAAATGGAGAATGGGTGGTACCGGTTTTACTGAAGAAGTAGCTAAACAACGTGGTTTTGAAATTGTCTCAGCTGTGGGAGAAACTACAACAAGATTTCCTATAATCCCAGGTGCTAAAAAAGTATACGTAAAACTTATAGCTGATAAAAAAACTAAAAAGATTATTGGTGGTCAAGTGGTTGCCGGAGAAGGTGTTCCTGGCAGAATAGATACAATCTCACTAGCAATACAAAATAAAAATACAGTATATGACCTTTTTAATTTTAGCTACTGTGCTCAACCTTTCCAAACATTTTTCCCTGCTAACAACGCCATTACAATGGCAGCAGAAAAACTAATGAATTATTTTGAAAAAAATGCTTAACAAAAAGAGGAGGGGGTCCCCTCCCCTTTAAATCACACAATTATTAATGGTTACCTCCATAATGGTATAATTATTTTTCTCAGAATCTTCTTAAAATCTTTTTAAATTTTAAGAATTAGGAAAGAGTTGTTTGTTGAATAAAAAATGCTTAATGTTTTTGTACATATCTATGTTGATGCTTTTTTGAATTCTTGAACAATAAAATCTACACAAAGTATGTAATGCTTAGAATTTTTATTTTTAAAAACCACCGAAAGCGTTCTGCATAAATTCCCAGTTGCGTGAGAAATATATTCATCTGAAAAATAAAATGGTAATCCCAACTTTTTTAAATAGTAGTAATATTCTTTCAATGAATGGTCAGTACCAATTTTTGCTGGCTGAAATATTTTATGCTTTCTTTGAGGTATTTCGTTAGAATCATAAGTTGTTATGCTGATCTGTATACCATCCATATTCAAAATATATATACATTCTACATCCTCAAGGCCCTTTTGGATATTAGCTATTTCTTGATTAAAATTCTCTGGTTTTGCTTTTTTTAGTTTAAGCAATATCTTTTCTAACATTGCTAAATATTTTTGTTTATTTTGCTGATTTTTGAAAAGTTTCTCTTGTAAGTATAAATTTATGGAGTTAACCGTTTTTTCGATTTTTTTTAAGCAATGTTCTTCAAAGTTATTTACATCGTTTGTTGGTTCTGAAAAATAATATCCCTGAAAATGGCTAATTCCCATCTCGTAACATTTTATAACTTCTTCTTCAGTCTCAATTCCTTCAGCTAGCGTTATTGCTCCTATTTTGTTGGACAAGTGTATTATAGAATTTATAATGGATTGTTTGAAATAATCCTTGTCAACTCGCTTAACCAACTCTTTGTCAATTTTAATGATATCTGGTTTTACCTGTACTATTCTATCCAAGTTCGAATGATTTGCACCAAAATCATCCAAAACAATTAGAAACCCGTTATTTTTACAATCCTCAACAAATTTAATCAGTTTTTCAATAGATCTGATCCTAGTTTCCACAATTTCTATAGCAATAGAATTAAATGCAATACCAGCACTTTCAGCTAGCCTTTTTGTCCATCCTGGGATAATATTAGGTCTATCGAGAATAGAAGAATCAATGTTCATAAAAAGGATATAATTACTGATATGCTGTAACCTAATAAAACTTTCGATGGCTTTTTTCCTGCATATTCTGTCTATTTCTAAACTTTTTCCCAACACTTTTGCTTCATTAAATAATTTCATTGGAGAAATAATCTTCCCTGTCCCTGGCTCTATACCCCGGCTTAATGCCTCAACACCCACAATTTTCTTTTCTTTAATGTTGATTATTGGTTGAAATACAGTAATTATATTTTCTTGCTCAATAACCTCAATTACCTCAGAATAACTACTATTAATCATGGATTATTTTCCCATAAAATTATTTTTAATATCAAGTTTAGTTAATGCAAATAAAATGCCACAATAAAAATAGCCAATTAATATAAAAAAAATGTATTTTATGGCTGACATATGGCTAACAACTAGAACCTTCTAATAGATTATAACTTTAATCAAATGATTATTTTTTGACTTAATTTGTATAATCATTAATCAATATGACTAACAACTATAAAATACTTATAGAGTGTTTTTCCATTTTAGAACCTCCCGTATTTTTCTTAAGGGCTCACAGGAGGTTCTTTTTATCTAAACAACAGACACAATTAAAGTTACACTAAATATTTAACTCTTCAGATTTCTTATACAAATAAAGGATGTTGCACAGTAAATTTTAATAACCAATTGATATTCTTTGTAATATTCACTAAAATAGCATTGATTTTTAAAGAATAAGGGGGGGAGAAATGCCTGAAAGAAAGATAATGGGTCTAACAGTAGCCGATTTAGCAACTCAGGATAAATTGTCAAAACAAAAGAAGAACAGACTAAGATTGATAAAAGAACTCATAGATTTTTCAAGGATAGATAAGATATTACGCAAGCATTATAAATACACAAAGAATGCGAGTGGTCATTCCGCCTATCCTCCATTATTACTGTTCAAGATACTGTTTTTGCAGAATTTGTATAATTTAAGTGATTACGAGATAGAAGAGTGTTTGCACGACCGATTGAGTTTTATGGACTTTGTGGGTTTATCGATGGAAGATGAAGTTCCAGATCATTCTACGATATGCCGTTTTAGACAGAGATTATCTAAACTTAATTTGGATAAGAAATTATTCAAAGAGATAAACCGTCAATTAAAGAAGCATGGCTTTATATTGGAGAAGGGTGTGATAGTAGATGCTACAGTTGTGGAAGCAAAAAGCCGTCCTGATAAGCATATAGAAATAAAAGATCAAGAATTTTCAGAGGATGAGCATTCAGATACGGATACAGATATTTCTAATACAGATGTAGAGATAAAATATCCATTAGAAGAGGATGCTAATTGGTTGAAAAAGGGTAAAAAGTCTTATTATGGTTACAAGGCACATGTAGCAGTGGACAGTGCTCACGGATTTGTATTATCAGTAGGAATTACTGGCGCTAACGTTCATGAATCTAGATATTTGAGATATTTGGTAAATGATTTAAAGAGTAACGGGTTAAATATAGAGAGATTATTTGCGGATAAGGGTTATAGTAGCAGAGCTAATCGTGCTTTTTTACGAGCAAATGCTATAGAAGATTTAATAATGCATAAGAGAGTTAAAGGAGGCGGATTGACGGAATTGCAGGAAGAATTGAACAGGCTGTGTCGCAAATTTCGTTACAAGATAGAGAGAAGTTTTGGGACATTGAAAACGAATTATGGATTGGGTAGATTTAGGTACAGGGGGCTTCGCAAAGTATTGTATGAATTTTTAATGAAATCGCTATGTTTTAATGTTGTTAAGGCGTTGAGATTATGTTTTTAGGAGGTTTTGACAGTGGAATTGCGTCCAAAATCGGAGATTTTGGGCGTAAATATGGTTTTTAATAACGAAAATTGGCTGTAAGAATGAATTTTTTTTAAATTTTAGGTGATAAAAAAATCAAAAAAAACTGAAATTTTAAAAATATCCTTGCTGTGCAATGTCCTTAAGATTTATTGTACTAAATAAAAATTTCGTTGCATAGCATAATTTACTATTAAACAATTTGTTAAATAACTTGTTTTTTTATAATATAATTTTTATTCTATATTATCAAATAACAAAGGGGGATTTCCCCCTTTTAGCTTAAATTGAATACCACCATCCTAACTTCTGTCATTTCATCTACAGCGTATTTCACACCCTCACGGCCAAGGCCTGAAAGCTTAACACCGCCATAAGGCATATTGTCAACCCTGAATGTTGGAACGTCATTCACTATTACACCACCAAAGTCAAGCCTATTAATCAGATAAAAAGCAGTATTTATATCCTGAGTAAACACACCCACCTGCAACCCGTATTTTGTATCATTAACAAGCCTGATTGCCTCATCTAAATTATTATATTTAAACAAACTTACTACAGGTGCAAAGACTTCATCCTTAACCACCTTCATATCGCTTGTGCAATTTTCAAGCACTGTAGGATAATAAATACTGCCTTTTCTCTTTCCACCTACAAGTATTTTGGCCCCCTGGCTAACAGCTTCATTCACCCACTGTTCAACCCTTTCAGCCTCTTTTAAATCTATCATAGGGCCAACTACAACATCATCTTTCAACTGGTCACCTACTCCCATCCCTTCCAGACTTTTTACATACATATCTTTAAATTCATCATAAATACTCTCATGGATATAAATCCTCTGCACACTTATACACACCTGACCAGAATTTGCAAACCCGCCAACCACACATGTGGGCAAAGCTTTTGCAATATCAGCATCTTTATGAACAATTACAGGCCCATTATTTCCAAGCTCTAATGTAACTCTCTTAGTCCCTGATTTTGCCTTTATCTGTAGTCCCACTTCAGGAGAACCTGTAAATGTAATTTTAGCCACTTTATCTGATTCAACTAAAGCATTACCCACCGTTGAACCAGAACCAACGACAATATTTATCCCTTCTGCAGGAAATCCTGCTTCAAGAATCACTTCCACAAGCTTGATTGCTGTAATTGGCGTAGATGAGGCAGGTTTCAAAACAACAGGGCAACCAGCAGCAATACCAGGGCCTACTTTATGAGCAACAAGGTTCAGTGGAAAATTAAATGGAGTAATAGCACCCACAACCCCAATAGGATGCCTCTTATAATATCCAAACCTGTTTTTACCACTTGCCGCAGCATCAAGAGCAACTACTTCTCCATTATCACTTCTTGCTACATCAGCACTAAATTTAAATGTCTCGATAGCACGTGCCACTTCCCCTCTTGCAAATTTGATCGCTTTACCAGACTCTAGTGAAATTGTTTTTGCAAAATCCTCTGCTCTATCCTGAAGAAGCATTGCAATTTTTTCAAGGATCTCCCCTCTTTCTTTTGCTGTTAGGGAAGCAACTTTTTCCCTTGCCGCATATGCTGTATTTATAGCAAACTCAACCTCTTTTTTACTTGCTTCATAAACTCTTGCTATAACTTCTCCATTATAAGGATTAGTTACATCAAGAACTTTTTCTGTTTCTCTCCACTTTCCTCCAAAAAACAATTTTTTTGTTTCCATGTTATCCTCCTGTTTTTTTTCAAAATTTATCTTAATTTATTAAAAAGCAGCTTTATAAATGCTATATGCATCTTCTTTTTTTAATTCTCTAGGATTATTAACCAATAACCTTTCTTGCTTCATTGCATCTTCTGCCATCATTTCTAAATCCGACTCACCTACACCAACTTCTCTTAACTTAGTTGGCAAATTTAATTTTTTAATCAACCCTTCTAATTCTTCTATGTATTTCTCGGCTATTTCTTCGTTAGAACCTTTAAAATCAATATTTGGGAAAGTAACCCTTGCTAATTCCGCATAATATTTTGATGCAAGAGGTAAGTTAAATCTCATAACATGTGGTAAAACTAATGAATTACTTAACCCATGAGGCACATGAAAATGCCCACCAATAGGATAAGCTAACGCATGGACAGCAGCAACAGGTGAATTTGCAAATGAAATACCTGCTATAGTTGCGCCTAACAGCATATTTGACCTTGCTTCAACATCACTTCCAGTGAATACAGCTTTTTCAATATTTGTTCCAAGCAAATTCAAGGCCTCTTTAGCAAAAGCATCTGAAATTTTATTCTTTTTATATTTGCTTGTATAAGATTCAATAGCATGTACCATAGCATCAATGCCAGTCATCGCTGTAATTTTAGGCGGTAAATTCAAAGTTAAAATAGGATCAAGTAAGGCAACATCAGCATATAATATTTTAGAGACAACACCCTTTTTCTCGTTTATACCTGTAGTAACTATTGCTATAGGCGTAACTTCTGATCCTGTACCTGCCGTTGTAGGTATTTGAATTAAAGGAAGCCTTTCACCTTTTGCTTTATCAACTCCATAAATATTTTCTAAATTTTGTTCAGAAATTGATAAAAATGAAACTAGCTTAGCAACATCCATTGAGCTACCACCACCAAAACCAATTATACCATCAACAGATTCTTTTTTAGCAGTGTCAACAGCTCTTAATACAATTTCTTCTGGTGGATCTGCTACCACTTCAGAAAATATACAATAATCTAATCCTCCCTCTATCAAAACTTTTTCAACATTATCAACTAATTCATTCTCAATCAAACCTTTGTCAGTCACAATTAAAAACTTTTTAATCCCATACTCGCTAGCTAAATCATTAAGCTTAGTTAATGAATTAACTCCAAATATTAAATTTTTCACAGTTTGAAATGAAAACTCTTTCATAATTATCTCCTTTTAATTAATATTTTCCTGCTTTACAATCGTACCCCTTTCTATATAAAAAATCATATCCAATAATCCTACAGCATGTTTATACTCTGACTCAGTTATTAATATTGTAGTACCTAGTGATTTTAACTTTTGAAGTAGTTCAAGTAATCTTTTTGCTAACGCTGGAGCTACCCCTTCAAAAGGCTCGTCTAATAATAATATGCTTTTTCCAACAACAAGAGCCCTAGCTAAAGCAACCAATTTTTGTTGTCCACCACTCAACTGCGAAGCTTTTTTTTTAGCAAATTTTTTTATTTCTGGAATCATTGAATAAATTAAATCAAGCTTCTCATCATAATTATTTGATTTAAGGGACCACAATGGAAGCAATATATTTTCCTGCACGGTTAAATCAGGAACTAATCTTCTATCTTCAGGCATATAACCGATACCATATTTAATACGATTATATGGTGGATAATTTACAATATTTTCATTATTAAACAATATTTCTCCAGATTTTATTTTTAAAACCCCCATAATAGATCTTAATAATGTAGTTTTGCCAGCTCCATTTCTACCAACTAAACCTGCAAAAATACCATTTGGTATTGATAATGAAAGTTTCCTAATTATTGGTATCTTATTAATTTCAACATCTAACTCCTTAATTTCTAACATCTTGAACTCCTCTTGATATCCTTATCCTATAACATATTTTCTTACTAATTCATCTTTCAACACTTCATTTTTATGCCCATCTGCTATAATCCTACCTTCATGAAATGCAATAACTCTCTTAGAATATCGTTCTATTAATTCCATATCATGTTCTATAAACAGACATGTAGAATTCATATTCGAAACCACTTGAAATATTCTGTCCATTAATGGAATTTTTTCATCAGCAGCAACACCACTTGTTGGCTCATCTAAAATGATAACCTCAGAATTTCCAAGGGTTGCCATACATATATCTAATAATTTTCTTACCCCTTGTGGTAGAGCTGAAACAAAATGATCTTTGTAGTCAATTAAGCCAAAGTTCTCAAGTTGCACAATACATTTTTGGACTCTATCATCATTCTTTATCAATTTAAAGAAAGCTAGTTTCTCATTATTTAAAAGAGCTTCAGCAATAAGCATATTTTCTAATACAGTTAAGCTAGTAAAAAGCTGTGATATTTGAAAAGAACGTCTAATTCCAAGTTTGACAATATACTCAATATTATAATGAGTAATATCTTTCTTTTTATATAATACTTTTCCATGATCTGGTTTTAGATATCCCGTGATGATATTAACAAAAGTTGTTTTCCCAGCCCCATTTGAGCCAATAATTCCTATCAATTCATTCTTTTTAATCACGACGTTGATATCATTTAGTGCCACACTACCACTAAAATTCTTCTTTACATTTAACGTTTCTATAATTGTCACATTACCCCCCTAATTATTAACAACTTTTTTAAATTTCTTAAACACTGATAAAATTCCATTAGGTAAAAATATTATAATTATTAATAATGAAATTCCTAAAATTAACTGCCATAAATAAGGGAAGTAATTATAAGCATAAGTACGTATTAACTCATAAACAATGCTTGCAAATAAAGGACCAAATACATTATAAATTCCACTCATTAACCCAATAAAAACAAACTCTCCAGATGTGCTCCAATATGCCAAATCTGGATCAACATGCCCTGTCACTAAAGCAACTAATGCCCCTCCAATACCAGCTAAAATGGAAGAAAAAATATAATTTGCATACACAAGCTTGAAAACATTACCACCTAAATACTCAACTCTAATCTCATTTTCTTTAATTCCAAACGCTACAAAACCAAACTCTGAATTAAAAAATTTATAATTAACAATAGTTATTAACATAGATAAAACTAAACAATAACTAATTAACACTATATCTTTTATATTACCTATTAACGTAACACCAAACACAGTAACTTTATCAATATTAAAGCCATCTGTACTACCTAAATATGGAATTTTTACAATTAAGGCATATAAAATCATTGACAACGCCATAGTAAACATAGCAAAAAAGATATCTCTGTATTTACATAATATTAAACCTGTTATAACACTAACCAACACTACTGTTATTATCGTAATAATAAGAATTAAATTTATTTCGTATACCATAAAATTATTAATTAATAATCCCACAACATAACCACCTATACCATAGAAGAATCCTTGACCAAAAGAAACTAACCCCATTCTCATTAATAGTACTATTCCAACTACAACAATTCCTTTTGCTAATGATATTTTAAGTATAAAACTCAACCATTCAGGAACAACAAAACTTAATACAAATAATAAAATATAAACGATTAAAATCATTAAATAGTCTTTGCTTTTCTCAAACATCATATTTTCCTCACAACTGATTTGTAAAATAAACCTTGAGGTCTAAATAATAACACCAATGCCATAACTACATAAATAACAAAGAGATCAAATTGAGGAAAATAATGTATAGCAAAAGATCTCGCAAGTCCTACAATTAGTGCCCCTAATAAAGAACCTTCAATACTTCCCAATCCCCCTATCACAACAACAGCAAACGAAACAATAATTACTTCAACACCAATACCGGGCACAACAGAAATTGCAGGTGCAGTTAAGGCTCCTGCTACTGCACTTAAACTACATCCTAATAAAAACGTAAACAGAAATATTTTTGATACATTTATTCCTAAACAAACACTTACTTCCCTATCAAAAATAACTGCTAGTATCTTTTTACCAACTATAGTTTTGTTGATCATAAACCATAGCAAAAACCCAATTAATAAAGCTACCAAAATCAAAAATAAATCATACCCAACAAATGAGACATTACCTAGACTTATATTTCCAAACATTGTATACGGCTGATATGCAAAATACCCATCTACTCCCCACACTAATTTTATAATATCTTCAAACATCAACAATACTGCATAAGTAACTAAAACCATAAGTACTTCATCATTCCCATACATATAACGCAATAAAAACTTTTCCAAAATAAATCCTGTAATAATTGCTATAATAATAGAACTAACTATATACAATAAAAGTGCTATAAAATTATTCGTGTAATATCCATAATACCAAACTATTATAGAGGCTGCTGTATATGCTCCAATGGCATAAAAGCTCCCGTGCGCCATATTCAAAATTCTCATTACACCATATATTAAAGTCAATCCCACAGCTATTAAAAATATCCAAGAAGAATATATTAAAGCATCCACAAGCACTATCAATACTTCCATGACTCCTCCAATCATAATCCAGACCGGCTATAGATACCGGTCTGAATTTAACTACAATTCGTATATATTTAATTACATTTAGCACCAGGAAATCCTTGATTAATCCAATCTAGTGTTTTAACTCCGTCAGGAGGGCTAACGCATTCTGGAGAAAATATTACTACGTCTTTAACTGAAGGTTTACCATCTTTTTTAGTAAATTTTCCAACAGGAATTTCTTGAACTGCTTGATGTCCCTTACCAAGTCTCATATAAACTTTTCCACTTGGTGCTTCAAATTCAGCATATTCAAAAGCCTTAACAATTTTTTCTTTATCTTTAACACCAGCTTTGTCTACAGCATACTTAAGTCCAAGTATCGCTTGAGCCATTTTATAAGCAGGATATGTTGGAGGGATTCCATATTTTTTAATAAAATTTTTCCTAAACCATCTGTTCAACTCATTATCAGGGGCATAAACTCCAAACCTTCCTCTTCCAGCACCTAATATAGCACCTTCAGGCATTTGACCTTTTAACCTAAACATAGCAGTTTCACCACAAGAAAGAATTGGTGTCTGTTTTTTAAATAAACCTCTTGCAGATGCTTGTAATATGAATGCCTCCATATCTCCACCCCAGAAACTGCTATGAATATATTGAGCAGGTTTACTCATTAAAGTAGAAATTTCAGCACCATATTGCCCTGCAAATAATTTTGGAAAAAGGACGGCCTTGAACTCTATATCTGGTTTTAATGTTTTTAATGCAGAGGAAAACTCATTCCAAGAATCTATTCCCCATGAATAGTTTTGATTTATTGCAGATACATATTTTAAATTAGGATCTGTCTTAATTAAATATCTTGCTAATGCAATACTCTCTATTGCTGAATGAGTGCCTGTACGAAATACGTATTTATATGAATTTTCTTCAAAAATTCTATGTGTACCACAATCAAAAAATACTGTGATTGTACCAAGCTCATCAGCTACAGGAGCTATAGCTAAACAATCTCCGCTTGATATATAGCCTACAACTGCATCAACTTTTTCTCTTAAAACTAAATTTTTAAATTCTGCAACTTGCTTTGTTGTCCCTCCAGCTTCATCTATAACAACTGGAATTATTTTCATGCCAGCAAAGCCTTTTGAATTATAAGGTGCAGGTAATTTTCCTTTATTAATAGCATCAACCACTAAATCTGCAGCATTTTTTGCAGGAACACCAAAAGGTCCAGCTGCTGCTCCTGATAGAAAGGTTACAACGCCTAATTTAAATACTTCTGCTTTTACTGAACTATTAACTAAGCTTATTAAAAATATAAAGATCATAAAAAATGATGCAATCTTGCTTAAGCTCTTAAACATAAAACTCATAATACGCATGACATCCTCCTTTACTTTTATTTACTACACAGCTGCATTTTTTTATTTGCAATTTTGATGCCATCAAAAAAACCCTGTTCTATTAATGGATACTATTATTCTTTTCTATCTAATGATGAGCGCTTTTTTACCAATATGAGCGGTTTTGAACTATCATTAATGTGTTGATTTTATTGTTTTTTTGTATTATATTTTTTGAAAAATATAGGTAACTAAATCTATGTTATATAATAAAAGTGTTTTAATTATTGACGACGAAAAAAAATTAGTCAAATCATTGTCTATAACATTAGAAAATCTAGGTATATCAACATATAAAGCATATAATGGGAAAACTGGTTTTGAAATTGCCTTAAAAACAAAACCAAAAATAATTTTATTAGATATGCGTTTGCCAGATATTAATGGTTTAGAACTACTTAAAGATCTAAAAACTGAACTACCTGATACTGTTGTTGTAATTATTTCAGCTTACGGTGATGTTCGTACAGCAATAAACGCCGCCAAAAATGGTGCTACTGATTTTCTAACTAAACCGTTTGATATCAATGATATCATTAATTTAATAAAGGATGTTAACACCTTAAACAATAACTGTAATGACATTGAAATTCTAAATCAACTTATTGGAGAATCTCAAATAATAAAAAATCTAAAAAACAATTTAGTTAGGATTGCAAAAAGTTCCACTGACAAAATCCTTATTTATGGAGAAACAGGAACTGGAAAATCCTTAATTGCTCGTGCAATACATGAACTATCAAATCGTAAAAATAATCCTTTTGTAGAACTTAATTGTTCAACTATTCCTACTGAATTATTTGAAGCAGAACTTTTTGGTGCTGAAAAAGGCTCATACACAGGTGCAATTACAAGAAGAGAAGGTTTAGTGGAATTAGCCAATAACGGTACACTTTTTTTAGATGAAATATCAGAATTGCCTCTTAATCTTCAATCAAAATTCCTAAGTTTTTTAGAAAATAAAAAGTTTCGTCCCTTAGGATCTAAAAATGAACTATATGCAAATGTACGAATTATAGCGGCGACTAATAAAGATCTTAGTGACTTAGTTGAATATGGAGAATTTAGAGCTGATCTTTATTATAGATTAAACATAATAACTGTACATATTCCTCCATTGCGTGAGAGAATTGAAGATATACCTTTACTTTGCGAATATTTTGTAAATCATTTTGCATTTAAAGAAAATACCAAAAAAATTGTTTTAACAGATGAAGTTTTAAAAATTTTCAAGAACTATATGTGGCCAGGTAACATAAGAGAGCTTAGAAATTTAATTGAACGTTTAACAATATTATATCCTGGAGAAACAATCACTCAACAACATCTACCACCTGAATTTTACCATACACAAGATAACTTTAAACACGATAGTCAATTAAAAGCACATAACTCTGATAGTATATTAAAAGAAAAATTAATGACTACTGAGTATAACTTAATCTTAGAAGCATTAAAAACAACTAACTATCATAAAAGTAAAGCTGCAGAATTATTAGGAATTTCTCGTCATGCACTGAAAAGAAAATTAAAAAAATACGGTATTAGTTAAACATGAAATCTATTAAATTAATCATCTTAATTTTTTTATTAACATTCTCGTTTAACTCTTATAGTAATGGAACATTGATTTTAGGGTTTCCACCAAAGTCAGCAAATGTTAGAGTTGGTTGTCTTTATCCTCTAAGTGGTCGTAATAAATTATATGGTTTAGATAGCATAGAAGCTATTAAGTTAGCTTTAAAAGAAAATAACAATACATCATTAAAAATCAGTGTTATAATTGAAAATACAAAATCAAAACCATATATTGCTGCTAAATTAGCTAATTATTTAATAAAAAAGTATAAAGTTAATTTTTTATGCGGTGTAGTAAGTTCAGCAGTTGCTCTTACTGTAACCAAAATTGCTAAAAATGAAAAAATACCTTTTTTAGGTACAGATCATTCATCTTCAAGATTAACAATTGAAGAGTTTCATAAGTATTACTTTCGAGTAACTAACAATACCTTACAATCAATGAGTGCTGGAGCTTTATTTTTAAAAGAATTAAAAGAAAAACTTAAATGGAAAACAATTGCTTTTATTGGCCCTGATTATGAGTATGGACATAGAGCCTGGATGGATTTAAAATTAGCATTAAAAAGTCTTAATATTAAATTTAAAATTGTTGGTGAATATTGGCCGAAATTATTTGAACCTGATTATACATTATACATTCAAAATTTATTAAGAAATAAACCAGATATTCTTATTAATGCTCATTGGGGACAGGATTTAGTTGCCTTTTTGAGGCAAGCAAAAAATTTTGGTCTTTTAGATAAAGTCATATTTTGTAATTTTGATACTGGAGGAAACTATGAGGTAATGGCTTCTCTTCAAAGTGAATTACCCTCGGGACTTATTTTAGGCGCAAGGCATTATAATAACTGGCCTCAAACAAAAGATAATATAAACTTTGTAAATTCTTTTTTTAAACAAACAAATAGATATCCCAGTTATGTTGCACACGGTGCTTATGCAGGTATAAAAGTGATTTTCGAAGTATTAAAAAAAGTTAAACACATTAACAACAAAGAAGAAATTATAAAAGCATTAGAACATTTAAAAATTAAATTGCCTAAAGATCCAGATAATTTTACATCATTTTTTAATCCAAAGACTCATCAAATAATGCAAGTCATAGCACTTGGTGAGACAGTTCCTAATTTTAATTATCCACCTGCTACACGCATGTTAGGTAATTGGAAAATATACTATCCTACAGCTTTAGAACAAATAATAAATAGTGTAAGAAATAAATATCTAACTCAAAATGTCAATTATTAAAGTTTTAATTCAAAAACCTTTAAATTTTATAAAATTCTTTAACAAGTCGATAACACGAAAGTATCTTGTTTTAGCATTATTAACAACACTTTTACCAACATTCCCCATATTTATGTTATATGATAAATACACCATAAAACTTATCAATAAACTTAATAAAAACCAATTAAATGGTTTATTAACTGTAGCAGCCAACAAAATGCAAAATTATCTAAATTCAAAGATATCACAGATTCAATCTATTGCAGATTTACCATCTATTATCAATTTCTTAGAAAGCAAAAATATTAAAATTCTTCAAAATTCCACTATAGATATTATTTCTTATGAAATAGATAAAAGTGATACTTTTGGCTTAATAATTTTCGATGAAAAAGATAATATTATTATATCATTTCCTGGCCAAATTGCATCAGGTCCTCCGTATTTCGGATCATCAAATTTGGATTTAACTAATTTATATATTACAAAATTTAAAAATGATATAGAAATTGTCGGCCCATATCCACCAAATAAAGGTTATTCTGGTTGGTTTTTAATTCGCAAAATCATAAAAAAAAATAATACTATACTAGGAAGTGTAGCTTTACATTTACGATTAGCATCGCTGACTGAAATTATTGGTAATTTATCTACTTCAAAATACTATAGATTCATTTTACTTACCCCTGATAACATTTACTCCAGTATAGGTATCCCAATATCAGAAAGATATCTTCCTGATATTATAACAGGTTATCCCATAATTCCAGGATGGTATTCAGGTGTTATAAAAATCAATTTAAGCTCATCTAATTTCGGAATAATTCGAGAATATTTATTAGTTTTATATATAATAAGCATTATAATTATAATTTTTATATTTCATAGACTTTCTCAAAGAATGAAACAAGATATATTTCCTTTAATTAAAGCTGCTAAAAAAATCGCAAATGGTGATTTGAATTATAAAATAAATATAAAAGGGGAAAATGAAATTTCATCTTTAGCTCAAGAATTAGAAAAAATGAGAAAACAATTAAAATATTTCATAGATAATAAAATTTATAATGAAAGAAAAATGCTTATGGGGCAACTATCAATTAACATTGCCCATGAATTAAAAAACCCATTAGCAACCATAAAAACAAGCATCCAATCATTGCTTTTTAGAGAATCTGATTTTCAAAAAAAAGAATTATATATTATGATTGTAGAAGAAATTGACCGTATTAACATCATTATCAATGAACTTTTATTATTCTCTAATTCCAAGAAACCCAAAATAACTATATTTGTACTTAAAAACCTAATTAATAAAATTGAAGTTCTTTTTAAGTCAACTTTTTCTAATAATAATATTAAGTTCATCAAAAAAGGTAACTTTGAAATTAAAATTAAAGCCGACAAAAATCATATTTTTCAAATTTTATATAATTTAATTATTAACTCCATAGAAGCTATGCCAAATGGTGGATTACTAGTAATATCTTGTAAAGCTGCTAATAATGAAGCAAAAATAGAAATTAGAGATACTGGTTCTGGAATACCTAAAAAATATTTAGATTTAATAACTACACCTTTTTTTACAACAAAGAAAAATGGACAAGGACTTGGATTGTCAATAGCTTTAGAATTAACAAAAATTAACAATGGAAAACTAGAATTCATTAGTACCTTGGGTAAAGGGACAACAGCTATACTTACCCTTCCCTTAAAATAAACATTGGATCATAAGACTCCGTAACAAAAACAGTCAAATCCTTCTTAGTTTATGTTAACTAAAAATAAGATCTAAAACCTAAAAATGAGGTTATTTAGTCATTGCTGAAAAACATCTAATATTTTGATATTACTTGCAAAAATAAGATTTCAGTGCTAATATTCCCCTAGAAAATACCTCAATTTTGTCAAAAAACTGGGGGATGAAATGAAATCAAAAAAACAAGAACATATGATAGAACAACTAGTAAAACCAGTTTTAGTTAACATGATAGACTTAAAACATCCTTTAGTAGAATTAGCAGATTCTATAGATTGGGAAAAGCTAGAAGAAATATTCGGTAAACTTTACCATGAAAATCAAGGTCGTCCAGGAATAAAAATTAGATTGATGATAGGTCTTCATTATTTGAAATACACCTATAATATGAGTGACAGAGAAGTGTTATATCGTTGGTTAGAGAATCCATATTGGCAATATTTTGCCCGTATCGCTTTATTCGGACACCCGTATCGCTATCATTCGGACACTTTAGACACTAATTTTAAGACCCCTTCTATGCAAAACTAACCTCACGGTATTTTTTAGTATCACTAAACTATATTCTCCTCTGATTTCAGTTTTCTAACACTTTCTCCGCTAAGTTTTATCTTATGACTGCTATGTACCAATCTGTCAAGTATTGCATCTGCCACAGTGGCATTCTTTAGACAATCATACCAGTTATCAATTGGTAATTGAGAAGTAACTATTGTTGAATTCACGCCAACTCTATCCTCTATTACTTCTAATAAATCATTAGCTTCATCAGCCTCAAACGCACTGATACCAAAATCATCTAAAATGAGAAGATTAAACCTTGCAAGACGGGAAAGCATTTTTATATAACCCAAGTTTGACAGTTGATTTTGCAAATGATATTGTTTATTAATAAGATAGCGAAAACAAAAAGTGAAATTATTTACTACAAATGTCTCAACTTAGGTATAGGACAACCCAGAGCCTTAAATATCTTCTTTTGCCTATCAGTTACACGAGTAAGCGATATACCCCTTATCCCAGAATTCGTAAGATAACTCACTGTCTTCAATTTCCTCAGCTCAAATAATGCCTTCTCCCAGCTCAAATCTACACCAGCATCTTTCAATCTCTTCTCCATTATACTCGTTACCAACATTGATAGAAAACATAAGAATATATGACCCCTTATCCGATTCTCGCTAAAATGATACATCGGACGAACTTCAAGTGAATGCTTTAACTCCCTAAATCCATGCTCCACTCTCCATAACTTCTTGTAACTCTCTATTATCTCTTCCTTACTATAGTCAAGCTTACTTAAATTACTTACAACCATAAACCAGCCAAAACCAGATTCCAAACGATTAAGTACTTCCATATTAGGCTCTACATCAATCTTTCCATCTGATAATGAAAGTTTATACCACCTGCTCATGCCTTGCGACTTTAAAAAAGATTTCAACAGATGATACTTATCCGTAACACTTATCCGCTTCTTATTTATCTCTTGAAATTTGTTCTCAAAAAGAGATAACTTCTCACGATAACGCTTCATATTCAACCTGTAAGTCTCAGGATTAAACGATAATACATACCTCAATTTTGCCAATTTACCATTAGAGGTCTCATAATCCAATTCCTTCTCAAAAATAAATTCCTCTTCCTTATTTCTCTGATTCAAGTTTGCTTCTGATAAAATTTCTCTGCTAATCTTCTTATTCTTATCCTCTCCTATAATAAATGTCTGATCTCCTTCTATAAGCTTATCCAAATTTGAAGAACTTATCATTCCCTTATCTGTCACTATCGATACCTCTATAAGCTCTCCAAATCTCAACTTAATATCCTCAATAACTGATATTAACGTTGTCTTATCTACTCTATTACCTTCAAAAACATAATGACATAATGGAATACCTTCTTCTGTCATTACAACTCCTATCGTTACCTGTACCCTGTCAGGACGATTATCCCTAGAATATCCATACCTCCTAATATCCGATGAATCTAACTCTGATGAAGTCTCAAAATAGCTCGACGTTATATCATAAAAACACATCTTCAAATTCAAATCAAACATAGTCAACACTCTTTTAGCCAACTTATTCTCAATCTCTTTCTTATGTTTTATCAAAAAATCCATCGTACGTAGTAAATTCTCATAACTTATATCTTTTCTCTTCAATCCTGGAATATATACCGTCTCAAGCCAAGAAAGTAACTTTAGTTTACTCGATGGCTCCGATATCCTATTCGTCAATAATGCTTTAAAATGTGATACCACATCAAACTGTATCTTACTCTCCTTATCCTGCTTCTTTTTCAATTCTTGAAATAATTTCAGCTCCTTCAATATCGATAAAACCACAAATATATCACCAAAATCTTTGCTCTCACCAAATTCCTTTATGCTTTCGTAAAAAACTTCACCTTTTAATTTCATTATACTATCTACAAATTTATCTGCATCAGTTTCGAGAAATTTATCTAATGGACCGAAATGATATAATATTCTTGTTCTTGGTTTACCTTCTTCATTACGGTAAGATTCTACTAACTGTACAGCTTGGTGAATTTTACCTGAAGAGCTTTTTGATTTTACGACTCTCAAAAACATACATATAGATACCATAATAAAAACATTAAGTCAAGAAATATGAGACATACAAGAACAATATACGTACTACATCACACATTTTTTTTCAAGTTTTTTCAACACAAAAATCCTTTATTTAAAGCATTCCTGACAACGAGTATCTTGAAATACCCTCAGATTCTGTCAAACTTGGGTTATTACGAAAAAAATGGGGGGTGAAAGTTATACTATTACCTTATTTCGGGGGTTTTAAAGGGGGTTTACCCCCTTTAAATTTTCGTTAGAAAACTAATTTCCAAAGGATTCATACTGTTTTTATCCAATTTTCGGGGGATTTAAAGGGGGGTACCCCCTTTAAGTTATACTTACAAATGTTCCTAAAAAAGTATTTGCTTAATTATTAATAAGATATACTTTTTCAGCAGAAACTACTTATGTTTATTTCATAGAACACCAATCTGGTGTTCTTAGTTTATTTTGCAGTATAAAGGCAGTAATCAGTTCCTGTTCAATCCTGTAATTCCCTAAGTTTCTCATATATTCAGAGATTTCTTTTAAGATGCTGGAGTTTAATGTACTTGCATTATACTCTTTTTCTGCAGGCAGAAGATTTTCTATCATAATACTGACTGATTTTATTGTATCTAAGTCTGGATAGAAAACTGCTGCTTGGTTGTTGAATAGTAAGATATCGGCTATCATCAAACCTGATGGATCAACATCTCCAAAATGAATTATTTGTTTATCATTAAAAGGTTGCAATGCTCTACTTACCTCAGAAATATTCTGAAAACCACCAGCGTAAATGAAAAGGCTATTTTTAGGAGTGAGTTTGAAAAAAGGGGATAAATTTTCAAATATTACTATATATTTTGCATCTGTTACAATTTTACTCAACTTGTTGCTAAAACAGGAGAAAAAATTGTTTTTGGCCATAATATTTGTAATATCTTCATTATCAAAATACACTTTGTTGTCGCTTCGCAGATGAATAATGTTGAAATAATTTTCAGCTTTTTTATTAGATTTCTTGATATATTTATCAACTATTTTTCTTAATAAAGAGGATTGCTGTATGGTTTTTGAATTTCCAAAAACAACGGTGGAAATATGCCTTAGATCCCGATTTTCAGGCTCATGTTTTTCCAGATACTTGTAGAGTTTATATGCCTTTTCTAATGATTCAATATCTTTTGGATGTATATTTTCAGATTTTAGAAAATTATATTTTTCAACTATATCTTTGCAATGTTTGTTAAAAAATTTTTTTAAATAATCAACATCACCAACAACGATTTTTCTGTTTTTTCTTATAACAATCCCGGCATTGATAAATTCATCAACGCACTTTGAATAACTGCATTCACCTGTTTCTAAAAGTTTTAATAAAAGAAGACACCTTTTAAGCATCATTTAATTTTCACTGAAAAAGCATTTTTAGTAGAAATTAGTTTATCATAGCTGCTTGTGTCAATGTAAATTTTCGGTTTTGTTTGTTATTGATATACTTTGAGATTGCTTCGCTATCGCTCGCAATGACGACTTCATTACCGTCATCGCGAGGAGCAAAGCGACGAAGCGATCTCTTTTAATTAACGCTGAAAAACTTTGTTTTTCAGCATTAATTATTTAATTCGAATCTGACATGCGGCATGACAACACCGTTTTCACCGGATATCAGATGATAATGCATCCCTTTGTTGAAGTTTGGAAGATTTGGAAGTGCTACAATTAATTGCAGCCCCCAGTTTTTGGCTATTTCATAAAGGGTATTCAAAGAATCTGCATCAAGGCGATCTGCTTCATCCAGCACAATGGGAAGCATTTTATTTTTGAGACTCTCATCTGATAATCGTGTAAGCATACTTAAAACTATAACAATGTTAGTGCCAAGATTTTCACCGTTTGAAAGTCCTCTGTTTCGCAGGTTGCCAAATTCGTCAAAAAGTTCAATTTCAATATCAAAGTAATTTTTGTAATCCAAGACATCATTTTCTGTTACCTGTGCTCTATTATATCCCAGGTTTTTTCCTAATTCTTTTATAAATTCTTCAAAATCTACGTTATCTGATTCTAATAAACTCATTATGGAACCTGATTGATGAATTTTCTGTAGTTTATGATATGCAGACCTTTCTTCCACTCTAAGTCTGATCTGTCTTATTTTACCAAAACGCACTGATTTTAAATCGTTATTTAATTTTCTGAGTGTGCTTTTTATTTTGTAAATATTCTCTTCAATACCTGTTTTAAAGTTACCGATTACTGCTTTAATATCCTCTTCAATCTGTAAAAGTTGCACATTGAGTTTTTCAAGATCTTCCTGTAGCTTTGATAATGACTGAAAGTTTGGAAATACCTTAACTACTGCATCATTAAATTGTTCTAAAATCCCAGAGGATTCTGGGTAATTTTTCTCATGTTTTTTCAAAAAGTTTTCAAGCTCCTTTTCAAATACACCTTTGCTTTTGTAAAATTCACTTTCTGTAATGTTAAACTGCTTTGGTGAAATATCCTCTTTGATCAAAGAGTTTGCTTCTTCATTGATTTTATGCAGTTTTTCTTCGTATATTTGAATATTTTCTTTTAATCTCTTTATTTCCTCCACCAATTTTTCTTGCCTGTATTCAATTTTTCGCCTTTTATCTTTGAGTTCATCTATTTCATTTTGCAGTTTTTCTTTAACATTTTTCAATTTTTCCTTTTCTCTGTGTAAAACTTCTATTTCTGTAAAATCAATTTCACCTTTTAAAATTTCCATTGGGTATTCATTTTCAAGTTGTTTTTTGGTGGCTTCAAGTTCATACTTACGTCGTTCTACATCCTGAATATCTTTTTCTGCTTTTGTGTATTGAACTTCTGCAGCCTGTAATTCTTTTTCAATTTTTTTCACTTCTTCCTGAATGATAATAAATTCTTCTTTTATTTTCTCAAGTTTGTCTGAAGCTTTAAGGTATTCCTGTTTATAATCATCTCTGGCGTAATAAGATTTAAGCCTTTGGATGATAGTGAAATCATTTTTTATCTTTTTATAAATGAAACTTTTTTCTTCAATTAATTCAATCTGTTTCTGTTTTTCCTGAACCTCATTCTCCAAATGAGCCATATCCAAATATTCGAAAATGTATATTAAATTGTTTATATCATTCAGTATGTTTGAGTTACTAAGAATTTTCTGTTCAATTTCATCTATTTCTTTTTCTAATACTTTGATTTCATTTAAAAGGGCATCTGCTTTCTGTTTTCTCGATTTTTCACCTATTATTGGATATTTTGGCTTAGGCTCAAATCTGATTATATTTGGTGAGTTTTTATCTGTCACTAAATAACCATCATTTACACTTTCTGCAATAAAATCATCAATATTGATATCCTTTTTATTTATGAAATAAAGGCGCCTGTTTCCTTTTGCGTAACTGTATATTTCATCAGGATGTTCTAATATCGCTGCATATTTCAGTTCACCAAGGATCGATTCAAGTTTTTCACTTTCTTCGAGAGAAACATTATCGAACATTTTGTATAAAAATTTACCTTTAAAATTTTTTAAAGTATCAGGTAACACAATTTTACCTTTTAAAAGTTCGTTTACTTCTCTGTTTTTCTCTATGATTTCTTCTTTATAGGCTTCTTTCTGCTTCTTTAAGTTGAAAATCTCAGATTCTTTAGCTTTAGCTATTTTTTGCAGTTCTTCTTTTGATGTAAATGTTATGCCGATACTTTTTAACTTGTTTTTTAAAGTAGAAGCTTTTCTATGGTATTCGAGTTTTTCCAACAATGCATCATATTCTTTTTTAAAAAAGTGTAAATTTTCAATATCTTTTGATACCTGTTCCCAGTAGTTTAAAACCCGCTCAAAATCAGTTAGATTATCTACTTTCTCTTTTGTTATCTCCAACATTTTTTGGAAATGTTTTTGAAATTCTAAATAATTTTTGTAGTGATAAGATAAAGCCTTTAGCTCACCTTCTATTTTTGCTTTTTCTATTTCCAGAGTATGTTTTTTTGATTTTAGTTCTGCAATCAATTCCTGTTTTTTGGTAAGCTCATCGTATAGCTTTTTATAAACCTTCTGGATTTCTATCAATTCGCTTTGAATCTTTTTCAATTCATTTGAAATGGATGAATATTGCTCATATGCTCGAAAATTTCTTTCTAAATCCGAAATATTTAACAACAATTTTTCCAACTGTTCCTCATTAAATTTCAGTTCTTTGCTTTTTTTATCCAATATTTTGTTTATCTTTTCAATTTCTACATTTTGTTTTTTTATAATGGTTTCTTTATCGATTATTTCTGTTTTAGCATTTTCTAATTTTGAAGTATAAACGTTTAATTGATTACTAAAATATTTGATTGCTTTATCGTAATACTCTTTTGCCGCCTCTTCCAGATTGGAAATTTCTTCTTTAATCATTTTTATTTGTGATATTTTTCTGACAATGATGCCACGTTGTTTGATACTTTTGGTCAGAGAGTAAATTAGCTTTCGTGGACTTGAATCACCTGTGGATAGCATATCTTTTATCATTTTTTTACCTTGCCTGAGTATTCCGGTTGAGATGGATCTGTATAATGTTGAGAACTCAGATATCCTGGATGAAATATTGATCGCCAGAATCCCTTTTTCGTATAAATAATTGTGATATTCAGTTATTGTTTGAAAGTTTTGAAACCTCATTTCAGGATATTTATTTAATAGATGTTTTGTTAATATCTGAAAATTATCTAAAAGCAAATTTCCGTCAAAAAAATCATCAGGAATAACTTTAACATTTTCTATTGCAAACGGCTTTATATCCACTTTCATGTCAGGATTTTTTAGCAGTCTGATGCCAAAAGATATTTTATGATTTATATGAGCGGTATTTTCGGCAGAGTTTATATTGAAAACAATATATCCTGCAGAGCCATACATATAATCGCCAAGTGAGCGGTCATCTTTTTGTGTGGTTATATTAAATTTTGTATAATGCTGATTGGCAATGAGGCCTATCTGGATAGCATCAAGTAGCGTTGTTTTGCCGACACCATTTTTACCAAACAATGAAGTAAAAGTTTTATCAAAATAAATCATGCACTTTGGGTATAGTTTGAAACCGATAACAATGAGTGATTCAAGATAAATTCTATCTCTTTTCAAAATAACGGACATTTTTAATCTTCCTCTACAATATCAAAATCTGTCTCATTGATGAAAATATTTAGAAGCTCACCAATATCCATATCTTCGTTGTTCTGTTTATCATAAAGTTCAAGTGCAAGATCAAAAAATCTCTTAATGCTACCTTTTATTTCGATTTTAGAGTTTGCAATGTTAGCAGGAGTGCCATCTACAATATCTATAAAATTATATTTGTTAAGCTGTCGCAATGTCTTTGCATAGTTATCCTTCACTGTTTCAAGACGCTTGTCGGATTCATAAAAATTCTGCATTTTTTTAACAAATATCTCATACAGATGTTCTAACGCAAATATAGAGTTTAACTCTTCAAACAACTCATTTGCATTAAATGTAGGATCTTCCATATTTTGGAAAAACTTTAAACTTAGATACATCCCAAGAAATGTTTCAGATTTGCTGAAATATTCAAATGAAGTATATCTGTCCTTTTTAAGAACTGAAAGATAAAAGTTGCTATCGTAATTTTGTAATTTATATCCTAAAAATTCATAATATTCAGACAAAATTTCAATATTTTCCTCTATAAAGGCATATTCGGAAGGCATATTACTTGCAGAAATGTTAACACCATCCAAAAGTAAATAATTAACTTTTCTAAAGATAGAATTATTTTCCCTGATGAGTTTCTCTAAACTGTTCTCTGTCATTTATACCTTTTTTTTGCTTTAATATAATGTTTGATAAGTAACAATTTTCATATTTGAATTCTGTACTGTCCAATATTACAGACACTTTTTCTGAAATTTCAAAAAGTATTTTGTTATAATATTTAGGCAAATTACTTTCCACCAGAGGGAATTTTATAATCTCGGAGATATAGTCTATTTCCCCTTCTTTTTCAAGTTTCATTAATAAATGCTCTATTATTTTTTCAATTTCTTTTTTCTCAAATGTATCTATCTCTTCATGTGTAATAATATTTTCTGTGTATATATAAACTGGTTTTCTCGGCCTTGTTTTCCATTTGTATTTAAAATCTTTAACTCTGAGACGACTTGGTTTTCTAAGTAAAACCTTCTTTTTAGTAAAAAACAAAAGCAGTTTTTTTTGAAATTGCAAAATATTATCCAATGAACTGATGCTTATTTGTGAAGTGATAAGACTGACATGTCTGTTTATAAATTCTGTGACATCGGTTAATGTATTTTCAAGTTCATTTTTGATACTGAATAATTTTCGATAAGCTTTGTGGATACTGTCGATTGTATCGCCATCATTTTGACATTTTTTCTCAAGAATATTCATAAAATAAAGGATTTGATTATAAGCAGAATATTTTGATAAAGAGGTGGCAATTTCTTTTAGCAAGTTGCGAATTTTTTCCAGATATTCTAAAAAATGAGTAAAAGATTCTTCATTACCACTCCTGATGGATGCTTTTATTTCTGCTTTTATATCCAATATCTCTTCTTTAATCTGCATAATTTTTTTATCTATTTTAAATATTAGATCAAAAAAAGTGTGTTTGAAAAATCCATAGATTTCATTAATAGAAGCATTTTCAAGGTTTTTTAGAGCTATATAAATGGTATTTAGATTGCTTTCCACATCTGAAATGGTTTCCAGATCTTTTGAAAATAATCCGTTTAAAATACTTGAACTTATTTCTGATAAGTAGTAAGCGTTTTTCTCAGTGGCAGAATACAATAAAAACCCTTTTTTTAAAAGGTTTTCCATTACAGTATCAGTTTTTATTGGGATATTACAGTTAAACTGACTCAAGTATCCCATACTTCTTTGTATCGCTATATTTACGATTTCTTTGTCTATAAAATCGTTTTCATCTGATTCTTCTTTATGGATATGCAAAAGATAAAGTGTTACAATTTCTACAGGTGAAAGCGTAATACCATCTGGAAATTTTGTAAGTAAGTTTTTTATTTTTTCTATAATTTCCGCTTCAGTCATAAACTGATTTTATAACATAAATTATTATTCGTTGCAAAAACTTTGTAGAAAAACCAATTTAAGGATCAACTTTTGATTGATTTTATACAAAATTTTATTACTATACATCAACCGTGAGATACGTATGAAGAAAAAGAAAAAAATTGAAAAAATTTATATTAAAACATGGCTTGATATTAAACCTTATACAAAACAGACTTCCTCGGATAATTATTACCTGGAAGTTGCAAATAAAGTCAAAAACATTCTTCTTTCAAGCAAATATAAGAATGAGTTAATTGAAACTTTAGATGATGATTTTATAGATTTATTATCTGTTTTTCTGACATCATATTTAGAAGATATTGTTTCTGAACTAAATATCTGGAGCACTTTTATACACCTACATAATAAGCTATATAATAAGCTGTTACCCTTTTACAAACCAAGTGAATACAAAAGAAATGATTTAAATTATGAGGATATCTGTTTCTTGCTCTGGTATTATATGAGTTTAACGGAAGATGATCCCCTACTGGAACCTGATCATGAAATAGTAATAAACCTGGCAGAAGAGATTTTCAATCTCTTTCTTAAAACTAAAGATAAATTGCCTAAAAACAAATTTTTAAAACAATTTTACTATATTGATGGAAATGAAGAAAATTTTTATAAAATTCGAGATATTATTCAGAACATATTATTTTCCACCTATTTATTTTTTCCAGATACAGGAATTGATTACATATATAAACTTGAAAATTTCATGATTAAACTTCCTGAAAAAATAAATATGCCAGAAGATATTATAAAAATGAAAAATATATTCAAAAATGATTTCACCTGGAAAGCAAGAACTAAGTTGTTAAGCTTAAAAGGGAATGAATGGTTAGCTGAAATGCTTGGAGATAATCATCCCCTTTATGATGCTATCAAGAAAATTTCACCAAAAGTAACATCTCACTTTTTATTCGAGTCAGAAGATGAAAACTATGTCTATTTAAAACATATCGCCACAGACAAGATCTTAAATGTAACAAAAAAGTCAATGCTTGATGTACCTTTTGATATATTAAAAAAAGACATACTTTTAATTGATCTTATAAAGTTTAAAGAGGACTGGTGGTTTTCAGGTGGAATTTATTTTATAGATTACGATGAAGATTTAATAGTTGAAGAAAAACAGTCCCTTAGCAGTAAGACAGCATTTAGCTTTCTATCACCGAAAAGGGAAGTAAAAGAAGTATTAAATTGGCATTGCGACTATTTTAAGGAATTTAACAAAGGTTCATTGGTTGCATTTATGCCTTTAAATGAAGTTAATAGCTTTTTAAAAAATTTTTTGGAATATATAAATGAATCAATCGCCAAAAAGTATGGCCTTTCAGATAAACCTACAATATTAATGCAAAATAACCTTTTTGATGAATTTGAAGATGGCTCTATGCCCGTAGTAGTCTTTTTTAATCCTGAGAGTGGGATTGAAATTTATTATGACATAATAAGTGCTTTTCCAGCGGAAAACAACCCCTATTTTGATGAAGAAGATTTTGATTGGGATTTCGAAGATCTGTTGACATCAGATGATTACCCTGCTACTTTAGCAAAATATTGTATTGAAAATTTTAGAGATAAAATTGATTTTTTTAATGATGAAACAGAATACATTATTGAAAATTTAGATTTTCTTTTAAGGTTCTGGAAAGTTCATTCATATTATTCTAATGTAAATTCTTATGTTTTTGTAGATACAATGCACAACGAACAGATATAATTTTTGCAAGGAAAATCAGGTTTACAGTATCACAGGTACAATAATTCCACAGTAAATGGTGCCTAAGATTCTTCACCTAAAAAAATATTTCAAAATATTGAGACTGCTTCGTCCCGAGCATCAAAATTAGTTCAAGGTTCAACACGTGTAATAATACCGTACGCATTGTAATTTCCGAATAATAAAACTTGAGTTGTGCGCAGTCAATATACTATACAAATGCTTTATTACACGCGTTCGATGTTCAACCACCGCCTATAAAGGTTATATGTTGCTATCAATACTATTCCAACATCAAGCAAATTATATCATTAGCCTTAATAAACACATATAGGCGGGGTAAAGGTTCAACCCGTGAAATACTAAATAGCAAATTTTAGCTTACAAGTAATGAACCTTATACTTATGTCTCAAAAAAAAAACATGTGTAAAAACTTTATTCCACGGGTTTAAGGTTAAATGTGAAATAGATGTTTGTAATTATTTGTAGTAATTTGTGGTTATTTATAGATATTTGTAGTTATTTGTACCAATTTACCTACTCACCTATTAACCGATTTACCTATTCACCCATCTACCCATCCGCTCATCTACACCTCCACTATACTACTCACTACTACACCTGTCGATGAAATTATTTTGATTGTTTTATACCATATTCAGTAAATTTGCGGAGTTACGGTTTAATTTATACATTTTAAGTGTTAAATCCCATCATTCTGCGATAATAACAATCTCCTTTATTATCAGAAAGAATTTCTTTAATTATACCTTCAACTCTTGTTTGTGATCGATAAAGATTGTAAATATAGCCAGAAATACGTGTATCACCAATAAGTTGATAACCATTGATTTTTCCGTTTTTTAAATACACACGGCGAAATAAATCATTGTTTTGCCACGTAATTGCTTCACCTTCAAAAGCTCCTGCGGAGATAATAGGAAAATTGATATGTTTTTTTAAAACATTTGTATTAATCGACCCCTCATATTTTGTTTTTCCATAAATAATGTTTCGAACTGCAGTACGAGCTTGCATCATTGCATTAGGATAAGTTGCATAAATTCCCGACTTACCGGTTATGGCATGGGGAGTAACTGCAACATCACCTGCTACATAGATATTTGAATCAGCTTTTAAGTTTTCGTCTACTTTTACACCGCTATCATCACCCGTTAAAGGTTCTGAATTTGGTGAAACACCAATAGCAACTATCATCAATTTTGTATCAACAGATTCTCCATTGCTTAATTTTACGCTCTTTAATTGTCCTGCTTCTTCGATAATATCAGAAACTACTGTTTGCAAACGAATATCAATACCTGTAATTTCTATTAATTTTTTAGTTGCAAATGCTCCTCCTTCTTGATCTGTCATTTGTGAGAGAACACGAGTATTTCTATGAACAAGAGTAACCTTCAAACCTCGATGCCACAAAGAAAGGGCGGCATCAACTCCAATAAACCCGCCACCAAATACAACAACTCTATCTATATTATTTTCACGAATATAACTATCTATTGCAAGCATGTCGGTAAGCGTTTTAAACCCAAATACTCCATGGATCTCAAGCCATTCTGGACGTGGATACCAACTTTTTCCTCCTGTTGCAAAAAAAAGCATATCATAAGTTTCTGTCATCCCGTTGTCGAGATATATCCGTCGACTTTCAGTATCCACTTTAACAACAGCATGTCCCAAACGAGTAGTAACGTTATAGCGTTTATAAAAATCTTGACCTTTCCAATAAACTGTTTCCAATGGCTCCCCTGCTAAAAAAAATGGCAAAACACAAGGTGAATAAGGAGGAAATTCCTCATTACCAATCATAACAATTTCATCTCTATAACCATTATGACGAAGCTTTTCAACAAATTCAGATGCAGCCATTCCGGTTCCAATTGTAACTATCTTCATGATTTTTCACCTCGACGGGCAGCAAATTCTTTTTTACGTAATTCTCTAAACAGTTCAATGTGCTTTGGCATATCCTCTTTATTCATTAAATACACTTTCAAACTTTTGACTGCTTTTTCATTACGTAATGGTTCAAATTCTTCAAAAGTAAGTGCATTACTATGACAGGCCTCCACACAAGCAGGAATTTTATTGTTTTTTAATCGTTCATTACAAAGGTCACATTTATATGCAACATCTCTGCCATATTTTGCTCTATGAGTCTCTTTAAAAGATATAGCATCAAAAGGACAAACCATCGCGCACATAGCACAAGCTTTGCAAAGGTCTGGATTAAGAATTACTGCTCCTGTCTCATTATCACGGGTAATTGCCCCTGAGGGACAAGCATCCATACACCAAGCTGGATCGCAATGACGGCAGGAAACAGGAAATGCTTCGTGTTCAACAGCAAGAACTCTAACATTAACTTGAGTTTTTTTATCTCCAAGCAAACCAAAAAGACTATGAGAAGGATGGTGTTCTATTGCACAAGCAATTTCACAAGCTTTACAGGCAACACACTTTTTGTAATCCACAAATATTTTTTTCATTTTAACTCTCCTGCAGAGTCTTTTGTTTATGATACTTTTGAAACGTCAATAAGCTTTCCACTAATTTTGAAATTTCTACAATATAAAGGCTATTTTCATAAAAAATACGAGTAACATCTGGCTCTAATGCTTCGAAACGTGGTTCTGAAGGCAAATAGAAAACACTATCGAATAAATTTGAAAAATCAGACTGGGTCATTGTTTCAAATCGAGTCAATTGTTTTTCATTATTATTTTTTACTTTATTAATAATCAAATGAACGTAGGGAATGCCAATTTGTCTAGCTAATTCAGCTGAATGTTTGGCTACAGATAGGGCATTAAAAGTACTGTCAGAGATTACTAGACATTGCGAAAAGCCTTTTGACAAAGCACGTCCGAAGTGTTCAACTCCAGCTTGAGTATCAAGTATAATTACCTCATTATCGCGTAGCGCCAAATGTTTAATTACCGAATCCAGCAATACATTTTCAGCGCACAAACAGCCAGCAGCAGCCTGAACAACCGTTCCCATAACTAATAAATTTAAATTATCATCAACTTTTATCCCAAATCGTTGAACCACGTCTTCTACTCTTGGGTTAAGTCGAAATAAAGAGCCCCAGGATTTACCAGGACGAACACCTGTTTTTTCTTCAATATAATCAAGATTTTTATTTAACGGTACAATTTTGGAAGCTTCTTCAATTGGCAAGCCTAATGCATATGGAAGATTCATTTGTGGATCCTCATCCACGGCAAGAACATTCATACCTCGCATTGCTAATAATTTAGCAATACATGAGGTTAGTGTTGTTTTACCAACCCCACCTTTCCCTGTTATAACAATTTTAAAGTCTTTATTATCATACATGACTTTCCCCAACCTAAATTCCTAATGCTGTACGTTTTTCTAAAATGATTTCTTCCATACGTTTTGCTGTAGCTTCTGGTCCTTCTTCAATAAAGAAATAACCGCCGAGCAATTCTTTTGCACCTTCTGTAAGAATTTTTGTTACCTCTGGACCACCAAGTATAGGAGGAGCTGGCCAAAGGTGAACTGGAACTCCTGAACCAACAAAATAGGTACCTATTGCTACAGCTTTTTCAGTCATCCATTCTGGAGCAGAACCAACTAATGGTAAATCTGAAATGTCCACATCAAGATGTTCTGCTAATGCACCGGCCAACACCAACATTCTTGAACAATCAACACAAGACCCCATATGCAATACAGGTGGAATGTCAAGTGCTTTACAGACTGCCTTTAATCCTTCCCCAGCAAGTCCTTGAGCACTAATATCCATTAAACCTGCCTTAGCTGCTCCAATCGCCCAACAACCTGTACCAATAACAAGGATATCACGTTTAATTAATTCCTTAGTTAATTCTTGGTGATATAAATCCTGTTTCACTTTAACATTATTACATCCAACTATACCTGCCACTCCTTTTATAGAGCCTTTTGCAATAGCATCTACCAACGGTGCAACTGAACCACCAAGAATTTTAAGAATTTCTTCAACACTAAATCCTACAATTGCATTTGAAATATTAGACGGAATATAAACTTTACTTTTATCTCTATTTGGGAATGCATCGATACCTGCTTGCACAATCTTACGAGCGATATCATTTGCTTTTTCTTCATCAAATTGAATATGAATGGCACCTGGTATTGCTGCTTGTTCATTTGTAGTAATAAATTGAGTGTGGAAACAATTTGATAACTTAGCAAGTGACGGATAAATACACTGAACATCAACAACCATTGCTTCAACAGCACCAGTCATTATAGCTAATTCACTATGTAATTCATTACCTGCAATACCAACGCCTTGACGCATTAATAATTCATTACCAGTACAACACAATCCTGCCACATTTACTCCTTTTGCTCCAACTTTGCGAGCAGCTTCTTGCATTTCTTCGGAAAGAGCTATCTCAACCACTTTTTCTGAAAGTATTGGTTCATGACCGTGAATAATAATGTTCACATACTCAGCATCTAATACACCGAGATTAGCTTTTACGGTTTTTATAGTTGGAGTTCCAAACAAAATATCTTGTATTTCAGTAGCTATCAAAGAACCTGCCCAACCATCGGAAAGAGCACAGCGAACAGTTTGCATCATAAGTGAGAGTGGATCAGCATCACAACCGAAGTGGGTACGGTGTAATATATCCACAGCTTCACGATCAATACCACGAGGTAGCAGGCCCATTTTTTTCCCAGTTTTTTCAAATAACATTGTTTCTATTTCCTTTAACCGCTCAATTCGTTTTTTAGGCATATACTTTTGTAAGAAAATAATGGGCTCCTCATCTTGTTTTCCAAAACAGTTGATTGCTACATCAGCTACATCACTGGCAATTTCAAGATATGAGCGACCTGCAGTATTAATACCAAGACGAGTTGCAACTGCTTTCAATTTCTCAACATCAGTAATTCGATAATCTTTATTCTTACCTATCGCAACTTCTTTTAGTAAGAGTGCGGCTCCTCGACCATGGTCAGAATGTGAAGATGAACCAACAGCAGCCATACGAGCTAAATTGCGAGCTACGATTGTATCTGCAGTAGCTCCACAAACACCATGGGTTGGTTCCTCACCAAAAGGATTGATACGACATGGGCCCATTGTACATAAACGACAACAAGTTCCCAATTGTCCATAACCACATTGTGGTTGCTGTTTTTCTAATCTATCCCAAATTGTTTCATATTGCTTTCTCTCGGCTAAATTCAACATTTCTATAGCAGCAGGGTCTGCACTTCTCTTGCGTGATAATTCGCTCATGATAAACCTCCCTATAATATTTGATCATAGTTTTATATATTTTTATTTGAACATAACAACGTTATAATAGTGAATTGCATAATAAATTGGTTAATGGTATTAAAATGGAAGTGAAAGAAATAGGACAGATTATTTTAAACCTATTTTTTTTGAAAAATCGGCTACTTTGCTTCGGCTAATTGGCAATGAAACATCACAACCCTGAAGTTGCAATAAATATGATTGACCATCTTTTATTACCTTTTCAATTTTAGTAAGATTAATTATATAGCTACGGTGAATCCTATAAAAATATTCAGTTGGTAATCGTTCTTCAAGAAATAATAGTGAAAAATCACAAAGATACTCCCCATCGATGGTATAAATTTTAGAATAAACATTTTCTGCTTTTATGTATAATATTTCAACAGGATCTATTAAATATATTTCCTTGCCTAAAGTTACAGGTATTTTGATGAAAGTTTGCTCCTGATTAGTGATATATGGAGTAATATCATAAACAAGCATACAATTTAAGTTTTCATCGTTATTATTACTCAATAAAGGAATTAATTTAATGAACAAATAATGATCTTTATTGTGAGCACTAATTCTTTTAAATGAAAAAGGAACAGGTCTACTGGAATCCTTCATTAGCCGCAACATAGCTTTTATTTTATTTTGCGCTTTAACATCATGTAGCCCCATGATATCACTCGTAAACAGTTCTTCTTTACTAAATTCCGAAAATGTTAATAGTATAACTCTATTTATGTATTTGACGGATAAATTGTCATCAAATAAGATAATACCTGGATCTAATTTTTCGAGTATCTTTAGTAGCCTTCTACCTTCCATATTATATCACATTATAAAAGTTCAAACTTATTATAGCCTTTATCATTAAAGAATTTCCACTTAATTCTGAAACCAAGTTTTAATCTAATTTATATTAAAAGCACTCCCTTTTATGGGATTACAAACCACCTTAACTTGTTGTTACAAAATAATAACATATTACACTAATAAGGTGGCTTGCAATAAATAGATTATCTTTAAAAACTGAGGAATGCAACGAAAAAATTATTGTAGATTTTCATAACTTATTCTTAGACTATTCTTTATTTAGGAAGACAAAAAAGAAAAGCGGGCGACGGGGCTCGAACCCGCTACCTCAAGCTTGGGAAGCTTGCGCTCTACCAGGTGAGCTACGCCCGCATCAGAATTAATTATTTATAAAATTATTAGTGCGTTGTCAATATAATTCATCCACAATAGCAGCAAAATCTTTATCACCCTTACCATTTATACTAAGTTCTCTATACAACTCCTTAACCATTGATGACAAAACTGAAGGGAAACCTACATCCCTTGCAAGGTCATAATAACACTCAAGATCTTTTATTAATGTATTCACATCGAAATGGGGATCATAATTTTTCTCAAGGATCTTTAATTTTTTACCTCTTAAAACAAGGCTATCACCTGCCCCATTCTCTAATAATTCAATAGCAAGTTTCCTATCCATACCTATAAGCTCACATACACGTACAGCCTCTTTCAACACTGCCATAAAATTCCCAAGCACCATATTATTTACAAGCTTAAATCTTGTAGCCACGCCAATTTTTTCAAAATGAAATACCTTGTTTCCAAAAAGGGACAAAATATGCTCCACTTTATCAAAAATCACTTTTTTACATCCAGCCAGAACTGTAAGCGAACCACTCTTTGCTGGAACAACACTACCAATAACAGGAGCCTCCACATAAAAATTTTTATTAGATTCTACTTTCTCAGCAATCTCTTCCACATCCTTAAAATGATTAGTAGTTGTGTCAATCACAATTTTACCTTCAACATTTTTAGAAAAAAGTCCCGTATCACCAAACAATACCTCTTTCACACTTTGACTATCGTAAAGGTTTAAGATGACTATATCTATTCCCTCATCCCATATCTGATAAGGCATATCCTTTTTTATAATATCATATTTTTCCATTTTCTCTTTTGTTCTGTTCCACCCCACTATTTCCACTTTGTGGTTTAACAGATTTTCCACCATTGCAGAACCAAGCTTACCAAACCCAATAAAACCAACCTTTATCATCCCCTAATCTCCTTTACACACACAGCCTCTATTTCAACATTCACATCTTTAGGTAATCTTGAAACCTCAACTACCGCTCTTGCAGGTCTGTGATTATCAAAAACTTTTGCATAAACCTCATTTATCTTAGCAAAATTGTCCATATCCTTGAGATAAATCGTTACTTTTGCTATGTCATACAAGGAAAAACCTGCATCCTCCACAATTTTCAAAAGATTGTTCAATACTAAACTCACTTCAGATTCAATATCTGATTTTAAAATTTCGTTGGTTGAAGGATCTATTGGTATCTGTCCTGAAATAAAAAGCATATTGCCAACTTTAACTGCCTGAGAATAAGGGCCAATTGCTTTTGGTGCTCTTGGAGTATTAATATATTCCATCACAACCTCCAACACTAAATTTTCATACCGGTAATTACTTTCCAGACAAAATAAAATTCTGTATCAATCCTATCAAGAAGCTTGAAAAATTTTGTAAATTCGTTATCGCTTTTAAATAAAAAAGGTTTAAAATTTTTTAGTGCAAAAAACTTTTTAAGCTCATCCATGCTGATATCCTGAATAAGCTCGTCTTCCTTCAAATTTATAAAAATATTGTTTAAACCATTCTTTAAAGAAGAATACCATCTCTTTAGTTTTTCATAAACAGGTATTTCACTACCAGCACTTAAAATTTCAAGAGCATTCTTACCATTTTTCCCATACACCTGAGGATATACTACAAAAAGGAATTTACCACCTACATTCATGCTCAAATTAATAGCATAAATAACATCGTATAAAGGCTGAAAATTGAATGTACCGCATAAAGACATAAGATAATCCACTCTCACTTTTGAAAGTGTATAGGCAAGGTTTACTTCATATCTCACAGGGATAGTGTTTTTATAATTTTGCATCTTATCCTTACTGACCACATAAATCCTTTTAAAGCTTTTTTTATCAGCAAGATGTTTTGCCGTAATATAATCATTAAACGATATATCACACGCTGTTAAACCATATCCTGCTTCTATATCAAGTCCATCAAAAAGCTTTAAAAAAGTAAGATAATCCTCTTCTATTTGTGTAAAATTCATCACAGTCACCTTTTTAGATTATTAACAGTTAAATTTTAATTTACTGTTACGCATTTTTAAGATATATAATTTGAACAAACATTTCAATAAGATAATCTTACTCGTTTTTACGAGTAACTAAAAGTTTATAAAGAGGGTTGAAATGACATTAAATGAAGTTATGGAACTTGTTAAAGATGACGTAAAAAAAGTAGAAGAAGAATTACTTAAAAACCTAGAT
Organism: Deferribacter autotrophicus; assembly: GCF_008362905.1. NCBI lineage: Bacteria > Pseudomonadati > Deferribacterota > Deferribacteres > Deferribacterales > Deferribacteraceae > Deferribacter > Deferribacter autotrophicus. Next base: position 81,651 of record NZ_VFJB01000010.1, read on the forward strand.
TCAGAAGTTCAAATGGTAAACGAAGTTGCATCCTACGTTTTTAAAAGTGGAGGGAAAAGACTTCGTCCAATTTTTTTAATCCTCTCTTCCAAAATAGCAGGGTATGAAGGTGAACGTGCTATCGTCTTAAGCGGAGTTGTTGAGTATATTCATACTGCTACTTTACTTCATGATGACGTTATTGATGGCGCAAAATATAGAAGAGGTAGAAAATCAGCTAATAACGTATTTGGAAACGATATAACAGTATTATGTGGAGATTTCCTCTACTCAAGAGCTTTCGTCAATCTTGTTAAAGATGGCGACAGTGATGTACAGATGATTCTTGCCAATGCCGCCAAAACCATGAGCGAAGGTGAAGTATTTCAATTAGTAAAAACGGCAAATTTCGATTTAACCATGGAAGATTATTTAAAAATCATATACTGCAAAACAGCTGTTCTTTTCTCAAGCTGTTGTGAAATAGGAGCAGTACTTGCTAAAGCATCTTTAGAAGAAAGGGAAAACTTAAAAGAATTTGGCAGGCTTGTAGGGATTGCCTTCCAGATGAGTGATGATATACTGGATTATCTTGGCGATGAAAAAAAGACTGGGAAAAAGCCTGGCACCGATTTAAAAGAAGGTAAAATGACCCTTCCACTTCTGCTTTTAAGAGACATTGCCACAAAAGAGGAGAAAAAGAGACTTCATGAAATTATTCTTGATGAAAATCATAATGATGAAAATCTAAACTACATAATAGATCTTTTACATAAATATGATATTAAGCAAAAAGCAGAAGATTTTGTGGACAATTTCATCAATGATGCTAAAATTAAATTAGATATATTTCCTGATTCTAAATATAAAGAGGCACTCCTATTTTTGAGTGAATACGTAATTAAGAGAGATCGATGAACGTAGAAGCAAAATATTATGACAAACTATCCGATGATAAAGTACAATGTAAACTTTGCCCCCATAACTGCGTAATCAAAGATGGTAAAACTGGACTTTGTTTAATAAGAAAAAACGAAAACGGTACACTTTATCAAACTTCATACAATGAAGTTAGCTCCCTAGCACTTGATCCCATTGAAAAAAAACCCCTATACCATTTTTACCCTTCATCAAACATTTTATCAATAGGTACAAACGGGTGTAATCTTAAATGTCCATTCTGCCAAAATTGGCAAATAGTCACAACAATAACACATAGAGAAAAAATAAATCCTGATATCTTGAAGGAAATCGCTACCATGAACCACTCAATAGGTATTGCCTATACTTACAACGAACCGTTTATCTGGTACGAATTTATACTTGATTGTGCAAAAGTTTTTAAAAATGCAGGACTTAAAAATGTTTTTGTTACAAACGGACAGATAAATCGTGAACCTTTGATGGAATTAGCTCCATATATTGATGCAGCTAATATTGACCTCAAAGGGTTTACAAATGATTTTTACAAATGGATTAACGGCGATTTAACCACTACTCTCAATACTATTGAATACCTGTTTAAAAATGGTAGCCATATAGAATTAACAAATCTTGTAGTGACAAATAAAAATGATAATTCAGACACTTTTGATGATATGTGCAGGTGGATTGCAAGCATAAGTAGTGACATACCGTTACATATTTCAAGATATTTCCCAAATTACAAGCTCAATGAACCGCCCACACCACTAGAAACATTGAAAAACTTTTATGAAATTGCCAAAAAATATTTAAAATATGTCTATATAGGTAATGTACAAATAGAAGATGCAACAGATACCCTTTGCCCAAAGTGCAATCATCTTTTAGTGAAGCGTGATTTTTATTTAACAAAATGTCACATAAAAGAACCTGTATGTCCAGAGTGCTCAGAAAAGCTTTATTTTGTTTTATAATTTTTACACTTATCTCTTGCTCAAGCCAAAATAGTTATGAAACCAATAGCTACTATGCACTTGGAACAATTTTAAATATTACACTACCTAAGTCAAAAAGCGAATTTTTCGAAAAAACATATAAACTTATAAAAAAAAAAGAAGATAAGATAAAAAGTTTCTATGATAATTTTAATTCATCCCCTACCCACTCTAAAATTGTAATTGATGATGAAATTTACAAACTTTTTAAAAAGGCTCAATTTTTTTACAATCTTTCAGAACATAAGTTTGATATTACCATTTACACTCTTACTTCTCTGTACGGTTTTCCCGAAGGACCTTTCAAAGTACCTACAAATAAAGAATTAAACACTGCCAAGAAAAAACTTGGTTTCAAGAATATACAATTTGATAAAAATTATGTAATCAAACAAACAGACCTCAAAATCGATATGGGAGCCTATGCAAAAGGGTATATCGTAGATAAAGCAATCGAGTTATTGAAAAAAAACGGTACTGAAAGTGCCATTGTGGACGCCGGAGGAGATCTTTTTGCACTCGGCTTAAAAAATGGAAAAAAGTGGCGTATAGCTATAAAACATCCTGATATTGAAAACAGATTTTTGAGTATTGTAAACGTTTCGAATAAAGCTGTGGTTACCAGTGGAAATTACGAACGTTTTTTCATCACTAAAAACGGGGAAAAAATCATTCATATATTTGACGCCACAACAGGTAAAACCGCTAATAATTACAAAAGCATATCCGTCATAGCAGATACTACTGAAATGGCCGATGGCCTCAGTACTCTCTTTTTTTTACTATCTCTAGAAAAAATAGAAGATTTATGTAAAAAATATAACGCCCCTACCCTTGTATACACTATTGATAACAAACTTATCAAATTATGCTCCTGGGAATCTTATGAAAATTAAACCTCTTGATATTATCATGGTTACTTTGCTTGTTATTATATCTATCTACCCACTTTTTCAAAAAAATAGCGGGAAAAAACATCTTTATCTCCTTGTGGACGATAAAAAAATAGAACTCTCATTTAAAAAGAAAATCATCGATTTAAAAGCCAGCTTTAATAAAAACATAATAATTGAAATTGATGAAAAAAAAGCCCGTATTTTAAAATCTAATTGCCCCCTACAAATTTGTGTCAAAACAGGCTGGATATCTAATTGTAACGATGCTACTGTTTGTATTCCAAACAGAGTGGCATTGATAATAGAATGCGAAGAAAGTGAGTACGATGCTATCTCAAAATAAAAAGTTAGCTCTTTTATCCATTTTCTCAGCCATAACAGTAATTCTTGGCTACCTTGAAAACTTTATACCATTGCCTTTACCGGGAGTAAAACTTGGCTTGAGTAATATCGGAGTAATGCTATCCATTTATACACTCGGTTTCAGTTATTCCCTTGCCATTGTCACATTAAAGTCATTAATTGTCCCCATCTTCACAGGAAACTTTATAGTTAAAATTGCGCTTGGTTTACCAGCCTCTTTAATCTCATTTTTAATCATGTATGTTTACTTTTTTTTAACAAAAAATTATTCAACACCTTTATCTACAGGAGCTTTAGGGGCTTATTTTCATATACTAATACAATTTTTTGTAGCTAAACAGCTTTTTATAAAAAATCTTGCAATTTTTAAAATTTTCCCTTATTTCTCTTTGTTATCCGTGCTAACAGGTATATTAACAGGAATAATAACATATAAGATTTTAAAGATTTTAAATAATTATTGAGGCATAAAATGTATCAAAAGATTATATTAGCAAGTGGTTCACCTAGACGTAGAGCTTTGCTTTCAAGGCTTGGAATAAATTTTCAGTATGTTACTTCCACCATAGAAGAAAAACTTAACCCAGATAAAGATATTGTGGATGAAGTAATAAGACTTGCCACAATGAAGGCTTACGATGTTGCAAGAATTTATGATGAAGCTTTTATAATTGGAGCAGATACTGTTGTAGTATGTGAAGGTAAAGTGCTTGGTAAACCTCTTACAAAAGAAAATGCTGTGAAAATGTTAAAATTCTTAAGTGGAAAAAAACATCAGGTCATTACTGGTGTAGCTGTAATCAATAAAAACGCTAAGTTTATAAAGCAGTTTCATGACATCACTGATGTTTATTTTAAAAATTTAAATGATGATTTGATAGAATGGTATATAGAAAATGATGAACCTTTTGACAAAGCAGGAGCCTACGGAATTCAGGGTATGGGATGCTTACTCGTAGAAAAGATTGAAGGTAGCTACGAAAATGTGGTAGGTTTGCCTGTTTCAAAACTTTTTGATGTTTTTAAAGAAATAGGAATAAGTCCATATAGGGGGTTATAGTGGAATTTAAAAATCTTGCTGATATGCTAACAAAAAATGCTAAAAGGTATAAAAACAAAAAATACATCTTTTTTGAAGATCAAAAATACACATTTAACCAAGTAAATAAAATAACAAATAAACTTGCCAATGCTTTACTTCGTCTTGGTCTGAAAAAAGGTGACAGAGTAGCTATCCTCCTTGATAATTCTCCAGAGTTCATATTTTCATTTTTTGGAATTACAAAATGTGGTGCTGTGGCTGTACCTATAAATAATTTTTTGAAAGAAGAAGAAATTACATATATTCTGAATGATTGTGAAGTAAAATTTTTAATTTCATCAGAGAATTATAAAGACTTTTTCCCGTACTTAAAAAGTAACACAAATTCTTTAGAGGAAATTTTGACCTACGATTTTTCCTCTTCTTACTCAGTAAATTTAAATGAATTAATGGCAAATGAATCAGACGAGAATTTGCCATGCGATTATGACATGGAAGAGTTAGCTGTTCTCATATATACATCGGGAACAACCGGTAATCCAAAAGGCGCAATGTTAACCCATAAAAACCTTCTTTCAAATTGCCATAGTACAACTCAAGCTTTTAAAGTCAAAAAAAGAGACAGATTTTTACTGTTCCTTCCTATGTTCCATTCCTACGCATTCACCACCTGTGTGCTACTTCCTACTTTTTTAGGTTGCTCAATCATTATTTTGCGCTCAGTATTGGAATTAAGAAGTAAAAAATTTAAAAATATACTCTTATTTAAAAGACCTACCTTTTTCTTAGGTGTTCCTCAGGTTTATTCAGCCCTTGCAAAAGCAAAATTACCAAATTGGTTTATTAAGTTTCTTTATCCTGTAAGAATACATGCAAGTGGCGGTGCACCTTTACCTGAAGAGATTTTAAATGTTTTTAAAGAGAGATTTAAAAAACCTATTATTGAAGGATATGGACTTTCTGAAGCGTCCCCCGTTGTTTCTGTTAATAGATTAGAATGGCAAAAGCCTTATTCTGTGGGACTCCCTCTGCCAGGTGTTGAAGTGAAGGTGGTCAATGACGATGAAGAAGAGCTACCTGTTGGTGAGATAGGTGAGTTGATAGTAAAAGGCCCAAATATTATGAAAGGCTATTGGAATTTACCAGAAGCCACTACACAAGCAATCAGAAACGGATGGTTATTTACCGGAGATATGGCAAGATTGGATGAAGATGGTTTTATTTATATCGTTGATAGAAAAAAAGACTTGATAATTGTAAAAGGGATAAATGTATACCCAAGGGAAATAGAAGAGCTCCTTTATCAGTACCCAGGGGTTGAAGCAGCTGCAGTAATAGGAATACCAGATGAAGCAAGCGGAGAAGTTCCTGTTGCATATGTAATGCCAGCTGATGGTGCAGAACTAAAAGAAAAGGATATAAAAAACTATCTTAAAGAACACCTTGCAAATTATAAATTACCAAGGAAAATAATTTTCACTAAAGAATTACCTATGACAGCTACTGGAAAAGTGTTAAAGAGAAAACTAAAAGAACTAGTTTTAAAAGACTATCAAAATAAAAAAAGTTGAAAAATTCAGAATACCAAAGGAAATAAGTGCAAGTAGCTGTTGTTGCAAATTTAACAGACGATAAATTTAAATTCAATAAAAAAATGGGGGAGCGAAATGCTCCCCCATTTTTTTAATTAGAAGATTTTACTTTAATTTACTAGGTTTAACCCCATTCTTACCAAGGTATTCAATTATCTGATTCATCATCTCAAGATGCTGTTTTACATCCAATTGGCCATCTGTACTAACTTTCTTCCAGAGCTGCTCTTTACTCATGTTCTGATGGCAACCCATACATGTACCTGTTTTTAGTATAGTATCAATTTCTTTTTTATTAAAAGGTCTACTGAGTGGCCAGTGTGTACCTACAGTGGCAAGCTGTTTTCCATCTCTGGTTACAATCTGTGACCAGTCAAACTTAAGTTGTGGAATACCAGGTATTTGAACTTGGTATTTCTTTGGTATAGGCTTAAATGTTTTTGCATCAATTAAATCTTCCACTATATCCTCATCATATTTACCAAATAGACCACCACCTATACCTAAACCAACAGTTTTTGGATTTGTATGACAGCTCTCACAAGTTCTTGCTTTTCTTTGGGCTGTATGAGGTTGAACAGGTGCCATATCAATCGCTAACGGTGGCTCTTTCTGCCCTCGTTCTTTAGCTTCATCATAGCTGTATTCAATTCGATTATTTATTAACACCTTACCATCAGGTCCAATAACAGTATAAGTTACCTGACATCCTGGCATAAGTGGAGTTACACGATTCTCACCATTATAACCAAGTACAGGATCTTCCCATCTCAAATATGATCTTGATTCCATAGCTTTACCTGGTGATTTGATTCCCGGTTTTCCTAATGGAGCATCCGCAGTTAAACCATTTTTATATCTTTCTGGTACATTACCGGATGCAACCCAGTCTATATTTGTTTTACCATTAGATAAATCCACCTTCACGTGGCAGCCATAACATTGAGGTACCCATGAAGAATGACATGCATAACATTCCATCTTATCCATGTGTTTTTGAACAGATTTCATTGCCACTTTACCTTCATAGTTACCATAAGGTTCCTTATGGTAACTATCTTCAAAAATATTTTTAAACTTGGTGTAAAATTTACACAATTGTGTAAATTTTACACAGCTTCCAAGTAACGCTATTCTAGCTATTCCCTTAAATATCAATCAGTTATCAACTTTTGGCATTCTGGCATCCTTTATGCTCTAAATATAAATGTAAACGTTGAAAAAAACATTAGGAGGTGCAGTTATGAAAAAACTGTTAATTTTAGCAACAATAGTAGTTTTTGGAGCAACTTTAGCTTTTGCTCAAGGACCAGGATTCGGTAGAGGTTTTGGTTATGGATACGGAATGGGACCTGGAATGATGGGTCGTGGTATGATGGGACCAGGTTACAATCAAGGTTATGCCCCAGGTGCTGGCTATGGTCCAGGCTATTGCATGGGCTACGGTTACGGCGCAGGTTTTCAAGGCCCTGTAAAACAGATCACAGAAGAAGATGCAAAAAAAGCAGTGGAAAAAGTTTTGAAAGAAAATTTTAAAGGCTACACAATAAAAGAAGTTGAGAAATTCAGAGTGCCAATGGGAACAATGTATGAAGTTGATGTTGTAGATTCTGCAGGTAACAAATTTGAATTTCATGTAAACCCTTGGGGTTTTGTCAGAGGGCCTTTTCCTGACTACAATAATTAAAAGAGGGGCAACCTCCCCTCTTTTTTTAACAAGGAGGTAAGCAATGATTCACGGATTTGGTGGTGGATACGGATTTGGTTTTATGGGCATATTTAATATGATTATCTGGCTTGTTATATTAATTGCTATCATTTATGCATTAATTTATCTGATAAAAGGTTTTACATCACACTCAAATATCAAAGAGTCGAGCTCACATGAGGCTTTAAAAATATTAAATCAACGCTATGCAAAGGGTGAAATAACAAAAGAAGAATATATCGATATGAAAAGAGACATAGAAGATTAAAAATTATTTTATTGATTACAGTTTAACCATAGAAAATGGCCTTAAAAGTTTTATTAATCTAACTTTTTTATTGACATATAACATTATTGCTTATATATAACCTCAAAATTCATAGGAGGTTGGTATGATAAGTTTTGTTATAACTTTTAGGGAAACTTTAGAAGCAGCGCTTATTGTTGGTATAATCTGTGCTTATCTAACAAAAACAAAAAATCAGCATTACAAAAAACATGTAAATATTGGAATAATATCTGGAATTTTTCTGAGCATTATTGGAGCTATAATTTTCAATGCAATAGCTGGTGGATTTGAAGGTAAAGCTGAAGAAATTTTTGAAGGCATAACAATGATTATTGGGGCACTTTTAATTGCTACAGTAATTTCATGGATGTCCACAAAGAAAAACATTACGCAGGAAATAACCAATAAAGTAGATCATGCATTAAAAACAGGTACTGCCTTGGGAATACTATTTCTTGTAACCATATCAATACTTAGAGAAGGGATTGAAACTGTTATATTTTTAAACGCAGCAATGACAAATTTAGATTTCAATCAAATAATCTTTGCTCTTTTAGGAATTATAATTGGGGCTTTTACTGGGTTTGTGGTATATAAAGGATTGTACAAAGTTAATCTGAAAACACTTTTTAATATTTCCTCTGTTCTGTTAATTTTATTTTCTGCAGGACTTTTTGCTCATGGTATACATGAGCTTCAAGAAGCTGGAGTTATCCCTGTTATTATAGAACATGTATGGGATATAAATCCAGCAGACAAAACACATCCATTTCACGAAAACGGCTTAATTGGCAGTTTTCTAAAAACTCTTTTTGGATACAACGGTAACCCATCTTTGTTGGAAGTGCTTAGTTATATTTTTATGCTTCTTTCCACTATTTTTATATGGAAAAGAAAAAATCTCAGAAGTTGAACTCTTATAAAATAACTGAACTTTTAAAAATAATTCATATCAAACCAATATGATATAAAAGGAGGATAAAAATGCTAAAAATTAGAAATCTTGTTTTAAGCCTTTTAGTACTGTTTATATTAATTTCATGTGGTGGCGGTAAATACAAAAATGTCACCGCTGAAAATGGTATTGTAAAAATCCCTGTTAATGAAGTTAATGATGGGAAAATTCATTATTATGTTTACAAAACGCCTAATAAAGAAATAAAATTTTTTATTCTTGCAGACAACCATGGTACAATCAGGGCAGCTTTTGACGCATGCGATGTTTGTTATCCAGAAAAAAAAGGATACCGTCAGGAAGGTGATTTTGTAATATGTAATAATTGTGGTCAACGATTTCATGAATCTAAAATAAATGAAGTGAAAGGCGGTTGCAATCCAGCTCCATTAAAAAGAAACTATGACAAAAATTTTATTTACATAAAAGTTAACGACATCTTGCAAGGTTCATTTTATTTTTAATCAATTTTGATTTAAAGCTAAGAGTTTGAACAATGAATTTGTTAACAATACCATTACGCAATCTGAAAAGAAAATTATTAAGAACGATATTATTAATTACCGTATTTACTTTTGGAATAACATCAATTGTTACATTAAACAATATTTCAAAAGTAGTAGGAAAAAGTTTAGAAAAAAAATTAAATGAGTTTGGTGCAAATATTATTATTTATCCCAAAACAGAAAAATTAAAAATTTCTTATGGAGGATTTGATCTGGGAAACCTTTCTTACACTGTAAAATATTTACCAGTGAAAGAAAGTGTTGAAAAAATTAAAAATATCGAATTGAACCGAAACATTAGCTCTATTGCACCAAAACTTATTACCCTTTATAAAATAAATGATAAACATGTAGGAGTAATAGGTATAAAATGGTCTGAAGAAAAAAAAATTAAAAGTTACTGGAGTATTAATGGAAAATTTCCTGAAAACAAAAATGAAATTCTTATAGGCAAAAACGTCGCAAAAACCTTAAATTTAACGCTTGGCAGCATAGTCGAATTAAAAAATACCAAATACAAAATATCGGGTATCCTGAATAATACTGGGACAGATGATGATAATGTTATTTTTATGGATATCGATGAACTTCAGAAAATCTCTGGATTAGAAAATTTAGCAAACTTTATTGAAGTCTCAGCTCTTTGCTCAGGTTGTCCCATTGATGATATAGTAAAACAAATATCTGAAAAACTTCCTAATACTGATATTAAAGCACTTCAAAGCATAGTAAAACAACGTATGTCAGCGATCAAATTTGTAGAAAAATTAGCATATTCTGTCAGCGTAGTGATTTTGGTTATTGCTTGTTTTATGATTGCAATGTTTATGTTTGCATCTGTAAATGAAAGAAAAAAAGAAGTTGGATTATTAAGATCACTAGGTTATTCGAAATTTAATATTTTCAACATTTTTAGCTTTGAAGCGATGCTGATGGGATCAATTTCAGGTATTTGCGGATATATATTAGGCTATTTATTCACCTTTTATGGATTATCTATACTAAAAATTAACAACGTTGCTCCTGAAAAATTCAATTTTGTCGAATTTCTATTAGTAGTAATTGGTGTTATTATCATTTCTACGGTATCTGCTTCTTTTCCAGCACTTAAAGCCTCTAAAATTGAACCATCAGAAGCTCTGATACAATTATAAAGTAGGAGTAGTAAAATGTTAGTTGCAAAAAATATATATAAATCATACAGTTCTAACGGTATTAAAAATTTAGTTTTAAAAAACATATCCATAGAAATAAATAGCAGTGATTTTGTATGTATTGTTGGTAGATCTGGATCAGGTAAAAGTACTTTGATTAACGTTTTATCAACTCTTCTAAAACCAGACGAGGGTACTATTTTATACAACAACATTGATATCACTTCACTTTCAGAAAAAGAGTTAAACAATCTAAGACTTAAAGATTTTTCAATAGTATTCCAATTCCATCATTTAATGCCTTATCTCACTGCCATCGAGAATGTGTTGTTACCTTTTATGAGCAATTTTAAACCTGTCACTAAAAAACAATATGAAAAAGCAAAAGAAGCACTTGCTAAAGTAGGCTTAGCGGGAAAAGAAAACAGATTACCTGGGCAACTCTCTGGAGGTGAGCAACAAAGAGTTGCAATTGCAAGAGCTATTGTAAAATCACCTAAAGTTCTGTTTGCTGATGAACCTACTGGAAGTCTCGATAAAGCCAATGGTGATGAAGTCATAAAAATTTTACATAACTTAAATGATGAAGGAATCGCTGTAGTTATGGTAACCCATGAAATTAATTACGCAAAAAACTGTTCAAAAGTAATCGAAATGGAAGATGGGATTATCAAATCTATAAATTAGTTAAACTTTACTTAAATAACCTGGACTAGATGTCCAGGTTATTTTTCAAACAATTATCCTTTTAAGTGCAAACAAATCAAGTGCTATAAATCTAGCTTACCCCTATTTCATTAATATTTTCAAAGACCATTACATCGTAATTGATGCTAACTTTTTGATATTACAAAAAAACTCAGTTCTTGTTATTATGACATTCTGAACTCATTTCAGAATCTACTTATTTAACAGACAGTTAGATCCTAAAAACTAGTTCAGGTTAATTTGCCATACTGAAATTTTTCAAAAAAATAAAAAAATTCTGAAAAGATAATAAAAATATGTTATAATTTTTTATCAAGGCAATCTTAATAAAGGAATAATCATACAATCTTTAAGGTATAATTATTCCGTTAGCTAAAAATAATGTAAGATATCATTAAAAGGAGAACAATATGAAAAAAATATTTATATTTGTTACTTTGCTTATCATACTAAGTTACAATGTTTATCCATTAGACGAAATGGCAGCTGCATCTGCTGATCAATTAAAAGTTATAGACAATATTATAAATGCTTTGGAGGTCACACCAAAATACAAATCTAAAGCAAAAGAAAATATAATATAACTAAAACCTCTTTCACAAATGATTGGTTTGCTAAGTGGATTACAAACAAAACTCCTGCTAAAAGTAAATTTGCCAATGATGAAACAAGGATTATAAATTTAATTATTGTAAATAACAAAAGAACCGTTAATTATCATCTTATTTACTTTAAAAAAGCAGAACAAATCTTTTTATTTATGAGCGATATTATAGAAGGTTCATCTTCAGAAATCATCAATATTTACAAAAAAAGAAAAGAAAATAATAAATATGAAATACTTTCAGAAGGTAACAATTATGCCTTCATAGGAGAAAAAGGCTTTATGTCATACCAAATTATCCATATAACTCCTCCAGTTGGATTGATCGATTATATAGATGCTATGGTGTTAGATCTAAAATAAAAAATAACTTTTTATCAGCTCTATAACTTGTTTAAACATACAGCAAATTTAACTACTTACTAAAAGAGATTTGCATCAAGTTGTCCCTACAAATAAAATTCTAGATAATTTCTGATGAATTATAAATAAGATATAGATGCTTTTTGGTGGAGGCGGCGGGATTCGAACCCGCGTCCGAGGAAACTTCAGCTTAAGGCACTACATGCTTAGCCTGTGTTTTGAAGTCCTGCTGATGTGCCCACAGGCAGGCCCAATCAGCAGCAAGCCTCTAAATTCTCGTCCAAAGCTTAGAGGCGTCACTTTGGACCAGCCTGCTAAGTTGGCGCCCATCACAGAGCCGCAGGCAAACCCTGTGTGGACGTCGCTGCATTAATTAAGCAGCGAGTGCAAGTTCGTCGTTTGCAACTATTTTTGTCTGGCTGTTTTACGAGGTGCCAGACCTCGGCATGCGCCTTAAACCTACATTTTCCCCGTCGAAACCTTACGCCCCCTCGACATATTAAAATTTATACCAAATTTACTACTTTTCAAGTTATTTTATTTTATTTTGTATTTATTTTTCAAAGTGCGTGAAATTTCTCTTTCTAAATCTTTTTTCTTGATTGTTTCACGCTTATCATACAACTTTTTACCTTTAGCAAGTGCTATTTCTATTTTCACTAAGTTATTTTTCAAATACACTTTAAGGGGAACAAGTGTTAATCCCTTTTCCTGCACTTTACCAGCTAAACGCTCAATTTCTCTTTTATGTAAAAGCAGTTTCCTTGTTCTTGTAGGGTCATGATTCATAATATTCCCTTGCTCATACGGGGATATATGACAATTCAATAAAAAAGCTTCACCATCCTTTATCCTGATAAATGAATCACGTAAATTAATTCGCCCATTCTTAGCAGACTTTACTTCTGTCCCCTTTAAAACTATCCCTGCTTCATATTTTTCAATAATTTCATAATCATGAAATGCTTTTTTATTTGTAGCCAAAACTTTCATAAAACCAATATACCTCTAGGAACAAGTTTTGTAAATAAAAAAAGCCATCTCGTTTTTACCGAGATGGCTTTCCCAACGGGGACGACGAGACTCGAACTCGCGACCTCCGGCTCGACAGGCCGGCGTTCTAACCAAACTGAACTACGCCCCCATAAAAAATGGGCGGTGCAGGGATTGAACCTACGACCCCCGGCTTGTAAGGCCGGTGCTCTCCCAGCTGAGCTAACCGCCCATGATTTACGTCCCCAGGGGGATTTGAACCCCCGTTACCGGCTCGAAAGGCCGGTGTCCTAGGCCAGGCTAGACGATGGGGACTTAATGGTGAGCCGTGCAGGCTTCGAACCTGCGACCCACTGCTTAAAAGGCAGTTGCTCTACCTACTGAGCTAACGGCTCACTCTCTTTTTTCCGTCTGGCCTCATCGCCCGACGGGATTGAACATATAACAAAACAAATGAATAAAGTCAACTAGTTTTTTCAAAATTTTTAATTTTTTTTACATATTTTTTTTCTTTTGATTACAAACCCTTTAAAATCAACATCCAACAACATTTTTTTCATAGGGAGAACTCACAAAAAGCATTGCCCAACCTGGTAGCAGCTATCCAAATTAATGTTGGAAACAAACTAAAAATATCTCCTTGGAAGTTTCCAGGTAGTTATTTGGTAAATAGCCGTGAATGTATGTAAAGCACTTACTAAGACATTATAGAATCTATTCTCTGATACTCGCTCTTATAACTATCTCATTACACATTTTTTTCAGTTTAATTTTAACCCAGCTTTGCCAAAAAATATGAAGATATTTTCAAAAGTAATAGGGGTTATAATGGTTGTGAGAGAAAGAGGGAAGATAGGGAAATGGTAAGAGAGGAAAAGTTCAAAGTTCAACACGTGTAATAATACCGTACGCATTGTAATTTCCGAACAATAAAACTTGAGTTGTGCGTAGCCAATATACTATACAAATGCTTTATTACACGTGTTCAAGGTTCAATGTTCAAGGTTCAACCCTTGGAATACTAAATTGCAAATTTTAGCTTACAAGTAATGAACCTTATACTTATATCTCAAAAAAACATATGCAAAAACCTTATTCCACGAGTTCAAAATTCATCATTTATCATTTTTCTATCCCCTTAATCTAAACCTAAGCCTTAACCTGAATTTTCAATAAGTTACATTAAAAGATGGAAAACTTGGATTAAAACAATAAAGTTTAAAATGAATCTACAAGTTGATAACTAAAAGGAATTATGGTGCCCAAGGGGGGACTCGAACCCCCACGGGATATTACTCCCACAGGATCCTGAATCCTGCGTGTCTACCAATTCCACCACTTGGGCAATAGAACTATTTTACTAATACAGAAAGAGGTTTAAGCTTTTTGCCAAATTTTGTCAAGTGCAAAAAAGTAGATAGATACAAAGATTTATCAAGAAAAAATTAATTAAAGTGGTAAACATCTATCTACTATTTACCGTAATTAAAATATACTTCAAACGATAAAAAACAATTAAAAGGATTTAACAAAGAAATTTTATTTGAATAGCAAAATTATATGCTATAATAGTTTATATAATAATTATGTTATATTTATTGAATAACTGTTTAAAAAATAAGATTATTTTCATTGTAATTTTATTTTTTGCATTTAGTATCTTAGCGTTTGCAGAACATAAAAATATTTTGATTTTACATTCATATCATCCGGAATACACATGGACATCTACAATTGATTCAAAGATAAAAGAGGTATTATCAAAATATAATGATATTGAATATTTTACAGAATATTTAGACACAAAAAGGTTTAACTCTCCACAATATCTTAAATTAATTAAAAACAATCTGATTTTTAAATATCAAAACAAAAAAATTGATTTGATAATTGTAGCAGATAATACTGCTCTAAATATTATCGTGGATTTAAAAGATAAAATTTTCAAAAATATACCTGTAATCTTTTGCGGAATTAATCATTTTAAAAAATCCTTATTGAGAAATTACAGGGATATCACCGGTGTTAGAGAAGATCTCAGTGTGGATGAAACAATTAATATTATTAATAAACTTCATCCAGAAATTAAAAAAATCCTGTTTTTAGGAGATACTCACTTTTTGGTTTATAAATATTACAATAAAGGTGTTGTTCAGGATTACATAAAAAACTCAACTCAAAAAGAATTAAAATTAGAAATCGTTGAAAATAAATTTTTAGATGATTTAGTTAAAGAATATAAAAATGTTAAAAATGTTGCTTTTATTGTTATTTCTGGTCTGCGTTTAAAGAATGGTGAATTTCTTTTAATTAATAAAGCATCAAAATATTTGGCTGATAAAATTCCTGCTCCATTTTATACGCTATGGGATATTGTAGTTTATAGTGATGGTGCAGTAGGAGGAAAAGTTGTAAATGCAAGTGAACAAGGAAGGTTAGCTGCTCAATATGCAATTAAGATATTAAAAGATAATATCTCACCTGAAAATTTGGATATTATTACATCAACAAAAGCAAATCGCTGGTTATTTAATTATAAATATCTGGAAAAATTTGGCATTAAACTTACATCACTGCCAGAAAATAGCATAATCATTAACAAGCCGAATAACTTTATAAAAATACCAAAGAAGAATATTTATATCATAATTTCACTATTATTAACCATTACCGCTGTCTTGACAACAATAACTCTCTATAAAATAAGGACTGAGACCATTTTACAAAGGTATAAAATAATTACTGATAATACCTTTGATATAATAATCGAAACCGATGAGAAAGGTAACATTCATAATATAAATGGTAAGTTTAAAGAAATTTTAGGTTTTGATAAAGATGAACTTTTACAATTGAATATAAAATTCTTTTATGATGACGAAAAAGAAAGAGATAAGTTTATCAATGACATTTTACTAAACAGACAAATAAATAATTATCTTAGAGTTCTAAAAAATAGAAATAATGAGAAAAGATATTTTTTACTATCCGCCACACTATTTAAAAAAGGTCGAAATTTTAGAATCTTGAGCGTTTTAAAAGATATAACTAATGAGTTTATTCATAAAGAGGAATTATCTTTTTTTGAATATATAATTGAAAACTCTCCTTTGATTATTGTTATTACTGATATGCAAGGTAAAATTTTAAAAGTTAACAAATTTGCTGCTGACAAAATGGGATTTAAAAAAGATGAACTAATAGGCAAAGATATTAGGGAGTTTAGAAGCAAAGAACATAATGAAGAATTTTATAATGATTTATGGAATTCTTTGAAAGAAAAAGGATTCTGGCAGGGAGAGTTTATAAACAAAAGAAAAGATGGAACAATCTTTTATGAAAATGCGGTTATAACAAAAATGAAGTATAAAAATCAAGATATTGTAATTAAATTTGGTACAGATATTACCGAGTTGAAAAAGTATGAAAAACAGATGATGGCGAATCAGAAATTTGAATTATTAGGGAAGTTTTCCAGTAGTATCGCTCACGATTTTAATAATATTTTAGCTGTAAATTCAAATTACACCCAATACTTAAAAATGAAACTAACTGATGAAAAAGACCAAATAATATTAAAAAAGATACTTGATAGTATCAACAGAGGTTCTCAGTTTATCTCCCAACTACTAGCATTTAGTAGACAAAGTGAAAGTAAAACTATTCAGTTAAATATTTCTAGATATGTGGAAGATGAAAAAGATACATTTAGGAGAATCATAAACGACTCAATTGATTTATCAGTAGAGGTAAAACAGAAAAAATTGTTTATTAATACCGATCTCATTCTTTTAGAACAAATGTTTTTAAATTTATTAAAAAACGCAGAGTATGCTTTGCTTAACGACAATAAAAAGGAAAAAAAATTAAAGCTTACTTTAGATAAAAAATGTTTTAGTGAAAATGTCAAAATTGAAGATTTTACAATAAAAAAAGGTTGTTATGTTGAAATAACCATAGAAGACAATGGAATAGGAATAAAAGAAAAAGATAAAAGTAAAATTTTTGAACCATTTTTCACTACAAAGCCATCTGGGGAAGGAACAGGACTTGGATTATCATCGGTTTATGGTTTTATAAAAAGATTTAATGGATACATTATTGTTAAAAGTGAATATAAAAAGTATACTAAATTCATAATTTATTTACCTCTGCTTAATGATGCTTCTGAAGATAATTATGAACAATCAAAAGAAAACAATAAAATAAGTGGTAACAATATTAAAAAGATAGTATTTATCGATGATAATATAGATATCCTTGAAGGTGTCAAAATAAGCTGCGAAGCTCTTAATATAGACGTTGTACCATTTTCAGATGGTAATGAAGCTGTAAAATATATTGTAAACCATAAAGATAAAATTGATTTAGTAGCCACAGATATAAGCATGCCAGGTTTTTCAGGTAATGATGTTGTTAGAATTTTATTAAGTAAAGGTTTTAATAAACCTATTATTATGATTTCAGGTTACGGAATTAATGCAGCAGATAGCGATTTATTAAATTACGATAATGTAAAATTTTACAGAAAACCATTCAAGCTGATTGACATATTAGAAACTCTAAATAATTAAACAGGTGGTATATAATACCACCCTTAAAATGTTAAATTAATTTGTCTTCAAATTATCAGAAACCTTGAATTCGCAACCGGTATATTTTCTAATATCAGTCAAATTAGAAAATGGAGAAATCTCTATTAATGTTAGTCCACCTTTATCTATGGTAAATACCCCTTTATCAGTAACAAGCATATCCACAACTTCTTTGCCTGTAATAGGCAAACTACATTCCTCTAAAATTTTCGGAGATCCATTCTTGGTCACATGCTCCATCATTACAATAACCTTTTTAACACCATTAACAAGATCCATAGCACCACCAGGCCCTTTGACCATCTTTCCAGGTATCATCCAGTTTGCAAGATCCCCTTTTTTGCTCACCTGCATACCACCAAGAACAGTCAAATCTATATGACCACCTCTCACCATGGCAAAAGATTCTGAAGAATCAAAGAAACATGCACCTTTTTTATATGTAATGGTCTGTTTCCCGGCATTAATTAAATCTGCATCTGCCTCGGCCGCAGTCTCCGGAAATGGTCCTATTCCAAGTAAACCGTTTTCCGAATGCAAAGTTATATCCATATCATCCGTAATAAAGTTTGCTACCAAAGTAGGCATACCAATACCAAGGTTTACATACATCCCCTTTCTAAGTTCCTGGGCAACCCTTTTTGCCATCCACTCCCTTTTCTCATTAAATTTGGCTTCTTTCATATTTTCCAAAGTTGTAAGCTGTTCAATTCTCTTTTCGTACTGCTCACCCACAACTAATCTATCCACATAAATACTTGGCAGATGAATATAATGAGGATCAAGCTCACCAGTTTCTACTATCTCTTCCACCTCAACCACTGTAAATTTTGCCGCCTTTGCACACACTGCATTAAAGTTATTTGCCGTATATCTGAAAACCACATTCCCTTTTTTATCTGCCTTCCACCCCTTTACAATGGCCAAATCTACCACAATACTCTTCTCTAAAACATATTCTTTACCATTAAAAATCTTTATTTCTTTACCCTTTGTTAAAATTGTACCATATCCTGTTCTGACATAAAAAGCAGGTATGCCTGCTCCTCCAGCTCTCAGTCTTTCAGCCAATGTACCTTGGGGAACAAGCTCTAACTCAAGTTCTCCATTTAAATACAGTTGTTCAAAAATTTTGTTCTCACCCACATATGAGGAAATCATCTTCTTTATTTGTCTTGTTTGAAGCAGTAACCCCAGACCAAAATCATCAACTCCTGCATTATTACTTACAAAGGTCAAATTTTTGACACCAGACTCTTTAATGGCGTTAATTAAATTTTCCGGGATACCACACAAGCCGAACCCACCTGCAGCAATCACCATTCCATCTTTTAGAACATCTCTTAAAGCTTCTTTTACCGAATTGCAAATCTCAGCCATTGTTTCCTCCTTTAATCTTTTGGTACCCCGTCTTTATCCCACCCTCTCAATGCATAGTAATCCTGCAATAATCTATTAAACTCATCTTCTTTTAAAACTTTGCCACTTTCCAAAGGCTCTTCAAAAAGCCTCTTTGGTAGTTTATCAAG
Organism: Deferribacter autotrophicus; assembly: GCF_008362905.1. NCBI lineage: Bacteria > Pseudomonadati > Deferribacterota > Deferribacteres > Deferribacterales > Deferribacteraceae > Deferribacter > Deferribacter autotrophicus. The sequence continues at coordinate 100,846 of NZ_VFJB01000010.1, forward strand.
AGAAAAAATCTTGTCAGGATTTTCCCTTATATTAAACTTTTTTGCTAATGAAATAATTTTATTTGCACGCTGTTTTAACTCTTCTTTTGTTACGCTATTATCTCCATACAACATTTGCCAGAGTTTCAAAGTCTCATCCCATAAGTAAGTATCTCTGAAAAACCTACACAAAATAAACGTATCGAAAATACAAAACCTATCTTCCCAATCAACAAGCAATTCGGCCTTACCCTCAAGCACATCAGGATCTATTACGCCACTCAACTCCGCTTTGTAAAATCCGCTTCTCAAATGGCAGGCACCTCTGCAAGATACGGCATAACCAAGAGCAGTCCCTTTCAAAGCCCTCGGATCATATCCTGCCGGCTCAAGCCCTTTGTTATGGATAGCAAGATCTTCTGCATCAAAATATCTAGCCGCATACTCTATTCCGTGGCTCAATATCTCTCCCACACCATCCCCATAAACAATCTTTTCAATCAGTTCAATGACATGATTTACATTTCCATATTCATATCTCTCTTTTATTTTACCTATAGCTGATAGTTCCATAGCAAAAGCAACAATGTTTCCTGCTGTAATTGTATCAATTCCTAATCTGTCACATTTATCATTAATATAAATAATATCTTCTATGTCTCTAATACAGCAAAGACCTCCAAAAGCATAAAGAGTTTCGTATTCGGGACCTTCCAAAATAATGCCAGGATATTTACTGTCAGGTCTTGTTTTTGTAAGATTTCCACAAGAAATAAAACATGCTGGACAAGCTTTAGGTACAACATCACAAATCTCTTTCTGCCTTTCAATGGTAATATTTTCAAAACCATCCAATTTCCCTTTATGCCAATATCTGGTAGGAAACGCTCCCACTTCATTTAATAAAGACACCCCCATGGCAGTACCAAATTCTTTATATTTCAATGAGATAGGATCATTTTTACCTTTTTCACCAATCAACTTAAAAAACTCTTCCAGCTCATCCGGAAAACCTATCTCTCTTTTTGCATTACCATGAAAAACTATCCCTTTTATCTTCTTACTTCCAAAAACGGCACCAATACCACCTCTACCAATACTTCTCCAATAATCATTCTCCACCAAAGCAAACTTAACAAGATTTTCTCCGGCAGGCCCAATCACTATGGCACCAGCCCCTTTTACCCCCACTCTTCTCTTCAGTTCATCTTCCGTATAATAGGTATCTTTACCCCACAAATCAGAGGCATCATGAAACTTCACTTCTTTATCGGAAATCTCAAGAAAAATAGGAGCGTTGCTTTTTCCTCTTATCACAATGGCATCATAACCTGTCCTGGAAATCGGTTTTGCAAGTTTACCACCTGCAGTACTATCCACATAACAGTTGGTAAGAGGACTTTTTGTGTAAACACCAAAACGATAGCTCCCCCAAACCTTCTGATCAGCAGCCGGTCCCACATTTATTATCAGATGATTATCTTCCGAGAAAGGATCCACACCTTCCGGATTCAATTCATAAAGAAGATACGTACCTATCCCTTTGCCCCCACCATAACTATCCAATACATCATCAGACAAATCTCTAACTTCATAACTTTTAGAATTTAAATCGATAAAGAGATATTTTTTGTAAAATGGTAACATCTTCCACCTCCCAGTTAAATTATAACATTATTTCATCTTTAAATTCAACAAAGGATCTGAAAATGTTTAATGATGGATGTATCTTATAAAGTATAAAGATTTAGGCAGATTTAAAAATTGACTTTTATATGACTTTACAAAAATATATCATTAAAATTACTAGGGGGATGAAATGATCACATCAGATTTAATAAAATTTTTAAAACGTATTAATCATAAAGGCTATTTAAATTACCAGATGTTAAAAAATTACCCACTAATATCAGATAATTACTCTCTACATTTTCTCAAAATTCAAAAAGATCCATTTGCCTCTCCATCTCTGTTGGAGCTAACTATAAATTTAGATTTTCTAGGGTATCCATCTTTCTTCTTTGAAAATGACCATAGAAAAATTGCATTTCAGGATTATCTTTTGAGAATACTAAAAACAACAGCTGACAAATTTAGAGGTTTTATTAAAGGATCAGGCAAAAGTGGCGTGATTTTTGTAAACTCAGGTGGACAAAAAATTATTGAGCGTTCTAGTTTGAAATTCACAGATAACCAACTCAAATTTTTGTTCAACATTGGGCTTCCTGCATCTGGTCGCTCCATCCTATCAGATGAATGTGCTAAAATATTCAATAAAATCACACCATCATTTATAGAGACAATCCTATGGAAAAACCTAAATAAAGAAGCATGTTATTTACATGTAAAAACATACGAAAACTTTTTTTATATAAGAAATCAGCTTGATAAACTCGGTCTAATTGCATTTATAAAAAACGGCTCCATACTTCCAAGAGAATCTTCAATCAGTGATAAACCCAAAAAAAATGCTTTGAAATTTCAATCCCCTAATACTTTAGAGATTAAAGTAAAACTACTTCATCCCATTATTGAAGATAATATAGAAAAAAATGAAATCACAGGTATGGGGATAAAAAAAGGGATTACAGTAATCGTTGGTGGTGGATATCATGGTAAATCAACCTTGTTAAATGCTTTAAGTCATGCTGTTTATCCACATATTCCTGGCGACGGTAGAGAATATGTTGTAGTAAAAGAGTCAACAATGAAAATCAGAGCAGAAGATGGAAGATTTGTTGAAAAAACAGACATAACCCCTTTTATTAACAACTTACCTGATAAAAACAATACAAAGGAATTTTCCACACTAAATGCAAGTGGCAGCACATCCCAAGCAGCAAACATCATAGAAGCTATTGAAATGGGTGGTGAAGTTTTTCTCATAGATGAAGATACATCAGCCACCAACTTTATGATAAGAGATTACAAAATGCAAAAACTTATTCCAAAAGAAATCGAACCCATAACACCATTCATTGACAGAGTAAAACAATTAAAAAATGAATACAACATTTCCACTATCCTTGTCACTGGCGGAAATGGCGATTATTTAGATGTGGCGGATACTGTAATTCTCATGAAAAATTATACACCTTACGATTTCACAGAGAAAGCAAAAGAAATTATAAAGCAATTTGATAGTAAAAGATTAAATGAATCCTCACCCCATTTTGATGTCACCTTCCAAAGAACAGTCCAATCCTCTACCTTTAACTTTATTTATAAAAGCAAACGATTGAAAATAAAAACATTAAAAAAAGATCGTCTTTATATTTGCAGAGAAGAAATTGATTTAAAAATGATTGAACAAATTGCAGAAGAGTTGCAGGCTGAAACTATCGGCTATTACATCAACTACATTGCAAATAATTTCACAGGCCTAACCATTGAAGAAATAACCTCAAGACTTAAAAAAGAACTTGCTTCTTATGGCTTTAAACACCTTGAAAATAAGAATAATAGGTTAGTAAAACCCAGAGTTTACGAAATTATTTCCGCATTAAACAGATTGAGAACCTTAAAAATCAAAAAAGGGGGCTAACGGCCCCCTTATTGTTAATGTAGTAAATTATAAAACATTTCCAAAATAACATTAAACGGTACAAGGGTTGTAACCTTGTTCTCCATAATATCATCAAGGAAATTCTTGTAATTTTCAAAGAATGTTTCTTCTTTTGTATGTAGTGACTTGATATAAAATTTATCCATACAACTTTTTTCAGTAAGTAATTTTTGAAGTAATTTTAAGCGATTAAGTAGATTTTCTCTATTAATTCTATCCCACTCACTTGTAATGACAATCTCTTTAATAGCATTTTTAATTTCTAAGAATTTAAAAGTTTCACCCACTTTGAAATAGCTGTTAATTGCAACATCTATATCATAACCCTTGCTTACAATTAATTCAAATATATCAAAAGCAGGCTTAGAATATTTTATTCCAGCTATCTGCTTCGCTAAACCACCTGGAATTCCACCATCCTTTAAAGAATCTCCAAACTGCTTCATCATATCTTTTACTTTGCCTGTAACTTTTGCAGGTATTCTTTCCATAATTTTCAAAAATAATTCTTTATTATCTATAAGCGCTTTAAAATTATCCTTATTAATAAGCCATTGTACTCCCACTTTTAATGTTTTTTCCAGTTCAATTAAAGCATTGTATTGAGCTTCCGCAGTTGCTTTATTATCCAGAGCAAAAATTCTTTCTCTAACATTATTTATGTCCAATAATTCTTCTATAAACATATAATTACTAATCAAAGTTGAAAAATCCTGATTAGTATTTTTAAATAATTCTATAAAAAATGTTATCCCGGTCTGGTTCACCACTTTGTTAACAATAACCGTAGCTGCAATCTCCTTTGCTAGTTTGTGTTCAAACAAGTGTTCTCCAAATCTTTTCTTCATATAATCTGGATAATAACTCATATAATTCTTTCTAACTAAAGGATCATTCATATCAATATTTTTCTCTATTTCGTTATATAAAAAGATTTTCACATAAGAAAGAAGAACAGCAAGCTCGGGTCTTGTCACATTCCTTTTTTCTTTTATGAAGCTTATATTTTCAAGTTTAAAATCAAGTAACCCCACTTCTTTTAAAAACTTAGCAGTCTCTTCAAAAAGAATCTGATTTGTCTTAGATCTTATCAAATCACAACTTACAGCAAGAGATTGCATATAATTATCTTTTAAAACAAGCTTTTCAACCTCTTTGGTTAAGTCTAAAATAAGTTTATTTCTCTCTTTTATATCTTTCACAAGTTTTTTCTTAATAAACTGGTCAAGTATAATCTTAAGGTTAACCTCGTGGTCAGAAATATCTACACCACCGGAGTTATCCAAAGCATCAGTATTTATCTTACCGCCTAAAAGCGCATACTTTATACGTGCTTTTTGAGTTAAACCAAGATTACCACCTTCACCAACTACCTTAACCTTCAAATCTTCTGCATTAATCCTTACGTTATCATTAGCATGATCACCTACATCAGCATTAGTTTCTGATGAATCCTTTACATATGTTCCAATTCCACCATTCCATAAAAGCTCAGCATCAAGCTGCAATATCATTCTGATTAGCTCTTCACCTGACACTTCATCTTTTGTAGTTTTGAATAACTCTTTCATCTGCTTGGTCAACTTGATACTTTTTGCAGACCTGTCAAAAACACCACCACCTTCTGAAATTACCTTGTCGCTATAATCTTTCCAGGTAGATCTTGGCAATTTAAAAAGTCTCATTCTTTCAATATAACTTACATCTGCATCTGGATTTGGATCCACAAAGATATGCATATGGTTAAAAGCTGCAAGTAGTCTCGTCTTCCCAGACAAAAGCATACCATTTCCAAAGACATCACCTGACATATCTCCAATACCAACCGCAGTAAATTCCTCTTTTTGAATATCTTTTCCAAGCTCTCTGAAATGCCTTTTAACACATTCCCATGCCCCTTTAGCAGTAATACCAATCTTTTTATGGTCATAACCTGTTTTACCACCTGAAGCAAAAGCATCACCTAGCCAAAAACCGTATTCCATGGAAATTTCATTTGCAATATCACTAAATGTGGCAGTCCCTTTATCAGCAGCAACTACAAGATATGGATCCTTTTCATCATAGACAACCACATTGTCTGGATGAACAATCTTTCTGCCATGATAATTATCAGTAATATCAAGAAGCCCTCTAATAAATGTTTTGTACTGATCTATTACATGCTGCAGATCTTTCTGTTTATCAGAGAAACGTTTTTTTACAATAAATCCGCCTTTAGAACCCACAGGAACAATTACCGCATTCTTCACCATCTGTGTTTTCATAAGCCCAAGTATCTCTGTCCTAAAGTCATCAGGTCTATCACTAAACCTCAATCCACCCCTTGCAACTTTTCCGCCTCTCAAGTGAACCCCTTCCATCTGAGGGCTATGGACATATATTTCATACAGTGGTTTTGGATCAGGGATAAAATCCAGATTTCTACTTGAAATTTTTATTGAGATATAATTTCTTTCTGGCACTTTATAAAAATTCGTTCTTACAATAGCATCAATAAGTTTTAAAATTTTTCTAAAAACTGAGTCTTCCACAAGTGTCTGAACCTTATCAAGGTTTTCCCAAACATCTCTTTTTATTTCTTCGTAAGCCTTAACCTCTTTTGAAATATTAAATTTTTCTTCAAACAATTTTACTATTTTCTTTGTAATATCAGGATATTTGAGCAATGTCTGACTTATTGTAGCCCTGCCCAATCCAGTATCTACCTGCGCAATATAATTTCTCAAAGTTCTTAAAATTTCCACTTCTCTGTAATTGAGTTGCTCCTTTAGCAATAAACTGTTTAACTTATCATTTTCACACTTTTCTTTAACAACTGCTACCACCATTTCAGGTAATATTTTACCAAAAGTGTTTACAAACTTTTCACATTCACCTACATCATCCAGTAAAATACTGCTTAAGTATAGAGAATCTTTACCTGTTTTTACTTCATAAATTTCATCTTCAATAACTTTCAATCCCATATTATCAATTACAGGCATGATATCAGTAAGTAGTATCCTTGCTTTAGAATAAATTTTTAAATACACTTTATTATTGTAAGTAGAGAGTCTTGCATAAATATCTTTCAAATCATATAAAATTTTCACATCTACTGCTGCTTCTGACGGCGGGGTTTTAGACTTATAACTTTCACTCAAATTATTAGCAAAAATATTATAAAGATCATCAGCAATACGTCCTGTATATTTATATGATAACACATCATGAAGTAAATCATTCCAATCCTTGATTTCATTTATCACAATATCTTTAAGACCTGTTTCATCTTTTTGTTCTATTACTTTTACCTCTTTTGCAAGTACATGAAGGTGTAAAAATACATAACCATGCTCATCATGCCTTACAGAGATATCCAAAGTTTTACCACCATAATATTCAGCTACTTTTTCGCTTATACTGTTAACCACTTCTGTAGAATAACGGTCAGATGGAAATACAATAAGAGCATAAAGATGCTTACTGGGTAGAAAATGTTTTGTGTAAATCCTTATCTGATTTTTCCCCTGGATTGTTAGTAAGAGTCTAATAACCTCAACCAATGAATCTTTATCCAGATTAAATATTTCTGTTTTCGGATAATTATTTAATGTATCTTGCACCCACTTAAAATCATGTGAGCCTTTAACAAATTTAAAATAATTAAACAGGTTATCAATCTTCTTTCTCAAAAGAGAAATTTTATGAGGAGGAGTGGCAATACCAATTTTACCAAAAACTCCTAAGATTGTTACAGCTCTACACTTCCCATTATCATATTCCACAAACATTATACGATCATAATTTTTTCTTTTTTTAATTTTCGATTTATATAATGCTTTATCTATAATTACTGGATACCCTTCCACAAACTTTAATCTTTTTTCTCTTATTGCATCCACAAGCTTTGGGATAATATTTGTAGTCCTATTAAGCTTATACACTCCTAGTTGATCAGCTTTAAACTCTCCTTTTTGAAGATCCGTAACATCTAAAATTCTTATTCCCTGCAGTATAAAAGCCCCATCAATAAGCCAATCTATAAAATCTGCCACCTCAGGATTCTTGTTTCTATAATCCTCAGATAAATTGGATAAAACGGTTTTCATTTTTGGATAATCATCTACGGCAAGTATAATTTCATCATAAATTTGTTCTATTTCACTTGAAATCTCATGGAGCTTTTCTTCATCAATCTCTTCTAGAAATATAATTACAAAAGATTCATTGTTAAAACCAAGATCAGGATCACCTATCTCAACAATATTCCCCCTCTTATCTCTTTTTACATTAAAAATGGGGTGCAATAAAAACTGCTGATTGTATTTTATCTCATAAAAATACTCTCTTATGCTATCCACTATAAAAGGTCTATCATCTGTTACGACAGAAAGAATGGAAAAATTACCTATAAAAAACTTTGATTCTAAAGCATGTATTTTATCCATATAATATTTTTTTCTTTTTCTGTTATTTAGCACATCGTAAAGATAGTTTAAAAAACTTAACAAATCATTATCACTCAAGATTTCAATTAAATTTTGAGGTAAATGAGAAAAAATAAGCTTTGCAAAACTAAATTTTGGACTACTTTCACCGTATTCCTTTGTTATCAATTTTAAAAACTTCTTAAAATTCTCCTCTTGCTTAAAATCTTTTAAGATTTCTTTGCCTGTTAAACATGAGATGTTGAGCATGACCCACTCCTAAAGGTTTATTTTATCTGGTTATAAATATTATAACTTTTTTAATAATACAAGTATTTTCACAAATAATTAAAAAATTATTTTTTGCCCTACTAAATTTGTAAATTATAATTTTTATACACTGTTTTAGTTTTTTTTATTACACATTTGTTAAGAAACTTCTTACTTTCAATTAGATTAAACATTTTTTAATGATATTTAAAAACTTAAAAACAATTCTCCCAGTTAGCCCCCAGATAATCAAATCTTCAAACTTATAAAAATAAACTATTCTCTTCTCTCCATCTTTCACCCAATTTTCAGTCCAAAACACTGATTCATCAAAAAAATATCTAACAGGAACAGCAAAAACCCTCTCCACTTCTATATCATCACAATTAAAAGATATATCATTCAAATTTTTTACAATAAACCCCACATAGGGTGTCACTTTATACCCTGTTATGGAATATTCATCATCAAGTTTTCCAAGGATTTTTATATACTCGGGAGGTATACCTATTTCCTCTGAGGTCTCACGTAATGCCGTAATTCTTAAGGTATCATCAGAGTTTTCACAGCTGCCACCAGGAAAAGATACTTCACCACTATGATTATTCAATCGTTTATGTCTTTTGGTAAAAATGATTTTTAAAATATTTTCTTCATATATTAGAGGAACAAGAACAGCAGCAGTCTTGCCTACAGGCTTTTTTTTCTCTCTAAGATATCCTTTTAGTACATATGAAATACAATCAAGTTCATTACTTGTCAGACTTTATTTCTCCTCTTACAAAGATTCTATTTTAGCTTCTAATTCAGCTAACTTTGCTTCCAATTTTTTCAAATCATCTTTGCTTACCAAATTCATTTTATCTAATACAGTTTTTATCATTTTTTCCATAAAGTCTTCAAGTTCTTTTGTATTACTTTCAAGCCCTTCGATAATATCCTTCACAAGCTTATAATCTTTAGCAGAATCTTCTCCTTTTTTTATAAGTGATTCATAAAACTCTTTCGCTTTCTCTTCTGTGAGACTTGCAAGACCTATACCTGCAAAAATCAGCTTCTTTGCCAGTTCATTCATTATTCCCTCCTAATTCAAGAAATCGTTTAATTTTCTTTTTAAAGCTTTTTTACGCAACTTTCCTAATGCTCTTGCCTCTATCTGACGAACCCTCTCCCTACTAATATTCAGAATTTCTCCTATCTCCTCAAGGGTTTTTGGAGCCCCACCATCAAGTCCAAATCTCCATTTAATAATCTGTGCTTCTCTATCATTTAATTCCGAAACTATCTCTTCTATATTGTTTTTCAGTGTATTTAAGAAAATCTCTTCTTCAACACTTTTCCCGCCAGATTCTAGTAAGTCGATAAAAGATTTATCCTCACCCTCCTTTATCGGAGCTTCAAGGGAAAGATAGTTTCTTGAGACTCTCAAAACATTTTCCACATCCTTCTCATCCATATTCAAATAAAGGGCAATTTCATCAGGTGTAGGCTCACGCCCAAGCTCTTTACTTAAAGTTTCAATGGCTTCATTGATTTTATAAAGGATGCTTGCCTGTTTTAAAGGAAGTTTTACAGTTCCCGACTGCTCGGCCAAAGCCTGAATGATAGCTTGTCTTATCCACCAAACAGCATAAGAGATAAATTTTACACCTCGTTCAGGATCAAAACGTTTTGCTGCTTCAAGTAATCCAAGATTACCCTGATTTATTATATCAGCAAGTGGCAAACCTGTATTTTTATACCTGTTAGCAATGGAAACTACAAATTTGAGATTTGATAAAACAAGCTTCTCCAGTGCTTTCATATCACCTTGCTGAATTTTTTTACCAAGCTCATATTCTTCTTCTTTACTTAGAGGTTTAAACTGAGAAATCCTGTTAAGATAATTCTTTAGTCCATCTTCAGAAATATCATCAATCAAAGGTATCTCTAAAAATTCTTCTTCTTTTTTTTCTATATCAGCTTTCTCCATAACCCCTTCCATATTATCCCTTGATTAATATGATATATATCCTCTCCACTTGTTCAATTATTATAACATAAATTTTATCTTTTGCATAATCAGAAATTAAAAATAAAAAAAGGGGGAAACTCCCCCTTTAAATTTTAATTTTTCTCAATTACCAATTCTTCATTCTGAAACTTAATCTTAACCTTATCTCCAGATTTAATATTTCCTTTAATTATTTCTTCAGCAATCTTGTTTTCTATCAACCTCTGGATAGCCCTCTTCATTGGTCTCGCACCAAATTTTGGATCATATCCAGCTTTAACCACCATATCTACCGCACTCTCATCAAATTCAATTTCAATATTATTCTCTTTCAATCTCCTAGCAAAATTATTCAACAAGAGTCTAGCAACCTCTCTCAAGTGTTCATCACCCAATGGATGGAACACTATTATATCATCTACTCTGTTAAGAAACTCAGGTTTAAAGTAATTGTTCAACTGTTGAAACACAAGCGACTGAATTCTTTCATAATTTTCTTCCCAATTACCACCTTTTTGAAACTCTTCCTGTATCAAACTGCTACCAATATTAGAAGTCATTATGATTACTGTATTTCTAAAATTAACTGTCCTACCTTTAGAATCTGTTAATCGTCCGTCATCTAAAATCTGAAGCAACAGGTTAAACACGTCTGGATGAGCCTTTTCAATTTCATCAAGCAATATTACACTATAAGGTCTTCTCCTTACTCTTTCTGTAAGCTGACCACCTTCTTCATATCCCACATATCCTGGAGGAGCACCTATCAATTTTGCCACAGCATGCTTTTCCATATATTCACTCATATCAATCCTTATCATCGCATCTTCCGAATCAAAGAGAAACTCAGCCAAAGCTTTTGCAAGCTCAGTCTTACCAACACCTGTAGGCCCTAAGAAAATAAATGAGCCTATAGGTCTATTAGGATCATTAAGTCCTGCACGACTTCTTCTAATCGCTTCACTTACCGCTTTAATTGCTCTATCTTGACCTATAACACGCTTGTGGAGATACTCTTCCATTTTGATAAGTTTATCAGCTTCTTCCTCCAGCAATTTATTCACAGGAATACCGGTCCATTTTGATACAATAGCAGCAATATCTTCTTCATCTACTTCTTCTTTAAGCATCTTTTTATTCTTTTGAACCTCTTTCAATTTATTATTTACTTCTTCAAGTTTTTGCTGCAATTCGATTAATTTGCCATATTTAATCTGAGACGCAAGCTCAAGATTACCTTCCCTTTCTGCTCTCTGCATCTCTATTTTCGCTTGCTCAATCTCTTCTTTAATTTTCCTTGATTCCATAATCAGGTTCTTTTCATTTTGCCAATGTGTTCTCAATTCATGTATCTTTTCCTGCAAATTACTAATCTCCTCTTCAAGCTTCTGCAATCTTGTTTTACTTGCCTCATCTTTTTCTCGTCTTAATGCCTGTCTTTCTATCTCAAGCTGTCTCAATTTCCTTTCAAGTTCATCCAATTCACTTGGCAGACTATCAATCTCCATTCTCAATTTTGCTGCAGCCTCATCAATCAGGTCAATTGCTTTGTCAGGCATCTGTCTATCACTAATATATTTATTTGCAAGATACGCAGCAGCAACAATAGCTGAGTCTTTAATCTTAACCCCATGATGCACTTCATACCTTTCCTTCAATCCTCGTAATATGGAAATGGTATCTTCCACTGAAGGTTCATCAACAAACACAGGTTGAAACCTTCTTTCAAGAGCTGCATCTTTTTCTATATATTTTTTATACTCGTCTAAAGTTGTGGCTCCTATACAATGCAACTCTCCTCTTGCAAGTGCTGGCTTTAAAATGTTCGCTGCATCCATCGCCCCTTCAGCAGCACCGGCACCAACCAGAGTATGAAGTTCATCGATAAATAGAATTATTTCACCTTCACTTTCCCTTATCTCTTTTAAAATAGCTTTTAACCTTTCTTCAAATTCTCCACGAAACTTTGTCCCTGCTATCAATGCCCCCATATCAAGGGCAAGAACTTTTTTATTCTTCAAAGAATCAGGCACATCACCATTTGCAATTCTTTGTGCTAAACCTTCTACAATGGCAGTTTTACCAACCCCAGGCTCACCTATCAATACAGGGTTGTTCTTGGTCCTTCTTGAAAGAACATGTATAACCCTTCTAATTTCTTCATCTCTACCAATTACGGGATCTAATTTTCCATTTCTTGCCGCTTCAGTCAGATCTATTGTATATTTTTCCAAAACGTTCATCTTCTCTTCTGGATTCTGGTCAGTTACTCTACTAGAACCTCTAATCTCCTTAATTGCTTTTTCTACAACTTTTCTATCAAGGCCATATTTTGTTATTATCTGTCTAAGACCATACCCAGCATTCTCTATTACACCCAAAAGCAAATGCTCTGTGGAAACATACTCGTCCTTAAACTCCTTTATCACTTCAAATGCAAAATCGATTGCCTTCTTTGCATCTGATGACATATAAACCTGTTCAGAACCACTAACTTTGGGCAAGCCATCAATAGCTTTTTCCACTTCCTCTTTCAGTGCAGCCACATTAACACCGATTTTTTGCAGTAAAGGAACTATTAATCCATCTTCCTGAGTGATCAATGCATATAAGATATGATCCGGCAACAGCTGTTGTTGTTGTTTATCTTCTACAAGCTTTATTGCATTTTGCAATGCATCACTTGCTTTTATTGTAAGTTTGTTCCAATTTATCATAGTTACCTCCTAATTTATAAATTTTATTTCAAACTATTATGTTTTTCCGCCTTTGCCCGTTCATGAGCGGTTGAGGCGGATCGCAATGACAATTTTTTGCGTCATTGCGAAAAAATGAGCACCCAATGTGTTAGATGCTCCCTTCTAAAATTACATATAATTCATACTTCACTCTTCTTTCTCTATTTTCACTTTAATAATATTCGTTTGATTTGAGGGAACAATGGCCCCCTCTTTCATACTTTTTTCAAACTCTTCACCAAGCCTGCTTTTTATAAAATTAAGCAAGAAATTCATCTGAGATTGCAACTCTTCTATCTGCTTTCGCATATTCAAAATTACTTCAACCCCTGCCAGATTTACCCCTAAATCTTTAGTCAAAGTTATTATAAACTTTAACCTTTCAATATCTTCATCAGAGTAAAGCCTTGTATTACCCTCCGTCCTTGTAGGTTTGACAAATCCCAATCTCTCATACTGTCTTAAAGTTTGAGGGTGAATATTTAACATTTCCGACACAATGCTTATTACATACAAAGGTTTCTTCCTCATAATCCACCTCTTTATAATCTACCCTTTGCAAGCAATTTCTCTCTATCAGTTATATGATACCGCTTTTTCATCTCTTTCAGTACATTTCTATCAGATTCAATCGCCACAGCAGGGATTTTAACATTTATCACAATATAAAGATCACCATTTCCCCCACCTTTTAAGTGAGGCACTCCTTTTCCTCTTATCCTAAATTTTTGCCCAGGCTGTGTACCTGCTGGGATATTTATATTAACAGCACCGTATGGTGTTGGCACTGTAATTTTCTCACCCAAAGCAGCTTCAAACATATCAATATCAACGTTTACATACAGGTTATCCCCTTCACGTTTATATACCTCATGTGGGATAACCTTAGTGACAATATAAAGGTCTCCACTTGGGCCACCATTTATGCCATCATTACCTTTTCCTGGTACTCTAATCTTTGAGTTGTTATCCACACCCGCAGGAATCTTAACCTTAATACGCTCACTTACGTAAAATCTACCTTTACCACCGCACTTTTCACAAGGTTTGTAAACTATCTCTCCTTCACCTTTACACTGAGGACACGTTGTAGATATTGAGAAAAATCCAGAACCTTGCCTTACAGTCCCTTTACCACCACACACTCCACAAACAGACCTCTCTCCACCTTTTCCTTTGCACACATCACAATTTTTCAACCTGTTGACAGATAGTTCTATTGTATTACCAAAAATAACATCTCTAAAAGGTATTTGAACTGTATAATACAAATCCTCCCCTTTTTGAGCGTAAGAAGAGGTAGTTCTTCTTTTACCATTGGTTGAAGCTCTACCAAAAAGATCTTCAAATATATCTTTGAAAATATCAAAATCTTCAAAAGTTGTTCTAAAGTTTTCAAAATTCATATTTGAGAAGTCATAACCCTGTCCACTTGATGTAAACGCATCATGACCCAACGTATCATACTGTTTTCTTTTTTCAGGATCTGATAATACTGCATAAGCCTCGGATATTTTCTTAAACTTTTCTTCAGCCTCTTTATTCCCAGGGTTCAAATCCGGATGGTATTTTCTGGCCAGTTTTCTGTATGCTTTTTTAATCTCTTCCTGAGTTGCGTTCCTGCTTACGCCCAATATATCATAATATGTCTCTGCCATATCATTCCCTCTTAATTCGATATTTTAATCAAAGAGGGGCATAAATCTGCCCCATTAATCTTCTTTTACCACCTCAATTACCTTTGGTTTTGATTTTTCAATCTTCTCAAGTATAATTTTTAAAATACCGTCTTTCAAATTGGCTTTAACCTTATTCACATCAATATTTTCTGGTAATTGAAAAGATCTGGAAAATTTACCATATGGTCTTTCAAGCCTGTAATAACTTTCTTTATTAACATCAGGTAGTTTTCTTTCCCCTTTAATTGTGAGGATGTTGTCAGATATCTGAATATCTATATCACCTTCTTTTAAACCAGGAACCTCCACTATCAATAAAACTTCTTTATCTGTCTCCAACACATCAACGGGAGGTATCCAGTCATTTTGAATCCCACCTTTCCTAGAGGACAAAGTGTCGTCAAATAATCTGTTAATTCTTTCCTGGATAGTCATCAAATCTTTTAATGGATCCCATCTAACTATTGCCATTTCAACCTCCTTTTATTTTAGTCGATTATTAAAATATATTTGAGTCGATTTATGTCAAGTCCTTTTATTAAATTTCACTCACATTTTTTAAAAATTATTCTATACCTTAATTATCAATAGGTTAAAAATTATAACTTAAAACAATATCAAGCTCTTTCATAAAAATTTTAGGGATTTAATAGCAAATTGGAGGCAGTTACTAAGCTATCTCTTTCTGAATTTTTTCAGTATACCAAAACCTTTCTGTTTTGCTTTAGCATAAAGTATTCCATCATCCCCCTTAAAAACATCAAGACTCATCCCAATCTTAGGGGATTTTTTGTCCACGTATCTTGCCAAAAACTTTTTCTGCTTTCTCTTTACCATAATAAGATCTAATGGTGCTTCAACACCTTCTGGAGTTACGTACAATCTTGTAAATGAGTGAATTCTAGGTGTCTTACTTAACCTTTCTTTTTTAACCCGATTATTTTTTGACAAATTGTATTGAGATTTTACAGTTTTACTTCTTCTTTTCAAGATTATTACAAAGTTATTAGTGGCAATTCCTCCTATACTTTGAGTCAATGCCACATCACATCTAGATGGGGTTATTTCATCAGAATAATCACCCATCATTATCCTAAAAACTTCTACTACTTGTGCTAATCCTGAAGCACCCACCGGATGCCCTCTCGATTTTAAACCTCCAGAAATATTGACTGGCAATAATCCGTTGTGATACCCCTGTTTCTCATCATAAAACTTTAATATCTTATCCCTTGGAACCAATCCGATGTCTACAAGTCCGGTAATTTCAAACGGAGTAAAGGCATCATGAATCTCAGCAAATTCAATATCTTTAGGAGATATATCAGACATTTTAAAAGCCTGATTTGCC
Organism: Deferribacter autotrophicus; assembly: GCF_008362905.1. Classification (NCBI taxonomy): domain Bacteria; kingdom Pseudomonadati; phylum Deferribacterota; class Deferribacteres; order Deferribacterales; family Deferribacteraceae; genus Deferribacter; species Deferribacter autotrophicus. The sequence goes on from NZ_VFJB01000010.1 coordinate 116,833, forward strand.
GCAACTTTTGTAGATTCAAATGAAGTAATTATACTCCTCTCACTAAGTGCTTGTCTATCTGTTCCCTGACCAACACCTAATACTTCCACTTCCCCCTTTTCACTGGAAAGGTAAATGACAGCAGCCCCATCACTTATCGGCGCACAATCATATAGACATAATGGAGAAGAAATCATTTTGCTGTTACTGTATGTTTCAAAATCAATCTCCTTTTTAAAATGTGCAAAAACATTAAATTTGCCGTAAAAATGATTCTTCTCTGCCACAGCAAAAAGCAGCTTTTTCAAATCTTCCTTTTTCAATTTATTTTCATAGGCAAACCTGGTTGTCACAAGAGCTGCAAGAGCAGGCATAGAAGCCCCTGTTTTCCTTTCAAGGGGATGAATTACTTCCGATAATATTTTTGTAACTTTAGATGTAGGCATATCAGTCATCTTTTCAGCAGCAATAACAAGTACATTTTTATAAATACCTGATTTTATAGCCGAGTACGCATAATACAAAACAGCAGCTCCTGTGGAAGATGCTGTCTCAATCCTTACTGCAGGTATTTTATAAAGTCCGAGTTTATCTGTTATATAAGAAGCAATATTTCCTACACCTGTAAACTCTTCAGGATTCATAAGACCTATAAAAAGGGCATCCACATCTGTTACATCCACATTCAAATTGTAAACAGCTTCTTTAATTAGATTTATGATATTTTTTTTAGAGTTACCAAAATGACTTAATGCCGCTTTATAAATATAGACTGACATATGACAACTCCCCCACCAAAAAACCTTAAAAACTTTATATATCAAATTGTTAAAAATTTCTACATATTAGTTATTGAGTATTTATCAATTTTAACTTATAAAGACTCCCGTATGTATGTAAACATATTGTCTAAAAAACTCTACTTCGAGGGGTAAAATGCATCAGCTTAATGTAGTAGTATTAATCTCCGGTTTAGTAGGTGGCCTCGGAATGTTTTTGTTTGGTATGAAAATGATGTCCGAAGGCCTCCAAAAAACTGCTGGCAACAGTTTAAGAAAAATCCTGGAAAAGCTTACTTCAAACAGAGTCATTGGTACACTTGTGGGGCTTGTGGTCACAGCTATTATTCAGAGTAGCTCTGCCACCACAGTTATGGTAGTAGGATTTGTAAATGCAGGTCTGATGAACCTTATGCAGGCACTCAGTATTGTTCTCGGTGCAAATATTGGAACAACCGTCACTGCCCAGCTGATCGCCTTTAAAATTAGCAAATTCGCCTTGCCTGCAATAGGTATTGGTGCATTCATGCGACTTTTTTCAAAGAAAAAGAAAAGGCAATATTTAGGTGAGATTTTGATAGGTTTTGGCCTTCTCTTTTTAGGATTAGATACAATGAAACATGCCTTTGTTCCATTAAGAGAATTGGAACAGTTTAAAAACGCTTTTATTGTTTTTTCTAAAAATCCTGTATTAGGTGTAATGGCTGGTGCTCTTCTTACTATGATCGTTCAAAGTAGCTCAGCTACTATAGGTATTACAATAGCCCTTGCCACCACCGGTTTAATAGATTTTTACGGAGCCGCATCATTGATTCTTGGTGAAAACATAGGTACCACCATCACTGCAAATCTTGCGGCTATTGGTACAAATTCTACGGCAAAAAAAGCAGCTCTTGGTCATTTGCTCTTTAATATTTTCGGTGTTTTATACATGCTAATTTTCTTAAAATATTTTGTTCATTTTATCGATATCATAACTCCAGGAAATCCGGACTTTATTGCTGCTGATGGTTCTAAACCATACATAGCAAGACATATGGCTAATATTCATACAATGTTCAATATTATCAATACCATAATATTTCTACCTTTTCTTCATATTCTTGCAAAAATATGCGATAAATTAATAAAATCGGATGACGCCGAAGAAGCTTATAAACTGGTTTATATTGATGATAGATTAATAGAAACTCCACCTATCGCAGTTGCTCAAGCTCGTAAAGAAACTGAAAGGATGAGCCAAATTGCCCTTGATATGTTAAAGCTCTCCAAAGAAGCTTTTAATAAACGAGATTTAAAAATAATTAATGAAATTTATAAAATGGAAGAAAAGGTTGATTTGTTGGAAAGGGACATTTCACAATTCCTTGTAAAACTTTTCCAAAAACCGATCAGTGAAGCAAATTCTCAGGTTATAAACAACATCTTACATGTTTTACATGATATTGAAAAAATTGCAGATCACGCAGAAAATATCGGCAAATTTATGGAAAGATGCATTGAGCAAAACATAACATTTTCTAAACAGGCAATGGATGAAGCTAATCAACTCTTTGATGTGGTTATAAGATTCTGTTCTTACGTTTTTGAAGAATACAACAGTGGTGATCTACCAAAACAGATTGATACCGAAGATGAAAACCTTATAGATCAGCTTAGAAAAGAATTTAAAAATAACCATATGCAAAGACTTAACGAAGGTGCATGTAGTGTAAAAGCAGGTATTATGTACGTAGATATTTTAAACAATCTGGAAAAAGCAGGAGACCATGCTTTTAATATTGCACAAGTTATTATGGGTATCACTAAATGAGAGCAGCCGGTATTGATATTGGCACAAATACTATTAGGCTTATTATTGCTGATATAAAAGACAGCAAAATCGACAGAATAATTTACCAAGATAGAAAAATAACAAGACTTGGGGAAGGTATTATCCATACTAACGAACTGGATGAACAAGCCATTTTAAGAACTATTTTAGCATTAAAAACATTCAAAGAGACAATAGACCATTTTTTTATAAACAAATATTATGCAGTAGCAACAAGCGCTGTAAGAGAAGCAAAAAACGGTAACAAATTTATAAAGCTTTGCAATGAAATTGGCTTAAATGTCGATATAATAGATGGTAACGAAGAAGCAAAACTTATTTATTTGGGAGTTACGTCATCTTTAGATATCGATAATAAAAACCCTTTAATTTTTGATATAGGAGGAGGTTCCACAGAGTTTATCCTCAATAAAGACGACAAAATAAATTACAAAAGTATTAAACTCGGTGTAGTAAAACTTGCTGATGAGATAAACTTCTTTGATATAATAACAGATGAGGTTATTGAAAAAACAAATTCAATTATTGAAAATAAATTGAATGAGATCCCTTTCTTGAAAGAAGCCGACACTCTTATAGCAACAGCCGGCACTCCAACCACTTTAGCAGCAATCGATTTGGAGCTTGAAGATTATGATTACAGAAAAGTCCATGGTTATGAGTTAACCAAAGAAGAGATTCTGAATATTTTCGAAAAATTAAGATCTATGACCTCCAAAGAGAGAAAAGAAATCAAAGGGCTTGAAGAAGGCAGAGAAGACCTTATTATCCCTGGCACCCTTATAATACTCAAAATAATGGAACTTACAGGTTGTGAAAAGTTAATTGTAAGTGATTTTGGGTTGAGGGAAGGTATAGTAATCCATGCAGCAACAGTTAATTAGCCTCTTCACTACCCCACTTCTTACAGGATTTGTTGGTTATTTTACAAACTATCTTGCCATAAAAATGCTCTTTAGACCCTATAAAAAAAGATGGTATTCTTTTGGTTGGCAAGGCGTTATTCCCAAAAATAGGAAAAAATTAGCCTCTGAAATAGGTAAACTTGTAGGTGAAGAATTAATCACGGAAGAAGAACTACAAAAGGCCATTGAATCAGAAAGATTTCAATATGTCTTAGAACACACTGTAAACAATGAAATTAAAAACTTCTTAAAAAAAGATTTTGGCACATTAGCCGATATAATAGACCGTTTCGGCCTTGATACTGAAAAACTTTTAAAAAGGATTTTTCACTCGGAAAAAACAAAAGAAACTATAAACAAATTGTTAAATAACCTTATTAACGGCTTAATCGAAAACCTATCAAATAAAAAAATCAAAGATATAGATACATTAAAACCATTATTACTTAATACAATTAATAATTTGTTTGAAAACAAAAAAATTAAAGATTACCTGGCCAATGAATTTATCTCACTTATCAATAACTTCATACTTTCAGGTAAAAGTATATCAGATTTGCTCACCACAAAACAAAAAGATACCATTATAGAAAAAGGGAAAGAATTTTCGGAAAAATTTCTCAACTTTATTGATAACCTTTTGAAAGATGAAAAAATCAAAAAAAATATTGCTAAAAGAATTATTGAAATAAAAAATCAGTATTTTGGTGAAGGCTTTTTTGATCAGTTAAAATTGGGTGTTTTGAATATTTTTCTCAACGAAGATACGATAAATGAACTTGTATCAAATGAGTTGCCAAAAATAATATATTCAATCAAAAATGATAAAGAGATAAAAGAAAAAATTGACAATATCATCGAAGAAAAGATAGAGCAGTTTTTATCAACACCTATTTACAAACATGCTGAAAAAATAGGTATAGAAAACCTATACGCCACTTACACAAAGTTCATCGATTGGTTTAAAGAGAGTTTTTTCTCTCATACTTTAAAAAACAAAGTGCATGATAAAGTAGAAGTATTTTTTGAGCAAAATTCAGAATATACTCTCAAAGGAGTTCTAGACTCTTTTGGATTTAAAATAGAAAATCTGAGCCACATATTTAACAGAACAGATCATTCAGTGGAAAATATAATACACTATATCATAAAAGGTTTTCAAGAAACCTTGCAAGGTATTAAAATTGATAATCTGTATGATAAAATACCAGAAACCACTTTTGAAAATGTAAAAACTACAATAATAAACAGTATCAACAGTATTTTAAAATCAAACATCGACAAAATCGTCTATTCGCTAAACATTGACAAACTTGTTGAAGAAAAAATAAATTCTTTGGACCTTTATAAGCTAGAAAATCTAATTTTCTCATTTATGAAAGATCAGTTTAAGTGGATCAACATCTTAGGTTTTGTTTTAGGATTCATTTTCGGTTTTATCCAATCGATAGTCTTATTACTTATTTCATAAAAAAAAGGCGGCCTAAGCCGCCTTATCTTATCTATATATCAGATTTGGTAAAAACAGTGAGATCTGTGGCACGTAGGTAATAATTATCAAACCGATTAGCAGAGCAAAAAACCACGGCATGGAAGCTCGAATCACTTCCTGAAGATTCATCCCTGATACACCACTTGCCACAAACAGGTTTAACCCTACCGGTGGAGTAAGCATACCGATTTCCATATTTACTGTAATAATCACACCAAGATGAATCGGATCGATCCCCAATTTAACTGCAGCAGGAAATATAAGTGGTGCCACAATCATAATAAGGCTAGATGGCTCCATGAAATTACCACCAATGAGCAACAAAATATTTACGAATATCAAAAATACAACCTTATTAAAATTCATATCGATAATCCATTGAGCAAGTGCTTGAGGAATTTGCTGAATAGTTAAGAAATAAGCAAACAACATAGCATTAGCAATAATAAACAGAATCATTGCAGAAGTGGCAGCAGAAGTCATTATAACCCTAGGAATCATAGACCATTTCAAATCTTTGTATATGAATTTAACCACGAAGAAACCGTAAACAGCAGAAACAGCAGCAGCCTCTGTAGGAGTAAAAATACCACCATAAATACCACCAATTACGATAACTATTACAAATAATCCCCAGGACGCCTCTTTGAAAGATGACCAAATCTCTTTAAAAGGTGCTCTTTTTTCTTTCTTAAACCCTGCTCTTCTTGCTGCAATATATGTCACAATCATAAGCATTGTACCCAAAAATACACCAGGAACAAAACCGGCCATAAAAAGCTTACCAATGGATTGATCTACTGTAACACCGTATACTATCAATACTATAGATGGAGGAATCAAAATACCAAGGGAACCAGCACAAACAATGGAACCCACAGAAAATTTTGGAGAATACCCTGCCTGTTGAATTGCTCCAATCATAATAGAACCGATAGCAGCCACAGTTGCAGGAGAAGAACCACTAACAGCAGCAAAAATGATACAGGCAAAAATGGCACTCATAGGAAGTCCGCCTGGTAAATGACCAACCACTGCTTTGGCAAATTTAATAATTCTCTCTGCTGCACCACCTTGAGAAAGAAAATTACCGGCAAGTACAAATAGAGGAATAGCCATCAATGCAAACTTATCTATAGATGTAAACATTTTTTGAGCAATAACCAATGTCGGCTGATCTGTAAAAATTAACATAGAAATTGTAGTGGAAAGCCCCAGGGAAACGGCTATAGGGATCCCCATTATCAAAAATAGAAATAATAGTCCAAATAATGTAATCGTAACCATCAGTGCTGCTCCTTCATAATCATGTCATAACTAAATTTATCGGAAGGTATTCTAATTGTCGCAATTATCTTTAATAAAACCTGATAAGCCGCAATAGACATAGTAATTGGTACACAAAGATAAATTATCCAAAAAGGCATATGTAAGTCTATGGATACTTGCTCTAATTCATAATTAAACAGAACAAAATCATATCCCCATTTAACTAAGCAACATAGATATATGAAAATTATAACCAATGATATGGTTAAAACAACTTTTGCAACCTTTGGCCTCAATGCCTGAATAACCGCCGTCACACCTATATGCAAACCTATCTTAAAACCGTATGCTGCACCGAAAAGAGCCGACCATATGAACAGATATGAAGTAAGCTCACCAGCCCAAACCATTGATGTATTAAAAATATATCTTAATACCACATTGATAAAAGCTACTAACGTAGCTGCAGCCATCATTACGGTCATTACTGTCATATTCAAATAATCTAACCATTTATCCAACAATTTAAAAAGCTTCTTCATACTTTGCTCTCCCCATAAAAATAACCCGGCTTTTAAAAAGCCGGGTTTACTGGTTTAAAAATTTATCTTCTCTATTTTGTATTCAATGCTGCCTCAATGAATTCTTTACCGATTACATCATAGAATTTTGGATAAATTGTCATCATAGTTTTTTTCCAGATAGCTCTTTCTTCAGGTGTCAACACATGGATTTGAATTCTACCGTACTCTTTAACCTTGTTGTAGTAATATTCATCAAGTTCTTTAGCAAGTTTTCTTTCATACTCGGTAGCTTCTTTAACTGCATCCATGAACACTTTATCTAAGCCAGCTTTTTTCAATTTTTTCATGAATATTTTATTACTTACAAGCATATAACCAAGATATCCATGATAACTTACTGTCAAATATTTTTGCACTTCATAAAACTTCTTTGTATAAAAGTTAGACCATGGGTTTTCAGCACCATCCACTACACCTTGCTGAAGAGCTGAGTATACTTCAGAGAATGGTAAAACGTGAGGAATAGCACCTATAACCTTAAACTGCTCTTCAAGCACCTTAGAAGACATAATTCTAAACTTGATACCTTTTGCGTCTTCAGGCTTGATTATTGGTCTTATACTGTTTGATAATACTTTAAATCCGTTGTCCCAGTAAGCAAGACCTACAAGACCTCTTTTCTCAACAAGTTTTAAAATCTTTTCACCATATTCGCTATCCATAAATTTGTGAAGATGTTCTACAGAATCGAAAAGGAATGGAAGGTCAAAAAGCTGTAACTGAGGCACAAACCCTGTAAATTTAGAGAAACTTGGACATGCAAGCTGAATAGCATTCATTTTCAATGCTTCAACAGCCTCTCTGTCACCATAAAGAGAAGCATTAGGATAAACTTCTACTTTAATTTTACCATTTGTTCTTTCTTCAAGAATCTTCTTTAAGTATTCAGCTGCTTTCCCCTTAGGTGTTTCCACAGCAACCACGTGACTAAATTTAACCTTAATAGGCTTTGCAAAAACAGGTGTTACTAAAAGACTAACCATAACCAAGATAAAAAAGATGTTTCTTAAAGACTTCATACACTACCTCCACTTTTTATTGCATTTAAACGCATACTTATAAAAGCAATAATAATGCCAAAACCACAATGTTTAAGCATTGCAGTTTTTATAACGATTTTATGAAATAACCCACCTCTTGTTTTTGCAATTTTGCAATATTCATTTTATCATTTTTTAGCACTTAAACTCAAATTATAGACATTTTATCTTTATTATTATATAGTTATCTACACATCCAAACGAATTGCATTTTTGCAATATATCTGCAAAAAGTTTTCATTTTTATCTCGCTAAACATTTTTTGATTTGACTTTACCCAAAATTTCCAGTAAATAAATTATAAAATATTTTAAGAGGTGATGAATGTATAAAATTGCTGTTTTGCCAGGCGATGGAATCGGACCTGAGGTAATGAAACAAGCAATAAAAGTATTAGACAAAATATCCCAAAAACATAACATCAGTTTGCAATATGAGTTTTCTGATGTTGGCGGTATAGCAATTGATAAATATGATACTCCCTTACCTGAACACACATTAAAAATATGTGAAAACTCCGATGCTATTCTTTTCGGCTCGGTTGGAGGGCCAAAATGGGAAAACTTACCTCCTGATAAACAACCTGAAAGAGGGGCTCTGCTCCCTCTAAGGAAACATTTTAATCTTTTTGCAAATATAAGACCTGTAAAAGTTTTTAAACCTTTAAAGGATTCCTGCAGTTTGAAAGACAATCTAATTGAAGATGGAATTGATATAGTCATTTTCAGAGAGCTTACCAGCGGGATCTATTTCGGACAACCAAAATATATAAGCAAAGATAAAACTTATGCCATAGATACAATGAAATATTCTGTCTCAGAAATAGAAAGAATAGCACGTCTTGCCTTTGAAGCTGCTAGGATTAGAAACAACCGTGTTACATCTGTAGATAAAGCAAATGTCTTAATGAGCAGCATCTTATGGCGTGAAACTGTAACAAAGTTACATGAAGCAGAATACTCAGATGTAGAGCTCAATCATATGTATGTGGACAATGCAGCCATGCAGTTAGTAAGAAATCCTAATCAATTTGATGTCATTTTGACCGGTAACATGTTTGGTGACATTTTAAGTGATGAAGCGGCAATGCTCTCAGGTTCTCTTGGCATGCTTGCCTCCGCATCTATAAACGAATCAGGGTTTGGTCTTTATGAGCCGATAGGTGGCACAGCTCCTGATATTGCAGGACAAAACATTGCCAACCCAATTGCTCAAATTCTATCTGCAGCCTATATGCTTAGATATTCCTTAAAACATGATGTAGCTGCCACTGAAATAGAAAAAGCCATTGAAGAAGTTTTAAATAAGGGATATAGAACCAGAGATATATACACAGGCAAAGAAGGAGAAGTTCTTGTTAATACAGATGAAATGGGTGATCTGATTGTAGAAAATCTTTAATAACCAAAAAAGTAATGAGGGGATATTCCCCTCTATCATCAACAAGTTACTACATAGTTGCCACTGAAAAAGTGGCAACTAATTAATAGTTAATATGTTTTTCCTTATTATACTGATTGTTATCCATCAATTACTAAAATCTGTTATCTTATATAATTTATTGTAAACTCTAAACCTTTTCGGGGGTTCTAAAGGGGGCTTGCCCCCTAAATTAGTTTTCGTTAGAAAACTAATTTATGTAAAAAATAATAAATAAATAAATAATAAATAAATTCTTATCCATTTTATTTTCTTTATAGGGGGTTCTAAAGGGGGCTTGCCCCCTTTAAGTATCATTTTTGCAAATATCACAAATGAATAATTTTCCATTTATCAATAAAATACACTTTTTCAGCAGTAACTACATATTTTCTTGAATAAGCTTTTTCACCTTTTCCACATCTGGCAAAGGTTTCCCTTCATGAACAACCTTTTCATTAATAACAAGTCCAGGTGTAAACATCACATACTTTGAGATTTCATTAATATCTTTCACATATTCCACAGTAGAATCAACCTGGAGCTCTTCAAGGGCCTTTAAGACAACCTGATACAAATATTCGCAATTTCTACAACCTGTTCCCAATACCTTGACATTCATAATTTTCCTCCTTCTAGTTTGTAATAAAGCCATAAATTAGACCTGCAAATGTAGACATAATAACAACAAGAAATACATACACCACAGTTTTCTTAGTACCAATTACACTTCTGATTACCAGCATATTTGGTAAACTCAATGCAGGCCCACTCAGTAAAAGGGCAAGTGCAGGACCTTTGCCCATACCAGCACCAAGCAATCCCTGCAAAATTGGAACTTCAGTAAGTGTGGCAAAATACATAAAAGCACCCACAATGGATGCAAAAAAATTTGCAAAGAAGCTGTTCCCACCTACAAGTTTTTCAATAAAGGAAGCAGGAATAATACCGTTTCCAGTATTTGGCCTTCCAAGTAAAAACCCTGCTATAACAACACCGATAAAAAGTAGAGGAATTATCTGCTTTGAATAACTCCATGTTTCTTCCAACCAATACAATCTCTCATTTTTATTAAACCATTTAAACACAATTACAATTAATCCTACAAAGGATGCAATCACCAAGTACCATTTAATGGAATAAATAAAACTAAAAATTGTCCCGTACTTTTGTGGTTTTGCCCATGTAGCAAAAATTAATATACCAATCATAGAAAGAAAAAATAAGATATCCTTATAAAGCGGTCTCTCTCTATCAATTGTGGGAGTTGGAATATTATTCAACCTCTGATTATCCTCTTTACCAAAAAACATTTCCATCAAAAGTCCTATTATAACTGCAAAAAATACTGCTCCTAAACCCCTTGCCAAACCAAGCTCCCATCCCAAAATTCGAGCGGTTAAAACGATGGCAAGAATATTTATGGCAGGACCTGAATAAACAAAAGCTGTTGCCGGCCCAATACCGGCACCTCGAGCATAAATCCCTGCAAACAAAGGCAGAATCGTGCAGGAACACACAGCCAATATTGTCCCTGAAACAGAAGCCACAGAATAGGAAACAATCTTTTTAGCCCCTTGACCAAAGTATTTAATAACCGATGCTTGAGATACAAAACTTGATATCCCACCAGCAATAAAAAGTGCAGGAATAAGGCAGGTAAGGGTATGTTCTCTCACATATTCCTGCAACATTAATACTGCTTCAAGTACAGCTTTCTGATATTTTTCATGCTCAAAAGGTATGAAATAAAAAATAAAAAAAACAACTAGCAGTCCTATAAAGATATTTCGTTCCTTTTTCTCCACAATTCATCCCCTATATTTTTATGAACGTAAAAATATGGTTATCATTTTTCCTTGTCAATGATTTTATTTTTCTATATATTTTGTCTATGGATAAAATTTCAGAAATTTTTAAATCACTAGGTGAAAAAAACAGGTTAAGAATTGTTCTCCTTTTATCCGAACGTCCTATGTGTGTATGTGAAATTAATGAAGTTCTACACATAGCTCTCTCCACCATATCCGCACATCTGAAAAACCTTAAATATGCCGGATTAATCAAAGATGAAAAAGAAGGAAGATGGGTAATTTATAGACTTTCTGACGACCATTTTGTTCAAGATCTTATTAAAAAAATTAAAGATACATTAAAAAACGACCCGATATTTCTTAAAGATAAAGAAAAAGCACTAAAAGTATCAAGAGAAGACCTATCCTCTTGTTCTTAATAAATCAAGTTCATTTATAATTATAATTATTTTTATAATAATTATAATTTTATTCTTGACAAAAATTTTTTGCGTTTATATTGTTTACTTATGAGGTAAACAATATGGGCGAATACATCACAAGAGAAGTTGATTATGCAATCAGAATTGTGGCTTACCGGAAAAAAAAGATAAAACCAAAATAGCAGAAATTTGTGAAAAACTTTATTTAAAACGCCCCTTCGTCATCAAAATCATTCATATATTAAACAAATGCGGCATTGTCAAAACAACTACCGGTAAAAACGGTGGAATAATATTAAACAAGGATACTTCCAAACTCAGCCTTTATGATATCTTTACCTGTCTTGATTTTAATACATCAATAAATATCTGCGTTAATAAACCTGAACATTGTGAATTAAATCCAATTTGCAATATTACCACTTTTTTCGCTGGTCTTCAAAACTCCATCATTACAAAACTGAAAAACGCAAACATAGAACAATTTATCTTCAGCGATGAAGATTTAGATAAAATTAATCTATCATAGGAGGTAAAAAATGGATGTAGTAGCACTATCAAGGCTACAGTTTGCCTTGACAGCCATGTTTCACTTTATCTTCGTTCCTTTAACCCTTGGTCTTTCTATCTTAGTTGCCATTATGGAAACCCTTTATGTCAAAACTAACAATGAAATGTATTTGAGAATGACCAAATTCTGGGGAAAACTTTTTTTAATCAATTTCGCTCTCGGTGTTGTAACCGGTATTACTATGGAATTTCAGTTCGGAATGAACTGGGCAGAATATTCCAGATATGTCGGTGATATTTTCGGAGCACCCCTTGCTATTGAAGCAACAGTGGCATTCTTCCTTGAATCCACATTTTTAGGGATCTGGATTTTCGGATGGAAAAAAATATCTAAGAGAGCTCATGCCTTTGCAATCTGGATGGTGGCAATCGGCTCAAACCTATCCGCATTATGGATACTAATTGCAAATGCTTGGATGCAAAATCCGGTGGGATATGTTTTACGAAACGGTAGAGCAGAGATGGTGGATTTTGTTGCAGTAGTTTTTTCTAGCTATGCCATTTTCAAGTTTTTACACCAAATATTAGCTGGTTACATCGTCGGATCATTTTTCGTAATGGGAGTATCCGCATACCATTTGCTAAAACAAGCAAATGTGGAGTTTTTCAAAAAATCTTTTAAAATCGCTGCTCTTTTTGCATTAATTGTAAGCTTTGCAGAGTTCTTCATAGGTGACTGGCATGCCCATGAAGTAGCCAAAGTTCAACCTACAAAATTGGCAGCAATGGAATCTTTATGGGAAACACAAAAAGGTGCCCCAATATATCTTTTTACAATCCCAAATGAAGCAAAAGAAGAAAATTTAATCGAAATTTTACCGCTACCAAAATTGCTCAGTTTTTTAGCTTATCATGACTTCAATGCTGAAGTAAAAGGTTTGAAAGCTTTTCCAAAAGAGGAAAGGCCTCCTGTTATGCCTGTATTTTTAAGTTTTAGGTTAATGGTAGTTTTAGGTACACTTTTTATGCTCCTGGCATTGTTAGCATATTATTATAGCAAAAAAGATGTTTTATTAGACAAACAATGGTTTTTGAAAATCATGCTCTACATGATACCTATTCCTTATATAGCAAATTTTCTTGGTTGGATTGTGGCTGAAGTGGGAAGACAGCCTTGGATTGTTTACGGGCTTATGAAAACCTCTGATGGTGTTTCAAAATCAGTTACCATCGATCAAGTATGGTTTTCACTTATAGGTTTTACTCTATTTTACGGATTACTTGGTATAATTGATATTTATTTAATTACAAAATACGCAAAAAAAGGGCCTAAATTGACTGAAGCAAAACAAAAAGTAATTCAGGCATCAACAGTATCAGCATAGGAGGGAACCATGATATATCAAATTATATGGTTTGCACTTTGGGGACTTTTATGGGCCGTTTATTTTATGCTAGATGGATTTGATCTTGGTGCTGGTATATTGCATCCGTTTGTTGCAAAAACAGATGAAGAAAAGAGAATAGTAATTAATACATTAGGACCTGTATGGGACGGTAATGAGGTATGGTTAATTACTGCAGGTGGAGCAACTTTTGCTGCATTCCCTACAACTTATGCTTATATGTTTAGCTACCTTTACACCCCTCTTTTGATACTTTTGTTTGCACTTATTTTTAGAGGAGTTTCTTTTGAGTTTAGAGGTAAAAAAGATAGCCCTGCCTGGAAAAAAGGTTGGGACATTGCTATCTTTGCAGGAAGTTTAATTCCTGCCCTTCTTTTTGGTGTAGCTTTTGGTAATATATTTGCCGGTTTACCAATAGACGAACAAGGATACCATGGAAGTCTTGCCTATCTCTTAAACCCCTATGGAATTTTAACAGGTATACTTTTCGTACTATTATTCATAAATCATGGAGCTTTATGGCTATCCATTAAAACAACCGGTGATCTTTCTAAAAGGGCAAGAAGTATTGCAGTAAAAATATGGCCTTTATTGGTGGCCGTCGCAGTATTATTTTTGATCTTCTCAGCCTTTAAAACTCATCTTTATGATAATTACATCAAAAATCCTGTGTGGTTCATTGTACCTGCCATTGCTGTACTAAGTTTACTCTCTATTTTTGTCCTGATTAAAAACTCACCTGTAAAAGCATTTTTTGCCTCATGCATTACTATTTTAACAGTGATATTTACAGGTATTATTGGTCTGTATCCAAACCTTATTCCATCCAATATTGATCCAAAATACAGCTTAACAGCATTTAACTCATCCTCAAGCACATATACTCTAAAAATTATGACCCTCGTGGTAATAATGTTTGTACCGATTGTTATTTTTTATCAGATTTGGACTTACAAAATATTTAAAGATCCAGTAACACCGGAAGATTTAAAAGATCCAGAAACAGAAGCCTATTAAAAAAGAGGGCAGTAACGCCCTCTTTTTTATATAACAGTCCGCATCACATAAACCACTTTTCCAATTATCTCAAAATCGTCATTATCTCTCACTATTATATCTTCATACGCTTTGTTCTCAGGTCTTAATATGAAATAGCCGTTTTCTTTAATATATGTTTTTACCGTTACTTCACCGTTTAACCTGAAAACGCCTATCTCACCGTTTGCTAGCTCTTTTGTTAGCTCCACTAAAATATAATCACCGTCAAAAATCTTCTTTTCAATCATACTGTCGCCAAAAACCTTTAAAAAGAAAAACCTTTCTTTATTATTAAACCTGGTCAGGTCTATGTATTCAATAACATTTTCTTCAGATATTACGGGATACCCTGCCACCACTTTGCCTAATACAGGCAATCCTTTATTATCAAAAAAATCATCAACTATCTCTATACTTCTTGCCTGTTGAGGATTTTTTCTAATCACCCCCTTTGCTTCAAGTCTATCAAGCATCTTTTTTACAGATGCTGTGGATGATAAGTTGAGTCCCTTGCATATCTCTCTTACAGAGGGTACATAGCCATTTTTATCCTTAAATTCTTTGATGTACCCAAGCATCTTCTTTTGCTTATCTGTCAGCATAAAATTTCTCCTTGAAAACAAACATTTGTTCGCCTATAATATGCCATTATAAGTTTTAAAAATCAAGAGGTTTTAATGATACTCTGTATAGATATGGATGCATTTTTTGCCTCTGTAGAACAGGCTTCAAACCCAAATTTGAGAGGAAAACCGATAGCCATAATAGGTGCAAAAGAGCGCACAGTAGTAACCACAGCATCCTACGAAGCAAGAAAATACGGCGTAAAAACAGGCATGACAAAATATGAAGCCATGAAAATGTGCCCACATATTACCTTTATTGTGGGAAATAACCCTAAATATACCTACATCTCCAAACAAATTCACAACTTTCTCCTTACCATTACTTACGATGTAGAAATGTATTCGGTAGACGAGGCTTTTTTAGATATATCACAGGTAAAAATGCCACCTGAAGACATAGCATCTCTTATAAAAAATTATATAAAAAAGAATTTTGGAATTACATGCTCCATAGGAGTAGGAAAAAATAAACTCATTGCAAAAATGGCAAGCGGTGTTAACAAACCTGATGGTTATCTTTTTGTCCCACCTGAAAAATCCACAAGCTTCATAGATCAGTTTCAACTCTATGATATATGGGGGATAGGCAGGAGACTTTCAAAGAAATTTGCAAATATGGGGATATTTACACCAAAAGATTTAAGAAAGCTAGGACTGACAAATCTGGTAAAAATGTTTGGGAAAAACGGTTATAAACTTTTTGCCATGGCCCATGGCGATTATATCGGCAATATCAACGTTGAAGAAGAACCAGTCAAATCCATAGGTCACAGTATGACTTTACCCCATGATATATACTCTGAAAAAGAAGCTCTCCCCTATCTTTTGCAGCTTTGCGAAATGGTATCTGCAAGGGCAAGAAAAAATCGAGTATCCGGCAAAACAATATCAATATATTTGCGAGATATACATATGAATACCTTTGGCAAAAGACATACACTCCCCTTTCTCACCTGTGCTACTCATCACATCTTTGAAGTTGCAAAACTCTTATTGAAAGAATACGACCTATCTATAGGAATAAGACTTCTAGGTGTATCCCTTTCCAATCTGGTGCACAACTCGGTTCATCTAACCACCATAATGGAAAGCAACAAAAAAGAAAAAATCTACAAAGCAATAGATGAGATCAACAGCCGCTATGGAGACTTTACCATATCTTATGCTGCAATATTAAAATGCAAAAGAAAAGGTTCTCTTACTATATCACCAGCATGGAAACCATCAGGCATCAGAAACATAAACGTAAAATAAAAAATTTCTTTTTACCTCTTACATTATACTTATAACAACCCTCTCGACAAATAACATCCCCTTTGTTTTTATATCATTTGCTGCAACAATCATACTAACAAACTATTTGATAATAGTACTATTATTAAACTTATTTATCAATAAAATGATTTACAGATATCATATATTTTGGGATAAGATAATGTAACTACTGCTGGAATAAAAATTTTATCACTTTTTCAGGTTATAACCACAATTTTGGCAATAATTCGCATCAATATCGCTAATATCATAACCACACGATGGGCAGGCAAAAAAAACCATTTTATCGGCACGACGAGCCTTTGACATCTCCACAGCAAAAATCCCTGTAGGAACAGCCACAATGGCATAACCTATTATCATTGCCAAAGAAGCAATAAACTGTCCCACAGGGGTTTTAGGGGAAATATCACCGTAACCTACAGTAGTTAAAGTCACAATTGCCCAATAGATACTTTTTGGAATACTTGTGAATCCGTTTGCTTCCCCTTCCACCACATACATTATCGAACCTAAGATGATAACGAGATTAAAAACCGCAAAAAGGAAAATCAAAATTTTAGCTCTACTGGCCTTTAATGCCTGCAACAAAGCATCAGCCTGATTTAAATATTGAATCAATTTTAAAATCCTAAAAATTCTCAGTAATCTCAATATTCTGATAACAATGAAGTAATGACTGGTTGCAAAGATAATGGTCAAATATGTGGGTAAAACCGACAATAAATCCACAACGCCAAAAAAACTTGTGGCGTATTTCAAAGGCCTTTTCACAACATACAATCTCAAAATATATTCAACTGTAAAAACAATTGTAAAAAACCATTCTAACAGTTTAAAGATACCTGCAAATTTACTATGAACCTGCAAAATACTATCCAGCATAACAACCAAAACACTCATTAAAATAAAAATTATCAAAATCACATCGAACAGTTTACCCGCAAAAGTATCCGTCCCAAAAATAATTCTGTGAAGTTTCTCTCTATTTGGATGATAATACTCGGGCATAGTCTCTCCGTCTTATATAATTTAGATTTATTTTACATTACAAAAAATCATTGCGTCAATGAAAACTACGTCTCTTATAAAATATTCCTTGCTTTTTTAAAAATTGAAGCATAAAAGCGTGAAAAAGGAGATATCATGAAATCAGAAAATTCTCAATTCGACATAATTGTAATCGGAGGTGGTGCTACAGGGTGTGGTGTAGCCCTTGATGCTGCAAGCAGAGGGTTCAAAACACTGCTTTTGGAAAAAAACGACTTTGCATCAGGCACAAGTAGTAGAAGTACAAAACTGCTACATGGCGGTGTAAGATATTTGGAATCAGCTATAAAACATCTTGATAAAGAGCAATACAACCTTGTTAAAAGTAGTTTGAGAGAAAGATATCTGCTCATTCAAAATGCACCCCATCTATGTCATAAAATCGCTCTACTCACACCATTGTACAAATGGTATGAAATCCCTTACATATTTACTGGGCTTACAATCTATGACCTTTTATCAGGTAAAAAGACCCTTGGAAGAAGTAAAATAATAAGCAAAAAACGTGCAATCAAAGAGTTCCCGTCCTTGAAAAAAGATGGTTTAAAAGGGTGTGTCCAATACTACGATGGACAGTTTAATGATATGCGAATGAATATTACAATAGCCAAGACAGCAGAGAGGTACGGTGCAAAATTACTGAATTATACAGAAGTTAAAGATTTTATTAAAGAAAACGGTAAAATCAAAGGGGTAATATTTTACGATAAAATAGAAGATAAAAACAAAGAAGCTTTCGCAAAGGTGGTAATCAACGCCACAGGCCCTTTTACCGACACTATCAGAAAACTCGATAACCCCCATTGTGAAGAGATAATGCAGGTTTCATCGGGGATACATATCGCCGTTGATAAATCCTATGCTCCAAGAAATGAGGGGTTGTTAATACCAAAAACTGAAGACGGCAGAGTTCTTTTTATACTTCCCTGGGAAGATGCATGCATAATCGGTACCACGGACGAACCTGCTGAAGTGGACGAGTACCCCAAGGCAAAAGAAAAAGAGATTGATTACTTAATAAGACATATAAACATGTATTTTGATGTAAAAGTAACAAAAGACGATATAAAATCCGTATGGTCAGGATTAAGACCCCTTGTCAAAAACTCTTCCACGAATGATACAGCTTCAATCGTAAGAGACCATTATATTAAAATCTCTGAATCAAATCTTGTGACAATTACTGGCGGGAAATGGACAACCTTCAGGAAAATGGCAGAAGATACTATTAACTATATCATACCTCACTTCAAGTTATCACCAAAAAATCGATGTATAACCGAAGAAATTATCTATTATGGAAGTGAAGGTTTTGATGAAAATTATAAGAACAAGCTATTGGAATCAAATTATTTCGATAAAGAGATTTTAAATCATCTTATTAAAAATTACGGCACAAAAACGGAAGAAATAATCCATATTGCCCAAAAAGAAAATCTCGGCGATAAATTACTGGAAAGCAAACCTATCATATTGGCTGAAATCATATATGCCATCAGAAAAGAATACGCACGGAAACCTCTTGATTTTCTTGTAAGAAGAACCTCCCTTGCAGAAACCGATTTAAATAGTGCAAAGAAAGCTCTGGATACAACTGTTGAAATCTTTTCAAAAGAATTAGACTGGGACAATGAGACAAAAAATAATGTAAAAGCGGAAGCTTTAAAGATTTTAAGTGACGCAATATGAGGTAATAGATATGAAAATTATTGCTCATAGAGGCGCTTCATTTTATGCGCCTGAAAATACAATGTCTGCATTTGATCTGGCCATGACCTTTGGAGTTGATGGACTTGAAATGGATGTTCACATGACAAAGGATAAAAAGATTGTTATAATTCATGATGACTCCACCGGTCGTACAGGTACAAGAAATTATAAAGTCAAGAATAGCAAATTTGAAACATTGAACAAAATAGATGTCGGCAGTTGGTTTGATCCCAAATTCAAAGGTGAAAAAATACCCCTTCTTGAAAATTTGATAGATAAAACCCCTGATTATCTGGATCTATATATTGAAATTAAATCAGGAATCGAAATTACCGAAGTTTTTTATGAATTTATAAAAGGTTATGAATTTAGGAAAAATCAGATTATTATTATCAGTTTCAACTATGAGCTGGTATCAAAACTAAAATCCCTATTACCTGATTTTAAAGTGTTGTGGATAGTGGAATACGGATACAATGTAACCATCGAAAAAAATATGTATAAAAATGTATTTAAAAAGATTGAAGAGGCAAATTTGGACGGTATCTCAACCCTTGCCGATCTAACCCACTGTATTCGTATGGCAAAAGAAATCAAAAAAAATAAATGGCTTTGGAATGTCTGGACAGTAGATAATCCCCATCTTGCAAAACAGCTCATGAACCTTGGAGTTACTTCATTATCCACAAACAGGCCGGATTGGATAATAAAACATTTATCAAATTAGTTAATGCTAATAAGGTATTAACTAATTAAAAATAAATAAATTCATCCAGTTTTTGCTTATTTTACCCAAAAATCGGAAACAATAAAAAATAATTTTGGTCAGATTGCTTTTTCGTCTAAGGTCGAATCGCTATGATAATTTCACACATATTATTACAGCAAGGATACTAAATTTTATTGAGAAGGATTCTATCGTGGAAATCAAAATAACTATTCATCCTTTTTATTGCTAAAGTATAAATTTATCAGAGCAAGCGTAGATG
Source organism: Deferribacter autotrophicus (assembly GCF_008362905.1). Classification (NCBI taxonomy): domain Bacteria; kingdom Pseudomonadati; phylum Deferribacterota; class Deferribacteres; order Deferribacterales; family Deferribacteraceae; genus Deferribacter; species Deferribacter autotrophicus. The sequence goes on from NZ_VFJB01000010.1 coordinate 136,974, forward strand.
TAAACACAATCATTAAAAATGATATTGCATTTATCACAGGTGTACTTCCATCCCTTACCTGCAAATAAAGATTAATTGGCAAAGTAGGCTCAGAACCTACTAAAAACAAAGTAGTATTAAAGTTTTCAAAACTCATCAGAAATGCTACTGAACCACCCCCCAATAATGCAGGCTTTAGATATCTCAAAGTAATATGCCATATAACTTCGAACCTGTTGGCACCAAGATTTAAAGCAGCCTCTTCCAACGTCCTATCGAATTTTTTTAATCTTGCAGAAACAACCAGCACCACAAATGTTGTGATAAATGAAAACTGACCAAGTACCACTAACCAGAAACCGGGCGCAAACAATGGGGTATCAATACCTAAATGCTCTTCAAGAAAAGCACCCACAGAATTGCTGGCAAGTAAAATCGAAATACCCAAAATAACACCCGGAATTACAAGAGGTGCAAGGGTTAGAAAATATAAAGCCTGCTTAAATTTAAATTCTTCTTGCTCAAATAAAAATGCACCCATTGTGCCCACAATCAATGATAAAATGGACACTATGAATGCTGTTTTTATACTAATCCAAATACTTCTCAAGTTATTCACATCATGAAAAAGCCCTACTCTATGCTCATTATTCGCAAAAAACCAGTCCAGCGTAAATCCTTTCCATGGCAAACTTGGAAAATCGGAATTATTAAATGCTAGAATGCAGGTTATTACTAGTGGAGCAAACAAAAATACATAAAAAAGTATAATGTACATTTTAAGACTGATATTATATTTTTTACTGCGAGGCAAAGTCCTAATCATTGAACCACCTTACTCAAGTTTTGTCTTGTAATTTTCAGAGCTATCCAAATAATCAATGTGGACAAGATCAACAGTAAAAATCCGAAGGCTGCACCTTGATTCCAGTTAAAACTAGCAATAAATTGCGTATAAATCTGCTCGGTAAACCAGAGTGAATTTTTCCCACCGATTAAGTTTGGAGTAAGATAATTACCAAGGGTTAACATAAAAACCACAATGGAACCAGATGTTAACCCTGGCTTTGCATGCGGTATAATTATCTTAAAAACAATATCTTTTGTTGAAGCACCGAGGTCATAAGCTGCCTCTATTAAATGATCATCCAGACTCTCCATTACAGAAATGAGAGGCACCACCATAAAAAGCATCGATGTATAAACAAGCACCATTATCATCGAAATATCATTGTACAAAAACTCAATCGGTCTATTGAGAATACCAAGTTTAACCAAAAAATGATTAATCACACCACTTTCTCTCAACAATATCATCCATCCATATACCCTAACAAGCTCACTGACCCAAAAAGGCATAAGTAGTAAAATAGATAAAAAATTACTGAATCTCGGATTAACAACTTTTGTTATAAAAAAAGACACTGGCAACGCTATTATCGCGGTAATTATAGTTACAAGTATGGAATAAACTGCTGTTCTTACAAACGTAACCCAATAAATTGGCTCTGTAAAAAAATTTTTATAGTTTTGTAAACTCCATACAAGCTCACCCAAATCATTTTCTGCCCTTAAAGACATAATGAGCAAATCGATATGAGGAATCACAATTAAAAGAAAAAGCCATAAAACCACAGGTATTAAAAAAATATAAAACCCCAATTTTGCATGTTTCATAAGCTTTACTCTCTCTCAAAGGCTATACAATTTTCAGGATGCCATCCCAACTCAATAACATCACCTGGCTTGATATAATCAAACTGTTTATTTTGGGGTAATGCCACAATAATTTCCTTTTCGCTATTTTCAACAACGGTTAAAAGTCTACTGTTTGCGCCGTCAAATAAAATAGTCTTAACTCTTACTTTTAATCTATTTAAATCGTCTATTTTATTATCAGGTTTAATGATAAAGGCTTCCGGCCTCACAAAAAAAATGCAATTTTTTTTATTCAAATGATCCAGTGTTTTCACATGGAATTGGTACCCTTCGGAAGTTTGAACCAAAGCCGTGCCTTTGTCTTGTGAAACAACTTCCGCTTCCCATCCATTATTATCCCCCACAAACTGAGCCACAAAAGCAGTCTGAGGATATTTGTAAAGATTTTGTGGTGTATCCACCTGCTCAAATTTACCAGCATTCATCACCGCCACATAATCAGACATTACAAGAGCTTCAGATTGGTCATGAGTTATATAAACAAAAGTTGTTCCCACTTCAGTTTGCAATTTTTTAAGTTCTACTTTCATCTGTTCTCTCAACTTTAAATCAAGAGCACCCAAAGGTTCATCAAGGAGCAAAACGGAAGGCTCCAATACAAGACATCTTGCAATGGCAATTCTCTGTTTCTGTCCACCTGACAATTGACTGATTGCCTTTTTTTCAAATCCTGGCAACCCCACTCTTTCTAATATATCTTTTACTTTTTTCTTAATCTCATTATTTGGAACTTTTCTTCGTCTAAGTCCAAAGGCAATATTTTCTTCAACATTCATCATCGGAAACAGAGCAAGATTCTGAAAAACAAGATTAACAGGCCTTTTATTTGGCGGCAAACCGTTAACAAGATTCCCTCTAATGTAAATTTCACCTGAAGTTGGCTCTAAAAACCCGGCAATCATCCTTAACAAAGTCGTTTTACCACATCCGGAAGGACCTAAAATGGAAAAAAACTTACCCTGCTCTACCTTAAAACTTACACCCTTTACCGCAGTAAAATCTCCGAATTTTTTAACAACACTTCTCACATCAAGATCAAATCGCATTTATAACCCCTTAATGAAAATAAGGAAAGGGGTAACCCCCCCCTTACTTTTGCCTATCTTGCTGATTTTACTTTATCAAGAATCTTTGCTTCAATTGATTCTATTTTGGCAGGTACAGGTGGATACCATTTGATATTATCTATATCTGCTTTAGAAAAAGAGCGATTTAAATTATCTTTTACATCCGGTTTTAAATATTTTTCTGCATCTTTAGATGCTGTAAAATACCCTTCAGTGTTTGTGAAATAAGCAGCGTTTTCAGGTCTTAACATAAAGTTGATCCACTTGTAAGCAGCATCAATATTTTTTGCTTTAGCAGGAATTGCAAAAGTATCTATCCAGCCCAACGCACCACTTTTTGGAGCTACAAAATCTATATTCGGATTCTCTTTATGAAGTCTCCAACCTCCACCGTCCCAACCCATGGCAACATAAACCTCTTCTGATCTAAGAAGCTGAAGCAATGCATCACCATTTGTCCAATAATTTTTTACTAAGTCTTTAGCATCTATTAATTTCTGTCCAATCTTTTCCATCAACACTTTATACTCTTTGGGATTGCTATAAAGCTCAAAAGGATTATAACCGAGTGCAAATGCCAAACCTATCAAAGTAGGCCTCTTTAATCTATAACTTATTCTACCTTTATATTTTGGATTTAAAAGATCGGTGTAATCTTTTGCATCCGCAGCATATTTTTTATTTACAATTAAACCTGATGTCCCCCAGCAAAATGGTACAGCATAAGATTTACCCTTCACTAAGGTATTTTTCTTTACAGCCTCCAACATGGAAGGGATAAAAAGTTCTGTTTTAATTTTTGAATAATCCATAGGTCTATAAATTTTGTATTTTGCCTGTACAGATGAAATTCTATCCTGGCTTGGTTGGGCAAGGTCAAACCCGCCACCACGTGTTGCTCTAAGCTTTGCAATCATCTCTTCATTATTAGAATAGGTAACTTCTACTTTAATACCTGTCTCTTTTTCAAATTTATCTACAAGTTTCTTCGGAGCATACCCTTTCCAGGTAAGCAGTCTAAGTGTGCCACCGGCAAACACATCCGTTACACAAAACGCAACCAACACCAAAACAAGCAACAAAAACCTTTTCATCACATCCTCCTCTAAAAAGTTTTAAAAAAATTTAACTCCCCTTACCTTTTTTTTTCTACGTTTCTATTTCAATTTAGTCAAGCATTACTTAATTCTCACCAAAAACTTATTTACAAAATCTTTTTCAAATAACTGACGTCACTCCAAAATTTACAAAACAATGTTTTAAAATACAGTGAAAAATATTTTTTGAGAAACCTGCCTCGCAAGCGGCACTGGACATGCCACGAAAATGAGAAAAATATTTTTCCTTTGTTTTTAGTATGTAATCTACTAATAATACTCAATAATTACTATTCCTTTACAAAAAATGGGGTGACGCCAGTCAAATAAAGGTTGCATAAATTTTTAAAAGGTGCATAATAGGCAAAGTTGTTCTGTTACAGTTCGAGTTTATCAGAGTTATCTCTTTAAACGTCACTGCAGTAAACAACAAAACAAAATAATACGAGGTATAGTTATGAGAGAAGGAACTGTTAAGTGGTTTAACGATTCAAAAGGTTATGGTTTTATAACCGAAGATGGCGGACAAGATGTATTTGTACATCACACTTCCATTCAAAAAGATGGATTTAAGTCATTATCTGAAGGTGAAAGGGTAAAATTCCAAGTAGAAAAAAGCCCAAAAGGCTTAGCTGCAATAAATGTAGTTTCCCTTTAAATTTTCAAAAAAAATAAAAAGCCGCTCTTAAGAGCGGCTTTTTTATTTTACTTGGCTATTAACAAAGTTTGTTATTTTTATAAATATTTCTTCTGGGTCATCCAATCCCCAAGCAACAGGTTTTTTATTAACCGATACATAGGGAAGAGGGAATCTGTTTTCCACAATATTATTCACATCATCGATATAATCTAAAACTTCAGGTGATGAAATATCAACATACTTGAAATCCACACTTTCAAGGCCAAACTCTTTCGTCAATTTTGCATCTAAAGTCTTTGCTATTTCAAAATAAGGATCATCAACTACCCCACAACCTGAGGGGAAATAAGATGGGCTTCACCCAGAAACAAATTCCATACTTGAACCAAATAATCTGATTATAAGCTTATCTTCCATTTTTATACCTCACTTTTTGGATTATAGCCGTTACCGTCTTTATGCAAAGTGGGGTATGCCCCACTAAAACAAGCATGACAAAAACTGCTGTTTTCAACACAGTCAAGCATCCCTTCCAAGCTTAAATAAGCAAGGCTATCTGCTGTAATATATTTTCTTATCTCCTCTATAGTATGAGTAGAAGCAATAAGCTCACTCCTTGTAGGTGTATCAATCCCATAAAAACATGGAAATTTCGTAGGTGGCGAAGATATTCTCATATGCACTTCTTTTGCACCGGCTTCTTTCAACATCTTTACAATCTTTCTACTGGTAGTCCCCCTTACGATAGAATCATCCACCACCACTATCCTTTTACCTGCAATCACACTTTTAACAGGATTGAGCTTAAGCTTTACTCCGAAATGCCTTATGGACTGGGCTGGCTCTATAAAAGTTCTTCCCACATAATGATTTCTTATCAATCCCATTTCATAAGGAATTCCACTGTATTCAGAATATCCAAGGGTCGCAACAATACCTGAATCAGGTACAGGGATAACAATATCAGCATCAACAGGACTCTCTTCTGCAAGCTTCCTACCAAATGCCTTTCTTATCTCATAAACATCTCTATTAAAAATTCTACTATCAGGCCTTGCAAAATAAATAAACTCAAAAATACATGGATGAATTTCCACCTTCTCAAATGGGTAGTAAGAAACTATCCCTTCATCTGTAATAATAATCATTTCTCCAGGCTCTATCTCACGAATAAATTCACCATCTATCAAATCAAGAGCACATGTTTCACTTACTAGTACATGGCTTGAGCGAATCCTTCCAAGTATCAAAGGCCTGAAACCAAAAGGATCCCTTAACCCTATCATCATATTTTCTGTCATAAAAATTAGAGAAAAAGCCCCTTTTAACCTTTGGACACTTTTGGAAATAGCATCAATAATATTTTTCTCATTCGACTTTGCCATCAGGTGAATTATTATTTCACTATCTGAAGTTGAGGTAAAAATTGCACCATCTGAAACAAGCTCATTACGTAAAACATCAGCATTTACAATATTCCCATTATGCACTAATGCAACAGACCCCAGATTAATATCAGCCACAATAGGTTGGGTATTTTTTAAATGATTCTCCCCTGCTGTTGAATACCTGTTGTGTCCAATGGCAATATCCCCACTTAAACGTTCAAGGATACTTCTCTTAAATATATCCGCAACAAGCCCAAGCCCCTTTTCTACCCTCAAACTTCTTCTGTCCGAACAGGCAATTCCAGCACCTTCCTGCCCCCTATGCTGCAAAGCATAAAGAGCAAGATAAACTAGATTAGCAGCATCTTTATCACCGAAAACACCAGCTATTCCACATTCTTCATGGAATTTGTCAAAAACTATTTCATCCATCTTTCAATTTCCCTTTCATACTGGTAAATTAAATCTTCAAGGTCATATAAAAGCACAACTCTTCTACCTTTTTTCACTTTAAATTCTTTCCCTCCGGTAACTCCAACTCTTTCAGTGCGTAAACCGTATTTATTCGCATATAAAAGAAATTTTTCTTCTTTAGCAGGATTAACTTCCACAAAGGCAAGTCCCTGAGTTTCACTGAAAAGATATCTAAAATCATTCATTTTATAATCAAACTGAACTTGAGCACCTATCTTATTTTTAACACACATTTCAAAAAGTGTAATAACAAGCCCACCCAATGAAACATCATGGGCACTAAGTAACAGTTCATTTTTAACAGCATCAATCATAAAGTTTATAAGTTTTATATTTTCTTCAATTTTTGGTTCAGGAACAACACCTTCATCCATATCAAGGCAATATGATAAAAACTCACTTCCTCCAATTTCACCTTTGTTCTCACCAATTAAATAAATTAAGTTCCCTTCTCCAACAAAATGGGATTCAATTCTTTTTTCCACATCATCAATAACTCCTACCATAACCACAGTAGGTGTAGGATATATCCCTTTACCATCCGTTTCATTGTAAAAACTCACATTTCCACTTACGACAGGAGTATTCAATTTTTCGCAAGCAAAACTCATCCCCTCTATAGCTTTTACAAACTGCCACATTACTTCAGGCTTTTCAGGATTACCAAAGTTTAAACAGTCTGTAATTGCAAGAGGGCGACCACCACTCATCGCTACATTTCTGGCAGCTTCAATTACAGCTATCTGACCGCCTTTATATGGATCTAGATAACAATATCTACTATTACAATCCATTGAAAGAACAATACCTTTTTTTGACCCTTTCAATCTCAAAACAGTTGCATCAGATCCAGGTAAAACAGCAGTGTTCGTTCTTACCATGTGATCATATTGCTCAAAAATCCATCTTTTAGAAGCAATATTAGGATTTGAAATCATCATTTCAAATGTTTTATCAAGATCCAAATTGGCAAAAGCAAAGTCATCATGTTTCAACTCTCTATAATATGAAGGCTCTTTATAAGGTCTATCATACACTGGGGCCTCATCACCCAGAGGTTTTGCAGGAAGTTCAGCCACCTGTTCATCTTTCCAAAACAATCTTACATAACCATCATCAGTAACCTTTCCTATAATTTCAGCATCAAGATCCCATTTATCAAATATTTCTAGTACTTTATCCTCATACCCTTTTTTTGCAACAATCAGCATCCTTTCCTGTGACTCAGAAAGCATTATTTCATAAGGTGTCATCCCTTCTTCACGACATGGAACTTTGTCAAGATAAAGCTCAACTCCAGAACCAGCTCTTGAGGCCATCTCAAAGGATGAACTTGTGAGGCCAGCAGCTCCCATATCCTGTATTCCTACAATAAAATCATTCTTCATCAATTCGAGACAAGCTTCTAAAAGTAGTTTTTCTTTAAAAGGATCCCCTATCTGCACATTTGGTCTCTTTTTTTCTGAATCTTCACCAAACTCTTCACTGGCCATCGTAGCCCCATGTATACCATCTCGACCAGTTTTTGCACCGACATAAATTACAGGATTACCAACACCTTCTGCTTTTGCTTTAAAAATCCTATCTTTTTTTACAACCCCTAAGGCAAATGCATTTACTAGAGGATTGTTCTTAAAAGAATCATGGAAAAATGTTTCACCACCAACTGTAGGAACTCCAAAACAGTTACCATACCCTGCAATTCCAGAAACAACACCTTCAAAAATATATCTGCTTTTATCATCTTTTATATTGCCAAACCTCAACCCATCCATGCAGGCAATCGGCCTTGCACCCATGGTAAAAACATCTCTCAATATACCACCAACTCCTGTAGCAGCCCCCTGATAAGGCTCAATATAAGAAGGGTGATTATGACTCTCAACCTTAAAACAAGCACATAGATCACCATCAATTTCAATTATTCCTGCATTTTCACCAGGTCCCTGAACTACCCATTCAGCCTCGGTGGGAAACTTTTTCAAATGAATTCTACTGCTTTTATAACTGCAATGTTCACTCCACATTGCAGCAAATATCCCAAGCTCAATATAATTTGGTACTCGTCCTAGTATTTCTACAGCTTTTTCGAACTCTTCTTCAGTAAGCCCCATCTCTTTCGCAACATCTACATTCACTTCTGGATAGTTAAAACTTTCATAAATTCTCATTTTTAACCCTCTTTGATAAAATCAATAATACTTTTAAAAAGATACAAACCATCTTTACTGCTAAGAATATCTTCAGCTGCTCTTTCAGGATGAGGCATCATTCCTAGCACATTACCCCTTTTATTGATTATCCCTGCAATATTCTCAATCGATCCATTTGGATTGCTCTCTTTATTGATTTCTCCATATTCATCACAATATTTGAAAACTATCTGAGAATTATTTTTTAATTCTTTCAAACCATCTTCATCTATATAATAATTCCCTTCCATGTGAGCTATAGGTATTTTTACTATTTCTCCTATAGAATATAGGCTTGTAAATGGAGTAAAACTATTTTCAACCCTTAAATATACATTTTTACATATAAACTTAAGACTTCTATTTTTTAACAGTGCACCTGGTAAAAGACCACTTTCAGTTAAAATCTGAAAACCATTACATATACCAATTACATAGCCACCCTTTTCAGCAAAATCTATAATAGTGTCCATAATGGGAGACTTACTAGCAATTGCTCCACATCTAAGATAATCACCATAAGAAAAACCGCCTGGCAAAACAATTAAATCATAATCATTAATTTCCGTATCTTTATGCCAAATAAAAGAGGTTTCTATACCGCAAACATGTTTTAACACATGATAACAATCATGGTCACAATTAGAACCGGGAAAAACTACAACTCCAGCTTTCATCTTAATCCTCTACAATCTCATAAGAAAACTCTTCAACAATAGGATTTACCAGCAACTTATTACAAAACTCTTCAATTTTTTCATTTATATTTTCAACATTATCATCCATTTCTATCTCAAATATTTTGCCAACTCTGACATTTTTAACAAATTTATAACCAAGTTTATGCAAAGAACTACAAATTGTTTGGCCTTCTGGGTCTAAAACAGTATCCTTTAATTTTACATAGACTTTCACTTTAGACATTATGCACCCCTCAAAATTCAAGTTATGGTTTTAAATATTATTTTTATGAAAAAATCAACTAGTTTTTTTCTTTGCAACCTTAGATTTGATGAATTTCCACCCGTTTTGAATATGTCTTTCTACTAGCTTTTCAACAAGATTAACGTCTCGTTTCTCAAAAGCTTCAACTATCTCTTTATGCTCCTCAATTACACTAACTATTCTTCCAGCTTCTGTAAAAGAATATGCAGTAGCTCTTTTAAACTGAGATTGCAAACTTTCAAGAAACTTTATTAATCTTTGATTTTCAGATTTTCTGATAAAAAAATCGTGGAAATCACTATTAGCTTTTATCAACCCTGCAACATTTTTATTTTCATTAAATCTCTCAAGCTTAGCATTAATATCTCTCAATTTATCAATATCAGCATCCAACATATTCTCCACCGCAAGCCTTGCAGCCAAAGATTCTAATCTTATCTTTAAAACAAAAATTTCATCCACGTCTTTATCTGTAACATCAGTAACTACTGCCCCTCTACGAGGAATTATAGTAACAAAACCATCCATCTCTAAAATTCTGAGAGCTTCTCTTATCGGAGTTCTACTAATCCCTAAAATGTCAGAAAGTTTAGGTTCTGTTAAGCGTTCACCAGGTTTTAATACACCTTTTAATATATAATCTCTTATAGTCTCAGCTATTTTTTCACTTAAAGGAGCATTATCAATACTAATATCTCTAATGGCCATAGCTAGTCATCCTTTCTTTTATATAATTCCAACTATTTTCAATATGCCATCTAACTTTTAACTCCACCAACTCTGCATTCTTTGACTTAAATGCTTTTATTATCTCATTATGTTCTTCATAAGCCTTTAATGCTCTATCAGACTTAGTAATCAACATACCTTTAATCCTTTGGAAATTTTTTGAAAGTCCCTCTAAAATTTCAACAAGTTTTTCATTATGAGATAATTTTATAAAAATATTATGAAAATCAATATTATACTTCAAATATTCCTCCACTATATCACTACTTTTATTTGCAATATAAAGAAATCTCTGATTAATTTTTGACATCTCTTCAATATCTTCATCTTTAATATATTTTACAGCTTGGCGAGCAGCCAAACCTTCTAAGCTAGCTTTAATCACATAAAGATTATCCACATCTTCAAGTGTCATCGTTTTAACAATTGCACCTTTCCTAGGGATAATCTCAACAAACCCCTCACTCTCAAGCTGTCTAAGGGCTTCTCTAATTGGAGTCCTACTTATTCCAAGTATTTCAGCTAGTTTTGGTTCTACAAGACGATCACCATCTTTATACACACCTTTAATAATATCAGTCCTAATCTTATCAGCTATTTTTTCCCTTAAAGGCTTTGTTTCCAACAACTCTTCCACACCAACCCCAATTGTATACAGTATGCAATTAAATTTTAATATATAATTTTAAACTAGTCAAATATAATTTTTTTTGTTATAAGATTTTCTAATGTTTATAACAAATAAAAATCTTGCATTATCATTAGGCAGCGGTTCTGCGAAGGGTTTAGCACATATTGGTGTAATAAAATTCTTACTAGAACGTGGTTATAATATTCAAGCTGTTGCTGGTTCAAGCATTGGTGCAATAATTGCTTCCTATTTTGCTTTTAATAAATTGAATGTATATGAAGAATTTGTTCTTTCCCTTAACAAAACAAAAGTGTTTTCTCTCTTTAGCATAAACTTTCTCCCTAATAAAGGACTAATGGATGGAGACAAGATTTGTGAATTCTTTATGAAAAATCTTGGTGACGTAAATATTGAAGATGCCCATATACCTCTCTATATAGTTGCAACAGATTTAGAAACAGGCAAACCTGTTGTTTTTAGTAAAGGTAGCCTTTTTAAAGCTGTAAGAGCCAGTATTTCTATACCTGGAATTTTTTCACCTTTTAGAATCAATGGACAAGTTTTAGTTGACGGTGGTGTATCAAATCCTCTTCCAATAGATATATTACATAAAAAAGGTTATAAAAGAATCTGTGCTATCGATTTAAATGGAAAAGTAAAAGAAACGGTTTACGACAAAATACCAAACATAATATCAACTCTTTATAGATCATTTACAATTATGAATTACTTTCAAACAAAATATATTTTATCAGAGTATAAACCAAATATTTTATTATCACCACCACTTGATCATATTGGGATGCTTGACTACCACCTTGCTGATGAAATAATTAACATTGGTTATGAATTCACTTCCAAAATCCTCAAATATTAATAAATGAGGTTACTATAATGTATATACTTATTACTGGAGCAACTGATGGTATCGGCAAAACTACAGCCATTGAATTAGCAAAACTCGGTTATAACTTAATTATTCATGGAAGAACATCAGATAAGTTAATTAACCTTCAAAAGACTATTATAAAAGATTTTCCAAATATTGATATAATAACAATCAAAGCAGATTTATCAGATTTAGCTGAAACATTTGAAGCATTCAATAAAATAAATAATTATCCAATTAATGTATTAATCAACAATGCTGCTACATTTTCTAAAAATTTTAAATACACAATTGATGGATTTGAAGTTACTTATCAAGTAAATTATTTATCTCACTTTCTCATTACCCATATTCTTTTAGACAATTTGCTTTCAAACCAACCAGCTAAAATTATAAATGTATCATCTATGGCTCATTCAAACAGCATAAATATAACAGATATTAAAAATAAGCTATTTCCTTCAGGATACGAAGCATATTCACTTTCAAAACTTTGCAACATACTCTTTACTTTTAAATTACACGACATATTAAAAAATAAAAATATTTCAGTAAACTGCTTACATCCTGGAGTAATCAATACAAAACTATTAATTGACAATTGGGGACCAATAGGTAGTGATACTTTTGAAGGTTATAAAATGATAAAATTTGTTTTTGATTTACCAATTGATATCAGTGGAAAATATTTTAGGAATTTCAAGGAAACTAAAGCTGCTGATGTAGTTTATGATAAATTTATTCAAGATGAATTATACGATATTACGAAAGACTTCTTAAAAGATTACATTAAATAAAAAAAAAGCTCTGGCGGCGACCTACCTTCCCACGGGTTATCTTCCCGCAGTATTCTCGGCGCTGGAGGGCTTAACTTCCGTGTTCGGAATGGGAACGGGTGTTACCCCTCCGCTATGACCACCAGAGCAGTCCT